>PBOM01000054.1 GCA_002724355.1 Actinomycetota bacterium | reverse complement strand
TGACCCGACGTAAACCGTGCCATCAGAGCCGATGGCGGGGGAGGAGTACACTTCATCTCCCGTTGCAAATTCCCATAGCTTGACCCCAGTCTTGCCATTGATGGCATAGAGCTTGTTGTCATCTGACCCGACGTAAACCGTGCCATCAGGTCCGATGGCGGGGGAGGAGACCACAGCAAATCTCGTTTCAAATTCCCATAGCTTGACCCCAGTCTTGCCATTGATGGCATAGAGCTTGTGGTCCCATGACCCGACGTAAACCGTGCCATCAGAACCGATGGCAGGGGAGGAGGACACAGGATCTCCCGTTTCAAATTCCCAGAGGACGGTGCCGGGTTTCTTGGCTTCCGCTTTGGGCTGACCCGTTTGCGAATTTTGAACAGCAGGTTTTGAAGGTGCTTTCGCCTGGTCTTGAGATTTCGGGCCCTCCTTCTTCCCACACCCCGCAACACACAAAGCCAACAAAGCTATGAAGGTGGGTTTCATTTGTCCGTTAATCGAGGCGCCTTGCAGAGGCAGGACTCGCACTTCTTCATTCCATCAATTTCTCCAGAGTGTTGATGACGCGTTTGGCTGAGTCAACTTCCAGAAAACTCCAGCTGCTGCGCCACGTCTCATAGCCGCCAAGGGCCAATTGCCGGGCGGTGGGTAGGTATCCGTAGTAACCGTTGGCGAGGCCAATCACGAAGGTGTCCTTACGTCTATCCTTCAAGGCCAGGCCGACCTCGGCAAAGGGTTCACAGGGAATGGCGCAGATGCGCAAGCTGCCAATATGCAGTGCCTGCACTGGAACGGGTATGCGCGGCGGATGTTTGGCAAGGTTAACGGTTTCTTGCGCGTACACCTCAAAGGTGGTCAGGCGCTTGGGATCCTTGGCGTCCTTGAGCATTTGCTTGGCGCGGGCGACTTCATCGGGCTGAGGTCGCCGCACGCCGAGGGTGATATCCTTTTGCACGGCCTTGAGGGCAACCCAGTCGTGGTGCTTGATTTTTTTTTGCACACGCAGCACTTCATCGGCGAGTTTATTAGCCACAAAATTGATTTGGCCGTAGAGCGGTCGGCCCGCAGGAACCCCTTGGAAGTTGATGTTGTTGATGTCGCCACTGGTGCCGTTGGAAAGCATGCCAACAAAGGGTGGTTGCTGCCGATCAGCCTTGAGCAGCTCCTGAATGCGATCGGCAAACACGCCGAAGTAATCCGCGGAGATGGTGCCGGCGCCCGTGCCGCCCACATAATGCAGTGAATAGTTCGAATGCAGTGCCAACGGTCGGCCATCGGCGTGCAGCACCGAAAGCACTGGCACCTGTGTATCGGTGGGGCCAGCGGGTCGGTCGAGCAACGGACTGCGGCGCGGCGGGTTCATGCGCACCTTGTCGTCCTTGTTGCCGAAGGGGTTTTCATTGATGCCGCCATCCTTCATGTGCCAGCGGCGATTGAAGACTTCCGAGGGCAGTTCACCAAAGCCCCAACCGATCTTTGCTGGCGCAAGATTGGCAACGGCGCGCTGGATGCCATCGGCAATGCGTCGAGCGAGAAAGGCTTGGTATTCGGGGTCGGCCTTGCACATGGCGATATCCATGGCGGCTGGGCCGGAGTGGGTGTGGGTGGCGCTGACGAGCATGTGGGCAGCAGGGATGCCGGTGGTTTTCTGCGCCATTGCCTTGGCGCGATCGAGCACATCGCGGGGCAGGATGCAGTTATCGACCACGACGATGGCCAGCTTGGTTTGGCCGTCATCCAGCACGAGGCAACGGGCATACAGTTCGTCGTGGATTCTCGTGGCACGACGATCGGTGAATCCACCGGGCATGGAGACGCCGAGCCATGGGGTAACGTTGCTGGCGGCGGCGCCGGCACGGAAAATCTTGTCGGCGGCAAATGCGTGGAACGTAAACAGGAAAAGCAGCAGCGCGGGGAGGTGCATGGGACGAAAGTAAAAAGTGACAAGTTGAAAGTCAAAGCCGCAGGGCAGAAGCCGGAATGCTATTTTGAATTCGACGATGGCAACGGTTCGTCTTAGGATAAGACGCGATGAGTGANCGGATGGACATGGCNTCGATGACTCGGCGGGACTGGATCGCCGGTGGCGGGGCGTTGGCGGGGGCAATGATGTGGCCGGGTTTGCTGAAGGCACAGGCAAAAGCGGATTCGCCGGCCAAACAGATCATCGTGATTTTCCTGCAAGGCGGCNTGTCGCATTACGAGAGCTTNGATCCCAAGCCNGATGCGCCCACGGCGTACAAGAGCACNTTTGGCGACATCCGCACCAGCGTGCCTGGGGTGCGTTTCGCGGAGCATCTGCCGATGCTGGCCAAGCGCATGCACCAGTTTAACATTGTGCGCAGCGCATTCGTCGATTCGCCCAGCCACGAGACGGCCATTCACATGACGCTTACCGGCTGGACGCTCAAGGGCGCCAACACGACGACGAATGACGTGAACCGCGTGCATCCNGGCATGGGCGCGGTAATCGCCAAGGAATGCGGCGGCCGCACACCGGGCTTGCCGCCGTACGTGACGGTGCCGCAGAGCGGGCAGTTGGGCGTGCGCGTGCATTACGCCNCGGCGGGCCAACTGGGCAAGGCATATGAGCCGATGGATTCCGGCATGCCCTCGGGCAGTATCGCGCAGCCATTCGCCGGGCCGCGCAACCTCACGCTCAGCGAGAGCCTTTCCACCCGGCGACTGGCCGATCGGCTGGCGTTGTTGCAGAGTGTGGATCAGTTGCCCGGCGTGACGGACGGGCTGGACGCCTACAGTCAGCGCGCGGCGGAGATGCTCGCCGGTGGGGCTGCAGGCGGGGCGTTCGATCTCAGTCGCGAACCGCGCAAGGTGCGCGAGCGTTATGGCGCGCACTCGTGGGGGCAGCAGGCGCTACTCGCGCGGCGACTGGCCGAGGCAGGTGTGCCTTACACACTGGTGAATTTTAACCTGAACCAAAAGACCGGCCAGGACTGGGACAATCATCANCGNATTTTTGACGTGATGAAAAACAAGCTGCTGCCGCCGACCGACCGCGCCATCAGCGCGCTGCTGGATGACCTCGACGAACGCGGCTTGCTGGANAGCACCTTGGTGGCGGTGTATGGCGAGTTTGGCCGCACGCCGAAGATCAACAAGGACGGCGGGCGTGACCACTGGAATCAGGTGTGCTCGGTGATGCTTGCCGGCGGTGGGCTGAAGCGCGGCGTAGTGGTNGGCTCCAGCACCAAGGCNGGCGACGTGCCCAAGGATCGGCCAACACCCTTCAACGACATACTTGCCACGATGTATCGCCAGATGGGTGTGCCGTCAGATGAAGTGTTTCACGACCTACTCGGCCGCCCGTTCCCTTATTTGCCCAGCGGCAANCCGATTGGGGAGTTGGTTTAGAGGATTTGTTTTTTCTGGTATTATCACCAAGTTGGGGAAACCTGTTTACCACTCTGCCGGATCGAGGCGGTAGAAATTTTTCANGCACTTATAAATTCTCCGGTGTTTTTCTCTCAATTCTTTAGGCCGCTCAAAAAATGACTCGGTGGCACAGGAAAAGAATTCCACTTGGTCATCCCTTGAAATCGAGTAATCATTTATAACATGACCCCGACCGAAGGCGTGTGCTATCTGCCTGCGGAGATATTCATGCTTCAACATCGTTTCCCATTCTTTGTAATCCGGGGAATCTTCACTAACCGGAATACCGTTGGATTCGTCGTCACCAGCAAAATCCAGAATATGGGCGAATTCGTGCAGAATGGTGTTGGAGTTGTCCTCTCCATCAGGCAGGTTATCATCAACATCCCGCCACCACAATTGGACGCACTGGTCTTGAAAGGCACTGCCGACGATTACAATGCCATTATCCAATTTTTCTATCGGATCTCCCCAGATTTCAACGACCTTAAGATGGATGTAATCCTCTAGGCTTCGGTTTACTATCAAGAGACAAGCTTCGGCAGCCACAATATCCCGCATTTTCTTGGTGACTCTTCGAATCTTTTTTCCCTTAAATTCCACAACCTCCAAAAACTGGAGCATGCGTTCTTCCAGTTTAGGTATTAGATGATCGGGTAATTTTGAGTACAGTGGAACGCGTCTGCGAAGGTGGTTCTGGCGATCTACCGAAAGCCTCTGCCCCTTAAACTGCTCCATTAGCTGCTTGCATTTGGTCAGCTTTGATTCTAGCTGCCGTCGCCATTCAGCTCTCTCACGCAGTTCCAATACTAAGGCTTTAAAAAGAGGATATGAAAAAACCCCAAATATAATAATGAGCAATATGACTGTAGGATAGAATTCTTGATCCCCGAAAACCCAATCGTAGAGGGGGAAAAAAACCATGTCCCCGTAAATTGCATCGTATAGAAACAACAAGATTGTGACGAAACCCAAAATCAAAACGCAACAAACCATTGCGCGGCGTTCTCGTTTAAAGCGAGGTACTTTGATTCTTCGGTGTTCCATCCGTAACCAGAATTTCAGCAGAAATATTTTTATAACAAGGCATGCTAATTTTCAATTTTCATAATCGGCTTACTATCTTAGGATAACGGAGATGAGTGACGGTACTTCATTTTGTCCGGGGCCGGTTTCGCGGCGTTCATTCATTGAGATGGGTGGCGCGGCTTGTGGCTTGGGACTGGCCGGGTTGCTCGAGGCAAAAGCCAGGTCGATGACAGTAGGTCAATCGGGTAAGGATACCTCCGTGATTTTCGTGTGGTTGCCGGGTGGTCCACCCCATATGGAGATGTATGACATGAAGCCCGAGGCTCCCAAGGAGTATCGCGGCCCGTTCATGCCTATTAAGACAAATGTGCCCGGCATTGAGGTGTGCGAGCTATTGCCGCAGCATGCGAAGATTGCCGATAAGTTCAACATCATCCGGTCCATTCATCATGGGTTTGCCAATCATCCTGATGGACACAGGCGTTTTCTGACTGGGCGGAAACCGTCCACGCCAGGGACGGGCACTTTTGTAAATGACACACCCTGCGTCGGCTCAATGGCATCCGCCGCACTGGATGGGGTTCGCAAAACACAGGGTTTGCCCAATTACATCGTGCTGGGCGATCGACGGGTAAAAAAGGTGGACACCTTTAGTTTCGGATCGGCTTATCTGGGTAGCCACAGGCATCCGTTTCGTGTTTCAGCTGATCCCACAGCATCGGATTTCAAAATTGAGAATGTGACGCTGGAACGCACGACGGCCGATCGGCTGGGCGATCGCAACACGCTGCTGAATGGCTTCGACAATTTGCGCCGCGACGTCGACGCCAGTGGACTCTTGGGTAGCATGGATATTTTCAACCGCAAGGCGATGGAAATGATGACCAGCCCAAAGGTCCGTAAGGCGTTTGATCTCTCAAAAGAAAAGGATTCTTTGCGTGATCGCTTTGGCCGGCATGAATGGGGGCAGCGCGCCATCCTTGCCCGCCGGCTTGTCGAGCGGGGTGTCCCGTGGGTGACAGTGGTGATGGAGAACCCGTATGTGTCCGGCATCAAGATGCCAAAGTACGGCGCCTTTAATTGGGATTCACATGCGGTGAACTGCCACATTTTTGATGAGGCCAGGGTGCGGCTTTCAATTTATGACAAGGTCGTCAGTGCGATGGTGGAAGATCTACACGCGCGGGGGTTGAATAAGAGGGTGTTGCTGGTAGTGACCGGCGAATTTGGGCGTACCCCGCGCATCGCCTATGGCACAGGAATAAAAACCAAGGTATCCCAGCCTGGGCGCGATCACTGGGCCCGCGCGATGAGCATGCTCGTTTCAGGTGGAGGTATGCGCACCGGACAGGTGATTGGTGCCACCAACAAGAAGGGTGAGGAGCCTATTCAGCGTGCCATGACTCCCAATGATTTGTGGGCTACGGTGTACCAACATCTTGGGGTGGATTACACGATGGAGTTTCCTGACTTTGCCGGACGCCCCATGCCAATGCTTCCCTTCGGTGAGCCAATTCCGGAACTAAATCCGGTGACTTAAAGCTTTCCGGATTGTGGAACTGTTTCAGGACGGTTGATTTTGAATCGACCAATCGCATTGAACGTCGTATAATTACTGCAATGAGTAAGGCCACCTCATTTTGCCCGGGACCGGTTTCGCGGCGATCTTTTTTGGAGATCGGCGGGACGGCTTGCGGGCTGGGCTTGACGGGATTGCTGGAGGCGCAGGCAAAGAATGCGCCGACCGGCCAGTCCGGCAAGGATACGTCCGTCATTTTCGTGTGGCTGCCGGGCGGGCCGCCGCACATGGAGATGTACGACATGAAGCCGGAGGCCCCGAGTGAATACCGGGGCGAGTTCATGCCGATTAAGACGAATGTGCCGGGCATGGAGGTGTGCGAGCTGTTCCCGCGGCACGCGAAGATCGCGGACAAGTACAACATCATTCGTTCGATTCATCATGGCTTCGCCGATCACGGTGGGGGGCATAAACGATTTTTAACCGGCCGTAAGCCGGCGACGCCGACC
>PBOM01000053.1 GCA_002724355.1 Actinomycetota bacterium | reverse complement strand
AACATCAGGCGTCGACCCTTTGTGTCGGTGTGGGAACGGGGTCGTAACCCCAGCCACCCCATGGGTGGCATCGGCAAATACGCCGTAGACCAAGAGTCGTCCCTCGCATGGCTCCATGTTGGTTAATAGCTTCGATGGCGTATCTAGAACAGGTCGGTGAATAGCGACAAGAGGGAAGACGTCGGCTAGTGAGGGCTTGATAGAGCCGTATAAGTTTCGTTAAGACCAGAGCGGGGAAGTTCATTTCGAGGCGTTCACTTTCGAAATGAGAGTGCTTAGGTCTACCTCGAGGTCCGAAAAAGATGGTCGAGGAATCGACTTAACTGCTCCAATCAAATAACGACCCTTAGGCATGGAGTTCGCATGGCTTCGAAGAATTGATCGGCTTTGCCGGCGAACGCGGTTGCGTTGAACCGCATTTCCGTAGTTACGTCCTATCGCGTAGGCAACGCGCGGACATCTCAGCGTTACATCGGGCGAGAACATCATCCAATAATGTTGGCCAGAAAATCGAGCAGCTCGTTTTAGTAAATCGAAATCGGTTCTCTGGTTACAACTGTCTATCAAGCGCTCAGCCTGTGCCGGCCTTTGGCACGACGTGCTTGGATGATTGAGCGTCCAGCTTTGCTTGACATTCGATGGCGGAAGCCATGCCGACGCGCTCGTCGACGAGTGTTGGGTTGAAAGGTACGTTTCATTTTTCAGCCTCCATCTAGGGGCAGAAGAGTCCGAGGAAGGATCACAAAGGGGAAGGAGCTAGAGCTGTGATCTTTATGCGATCACTGGTGCATCTAGAGTCCGCGATTGCCTTTAAGAGCCTTCTTAATTTCGGACGATCGAATAAAAGTGGTAAATCTCGCCTGGTGAGTCATGCGACTACACCGGAACGGATTCAGCCTAGAGGGGAATGCGACGAAACAGAAACATCCACCTCGAAAGTCCATGTTTGGAGGCGTTTTTCTCAGTTCTCGCGCGCAACGTGCTAAATATGGCGTATCGGTTACAACTTTACCACTTAAAGTAGTTTATTTTCTCTTCTTCACCACGGAGTGCTAGGTTCCACAACTCGCGATTGAGTGAATCTTGGGGTTTTACACAACAGCCACAAGTTTTCCACACCGTGCGACTTGTGAGGCCTTGTGACTGAAGAAACGTTAAGTAATCAAGAAAATAACGACGTAGAACACTCGATGGGGTTGAATGTGGATGCTATTTGGACCACCTGTCGGGGCCTTCTAAGAAGTCAGGTGTCAGAAGCGGTGTGGCTCACTTCATTTAGGGATCTTCATATGGTCGCTATGTCTTCTGAACGCGTCGTATTGGTTGCCCCTAGCAATGTGATTCGGGACAGAGTATTAAACAGATATCTACCTATGGTCGAAGCTGCTTTGGCTGATGCTGGATGTGAGACCAGTGCCATTGAAATAGAAGTGCAGCCTGAACTTGAACAACCTCCAGCAATTATCGAGGAACCAAAAATCGAAGCGAGTTCAACACCCGCCCCTGATCTGCAGGACCGTTTGGGAACTCCAAACAACTCTGACAACGGCCACACTGATTCCTATACCGACACCATCCAACCTCTCTACACTTTCGAATCATTTGTTACTGGCACTAGCAATCGATTCGCACACGCAGCAGCTCTGGCCGTGGCTGAAACTCCTGGAAGGAGTTACAACCCGCTCTTTATTCATGGAGGGGCGGGCCTGGGAAAGACGCATTTACTCCAAGCCATTGTCCACTACATACGGAGCACTTATCCCAACTACACAGCACGTTATGTTTCAACCGAAACTTTTCTAAACGAATTCGTTGAAGCCATTCGAACTTCAACTACCAACACCTTTAAAAGAAGGTATCGAGATATTGATGTTCTACTAATTGACGACATTCAATTCATGGAAGGAAAAGAAGGTTTACAAGAAGAGTTCTTCCACACCTTTAATTCGCTTCATGGTGCTGGCCGACAAGTCATTCTTTCTTCTGATCGACCACCGCGAAACATTGCGACCTTGGAAGATCGGTTGAGAAGCAGATTTGAATGGGGACTAATTACCGACATTCAACCACCGGACCTCGAAACCAGACTCGCCATTCTTAGAAAGAAAACTGAGGTCGCGCGAAGTGAGGTTCCTGATGAAGCGTTGGAATTCATAGCAGAACTAATTACGAACAACATTAGGGAGCTTGAGGGCGCGTTGATTCGCGTAAGTGCGTATGCCTCCCTAACTGATGAGCCCATTTCAGTCGAGTTGGCTGAGCGAGTGCTTGGTGACATCGTTCACAACAATGAATCTCGACCTATAACACCTGATGTAATTCTGAACGCGACTTCTTCAATGTTTGGGTACGACGTCGAAGAACTAAAAGGAAAACGTCGCCATAGAAGTTTGGTTCAAGCTCGACAAATCAGTATGTATGTGGTTCGAGAGTTAACCGACTTAAGTTATCCAGCCATCGCTCGAGAGTTTGGTGGCAGAGACCACACCACAGTGATGCACGCAGTTGAAAAGGTTGGAAATCAAATGGCTGAGCGACGGCAGGTCTACGATCAAGTCAGTGCCTTGATCTCGGATATCAAATCAAATTGAGAGGTGGATAAAGTTCTGGATCACATTGTGGAGATGAAGTGGAAAATTTCTGTTTATCCACATGACTTAAGCTTTTCGCTTAATACAGGCGGTCTCTTGTGGGTAGCCGTGGACAGTAGTGTCAATAAGGAAACTGCTGCTGACCAGGCAATATGAGCGGTTGTCCACAATCCACAGGACCTATTGCCACTATTAAATTTTAAAAACAAATAGAAAGAAGAAGCTGAAGTGAAATTTCGATGTGAACGCGATGCGCTCGTCGAACAATTAGGCACAGCTAGTCGAGCTGTAAGTAGCCGGGGTGGTGCTTTGCCGGTCTTAACAGGAATCCACCTCAAAGCTCACAAAGACACACTTACGATGACTGGAAGCGATCTAGAAATCACCGTGCGCGCTTCGGTTGCTGTTGATGTCAAAAAGTCAGGGGAGGCAGTTTTACCGTCACGCATTGTTGTAGACATCATTCGTTCATTGGATTCTGGGGCGGTTGAAGTTGAGGTTTCTGGGGAAGAAGCAAAAATTTCTGGAGGACGGTCACAGTTCTCAGTACGAACATTGCCTGTTGATGACTTCCCAGCCCTAAGTGACCCATCAGGGGACCAAGTAACAGTTGCAACTGCAGACCTCGCGGCGGGCTTAAAGCAAGTAGTCCGCGCAGCGAGTGGTGATGACGCGCGACCGATTCTTACCGGCGTGTTGATGTCCGCCGAAGACGGTGGTTTACGACTTGTAGCTACTGATTCTTACCGGCTTGCGGTTCGAGATCTACCAGAAGCAACAGTCCTAAGCGAAGGCCAAAAAGTACTCGTGCCATCCAGAGCTCTAGATGAACTAAGCCGAGTGTTGGGGGACTCTGAAGAAGTTAATGTCAGGTTGGGTGAACGCGAAGTCAGCTTTGATGTGTCGATTGAAGACGGAGCCGTCCAAGTTACAACTCGGCTTATTGAAGGCGAATTCCCTAATTACAGACAGTTAATTCCGAGTAGCTATCCCAACCAGTTGACAATCGGTCGAGAACCGTTACTGGAAGCGGTGCGCCGTGTGAAGTTAATGGCGAGAGACACAACACCACTGAGAATTACTCAGAAGGCTGACTCAGTCGAACTGATGGCGGTCACACAAGATGTCGGTCAAGCCCATGAAGAGGTTGACGCTCAATACAGCGGCGATGAACTGACGGTCGCTTTCAACCCTGACTATTTGATCCAAGGCTTAGAAGCTGCGCCTGGCGATGAAGTCATTCTCGAGACCCTAGATGCGTTGAAACCAGCAGTATTGCGCTCGAGTGAAGGCGGGGACTTCTTGTATTTACTGATGCCTGTTCGAGTTTCGTAAACCATTCGTCGAGCCCTTGATTATCAAGCGCCTATGGCTAACTAACTTTCGTAATCATCACAAAACTGATGTTGAGTTGAACAACAACACAACACTCGTAGTTGGTTTAAACGGTCATGGTAAAACCAATTTGATTGAGGGTCTGTACCTACTAAGTGGAGCGCGTTCGTTTCGTGGAGCAAAAGTTGATGCCCTAATTCGTTCAGGGCATACCTCTGCCTATGTTCGTGCTGAGGTTGAACAACAGGGTCGTCCATCATTGATTGAAATAGAACTCACAACACAAGGACGTTCTAAAGCTCAAGTAAATAAACAAAAAGTAAAACGATTCCGCGATCTCGGAGACACAGTTCGCGCAGTGGTATTTAGTCCAGATGATCTTGAACTAATCAAAGGCCCGCCGGCTATACGCCGTTCGATGCTTGACGACACAATTGCTATCACTAACCCAGAATTTCGCGCTGTGCGAACAGACTTTGATCACATTTTGCGGCAAAGAAATAACCTGCTCAAACAAGCTAAGGGACGGACATCAGTAGATCTTGAAACAAACCTCTCGATTTGGAATGACCAACTCGTAACAGCCGCAGAGTTCATTGGAGATACACGAGAACAATTCATCAACCGATTTGGCCCTGCGGTGACTGACTTCTACCAACAAGTGGCCGGTCGTGATGACCCAGTGGTTTTNCAGCTCGATGCTGANTGGAGACATATGGGTCTTGCNGANGCGCTCTTAACATCTCATAGCGATGAGGTGCGAAGGGGCATGACATTAGTGGGTCCCCATCGCGATGATTTACTTGTTCTCCTAAATTCACTTCCATCTCGTTCTCACGCGTCCCAAGGAGAACAAAGAAGTTTGGCGCTAGCGCTGCGACTAGCTACCTATCTCTACATTGAAGAAGTGTCAGGAGACCAACCACTGGTTTTATTAGACGATGTGTTTTCTGAACTTGATGAGACACGCGCTCGACGCCTAGTTGAATGCTTACCGAACTCGCAAATTGTTCTCACTTCAGCCACAGGCACTGTTCCAGATGGNGTCAATCCCNCTCAAANNCTCAANATCNATGAAGGTCANATCCATGGGGCGTGATCCTAAGGCCGGCGAGCGTGCTACCGAGCCGCGTTCTATANGTGATGCACTAAGGAGCATNGTCAANGATTTTGGCGATGGGGGACNGCTTTATTTACTTCACCAANATTGGGAGCAGGCNGTAGGCCTCACAGTCGCGGAACATTGCAAACCTCACAAAATAGTGGATGGCCAGCTCNTTGTTCACGTTGATCATCCTGGCTGGGCAACCGAAATACAGTATTTAGAGCACGAACTTCTCGAAAATATGGCTCAGATTGATCCAAAGTTACGCTTTNCAGGAGTCAAGGTTCATGTCAAAGGCACCCCAGATAGCTNAATTCGTTCAGAGGCTCTGAGAAGCTATATAAGAGATTCGACCCTACCTCTTTGGGTCCCCTACTACTGGTAATGTTTGGCTCACGAAAAGGGGTTAAGTGAGCGACGTTACATATCAGGCAGAAAACATTCAGGTTCTTGAAGGATTAGAAGCCGTTCGTAAACGCCCAGGTATGTATATCGGCTCGACAGGCCCTGCCGGGCTGCACCACTTGGTCTATGAAGTTGTAGATAATTCCGTCGATGAAGCGATGGCCGGGCACTGTACGACTATCGAGNTCACTATTCTCNCNGACGGAAGATGTCGCGTAGTAGATGATGGACGCGGCATCCCAGTGGANGAACATCCTAAATACCCAGGTAAATCAGCAGCCGAAGTTGTAATGACGGTCCTTCACGCTGGAGGGAAGTTTGGCGGCGGCGGCTACAAAGTCTCAGGAGGTCTTCACGGAGTAGGCGTCTCGGTAGTTAACGCTCTATCTACTCACGTTGAGTTACAAATCGACCGAGACGGTAAGCGTTGGAAACAAGAGTTCCGTAATGGAGGACAACCAGAAGGTTCGTTAACAGAAGAAGGCAACAGTCCTGACTCCCATTCTGGCACCACCGTAACTTTCGCCCCAGACCCCACAATTTTTGACTCCACCGAGTTCCGATCTCANACACTGCTTGAACGATTTCAAATGATGGCTTTCCTCAACGCGGGCCTAAAAATCGTATTTCGAGACGAGCGAGTAGCCTCACCAGTTGAAGCTGAATTCCAATACGACGGTGGGATTCGAGACTTTGTTCGACACTTAAACGACGCCAAAGACCCACTCTTTGACGACGTTGGATACTTAGCGGCCGCCGAAGAAGGTGACGAAGTCGAAATAGCCTTCCAGTGGAATACCGGTTATCAGCTCGATGGTATTCACTCGTTTGCCAATGGGATCAGCACCATTGAAGGCGGAATGCACGAAGAAGGATTCAAAACAGCGTTGACTTCAACTGTCAANCGGTATGCCCGCGCAAAGAACCTTCTAAAAGAAAAAGAAGACAACCTACAAGGTGATGACATCCGTGAGGGTTTGACCGCAATTGTGAGTGTCCGACTGCAAGAACCCCAGTTCGAAGGACAAACCAAAGCAAAACTTGGAAACACTTCAATGCGCAGCCTGGTACAAAAAGCCACTAACGATGCGCTTACCGATTGGCTCGAGGAGCACCCAAAAGAGGCAAAGAGAACCATCGGTAAAGCTATTGACGCTCGCCGNGCNCGCCTGGCCGCACAAAAAGCAAAAAACACAATAAGAAAATCTGCGCTCGCGGGAGCNGGGTTGCCGGGCAAACTCACTGACTGTTCTTCAGGTGATCCCGCCGAAACCGAGCTCTACATAGTCGAAGGTGACTCCGCAGGAGGATCGGCCAAAGATGCCCGCGACCCTCGAACTATGGCGATCCTGCCTATCCGCGGCAAAATATTGAATGTCGAACGTCTGGGCGGACGTCTCGAAAAGATGTTCCAAAATACAGAAGTTCAAGCGTTAATTTCTGCCATTGGCGCTGGGGTAGGCGAAGGAAACTTTGACGCCGAGAAAATGCGGTACCACAAGGTCATTTTGCTCTGTGACGCAGATGTTGATGGAAGCCACATCAGGACACTTCTCCTCACCTTCTTTTGGAGACAGATGAAGGAACTTGTCTTGGCTGGACATATCTACATCGCGCAGCCGCCGCTGTATTCGACCAAAGCCGGCAACGACACCGTCTATCTCAAAGACGATGCTGCTAAATCAGCTTTCCTAACCGACANACCGAACCACAAGAGCGAATTTCAGCGACTTAAAGGCCTTGGAGAGATGGACGCAGACGAACTTTGGGATACAACCATGAACCCAGAAACAAGAACACTGCTCCAGGTAACTGTCGACGAAGCTTCCATAGCTGACAACATTTTCAGTGTCCTGATGGGAGAGCATGTCGAAAGCAGAAAAGGATTTATTCAAAACAACGCCCATGACGTTCGATTCCTGGATATCTGACAAAGATGACTGACTTGCCACCGCCTGACGANGAACTCCACCTCTCGGTNCAACCCATAGAAATACAACACGAGATGGAACAGTCGTTCCTNGACTATGCGATGTCGGTGATCACTGCNCGAGCTCTTCCTGACGCACGAGATGGNTTGAAACCAGTTCANCGACGAATTCTGTGGTCCATGTTTTCCACCGGAATTCGTCCGGACCGCCCGCACAGAAAATGCGCGACTGTTGTCGGGGACGTCATTGGTAACTATCACCCCCACGGTGACAATGCNATTTATGAAGCCATGGTCAGAATGGGNCAAACGTTCAGTTTGGCTAACACACTCATNGATCCCCACGGCAACTTTGGTTCACCTAGCGACCCTCCAGCTGCATATCGATACACAGAGTGCCGTTTAACAGATCTAGCGATGCGNATGGTTGAGAGCATCGACGAGGAAACAGTCGATCTCATTACAACTTTCGATGGTTCAGGNGAAGAACCGTTNGTGATGCCAGCTCGCTTTCCGAATCTGCTCGTTAACGGAAGCCAAGGCATAGCGGTCGGAATGGCCACCAATATCCCTACACATAACTTGACCGAAATTATTGATGCGACCCTCCATCTCATCGATAACCCTGATGCCACTGTCGCTGACCTAATGGAATTCGTTCAAGGTCCCGATTTTCCTACCGGNGGGCTCATCATGGGACGAGCAGGTTTAACTAGCGCCTTCACAACCGGCCGCGGTTCGATTCGCATACGAGCACGTGCCGAAATAGTCGAAGATGGACGTAACACTCAGATTGTGGTCACTGANATTCCATACCAACAATCCATTGAGAATATTGAACAAAAAATCGCTGATGCCGTTGATCGAAAGATTCTTGACGGAATTCGAGAGCTTCGTAACGAGTCAGCAAAAGGCCAAACTCGCTTTGTTATAGAACTCAAACGCGATGCCCCGGCAAGCGTTGTTCTCAACAACTTGTATAAACACACCCCGCTGCAAACCAGCTTCGCTGCAAACATGGTGGCTTTGATTGACGGCGTTCCGCGCACAATCAATCTCGCTGATGCTCTCAACGCGTATGTTCAACACCAAATCGAAGTAGTCACTCGCCGCTCTGAATATCGACTTCAACAAGCAGGAGACCGCGCCCACATTGTGGAAGGCCTCTTGAGGGCCCTTGACTTGATCGACGAAATCATTGCATTGATACGTGCAAGTGAAGATCGAGCATCCGCTCTTGCTGAGCTTCAACTCGAACCATTCGAATTTAGTGAGCGACAAGCAAATCACATCCTTGACATGCAACTCGGACGTCTGACACGACTGGGAAGAACACGCCTCGAGGAAGAGTTGGTGGAGTTACAGGAACGAATAAAAGAACTCGAAGAAATTCTGAACAACGAAACACAGTTGCGGTCCGTNATCAAAAGTGAGCTTTCCGAAGTACGGGAAGAACACGACACACCCCGTAGATCTCAAATTGTGTTTGACGAAGGGGANATGGAAGTTGAGGACCTNATAGATAACGAACCGGTTGTGATTACCCTGAGCAAAGGTGGCTANATCAAATCAGTGGCTGCNGACACTTTCCGAACACAAGGACGTGGAGGGAGAGGCGTACAAGGAGCACGACTAAAAGAAGATGACATTTTGGTGCGGGTCCTGACTACTACAGCCCACTCCTATCTCCTGTTCTTTACCAATAAGGGAAAGGTCTATCGGCTTAAGGCATACCAGGTCCCAATGATGGACAGAACGGCAAGAGGAACGGCAGTAGTTAATCTGTTGCAACTAGAACCAGATGAGGTCGTCGAAGCACTTATTGACACCCAAGAATTTGTTGCTGATGAGTTCTTGTTGTTTGTAACCCGTAAAGGGGTAGTCAAAAAGACAGCGTTCACTGAATACGACAAGAATCGAACCAATGGTCTCATAGCAATTAATCTCCGCGAAGGAGACGAACTTGTCCGCGTAATCCAAGTTCGTGAAAGTGACGACGTCATCCTGGTCAGCAGTGCAGGACAAGCGATCCGCTTCGCTGGTGACCAAGTTCGTCCAATGGGACGCAGCGCTGCAGGGGTTAGAGGAATGAAGCTTCGTCCAGACGACGTAGTTGTTGCAGCCGCAGCAACATCAGAAGATGATCAACGACATTTGTTAACAGTTACGGAAGGCGGATACGGCAAGCGAACGCCTATAGATGCATACCCGAGAAAAGGGCGAGGCACGATGGGCGTGAAAGGCATCAAGCTGACCGAAGCGCGAGGAGCATCCGTCATTGGTGCCCGCATGGTTGATTTGGACGACGAGGTCATCATGGTCTCCTCAGGTGGTGTCCTGATACGGACAGCGGTTTCCGAAATTGCAGAGCAACGAAGGGATGCAACCGGCGTCAAGGTGATGAATGTGGGTGAAGAAGAAACCGTTGCAGCGCTATCACCCGTGACACTAGACCTTGACGAAATGGTTGAGGCCCAATCACCCACATAACGTCCGCGACCACCTAACACAGGCTCTGTCATACACTTCGAGATGTGGATGACTCAGATAAGGCTGACCAAAATCCTTCGCCCTCAGACGGAGTTGATGACGAGACATTCGCTAGAGCGGTGGGCTTAGATAATCCAGACCTTGGTCAAACGCGAAATCGCAGACGAAGAACAGCAGGTGTTGGGAAACGTTCCAGTGCTAAACAAGAACGCCGCTCTAAGGAACGGACAGTGGTTCGACGGCCACCTTCAGAGTCGAAGACCATCGCCGACAGCGAAACCTCGCCCCCAGAAGATGTCACCGGTGTAGTACCGATCATTCAACCGACCGAAAGCGCAACGGTAGAGGCGTCGTTAACGGAAGCAACAGATCCTCACGTGGCGCAAACTGCAATAAGCCCACCAGATAAGGAAATTAGTCTCGGAGACAACAATTTAGGATGGCTGTCTCGTCGACGGGCACGAGTTAAAAGAACCCGGAGAACGTTGCGACATATCGACCCGTGGTCCGTGCTTAAAGTCTCCATATTGTTGTACGCCTGCCTATACGGGGCCACGGTATTAGCGGGCTACTTGCTATGGACAGCGGCAGTCCAGTCCGGAGTTATCTCAAATATCGAATCATTTATCGCTGAGGTCGGCTCCTATGAAGTCTGGGAAATAAACGGTGATGAAGTTTTCCGTCGAGCAACTGTCATAGGGGCAGTTCTTTTTGTGGCAGGCGTGGCACTAAATGTCCTCCTCACAATTATTTTTAATTTGATCAGTGACCTTGTAGGAGGGGTCCGAGTAACACTTTTAGAAGAGGACCAGCCACCAGGCGATATGCCGTGACGTTGGATACAGCTAGCTAGCGGCGCTACCATCAGAAACTCGTTCGGGGCTATAGCTCAGTTGGTTAGAGCGCACCCCTGATAAGGGTGAGGTCGCTGGTTCGACTCCAGCTAGCCCCACGATTCGAACGGTCAGTCTCTTACCAGAGATTGAAACTTTCAGCGGAGGTAGTTGTGAAAACACTACGCCGAGCGATCTTGGCGATGGGCGTTGGAACCATCGTTGCTGCGATCTTACGACTAAGAGGTTCAGGTGGTGTCCCGCCCAGGCAGGGTAAGTGGAGACAACTCAGCGGACCGGATTTCCGCTGAAGTGGCAACAGTCGCTGTTATTGGTTGTGGGGTAGTAGGTAAAAGAGTCGCGCGGCAACTCGCCGCATCAGGGCTAGTCGATCGCCTTATTTTGGGTGCACGTCGACCCCAACGGTTGCACGGATTTGTTCGGCAGCTACTTGACGTTGACGTTGAAGTAATCGCGCCAGGCCCGTTGCCCGAAAGCGACATCACAGTGCTGACCCAACCCAGCGGCGGGCATGCTGAACTAGCGGAAGAAGCCATCAGCAACGGTTCACATGTTGTCTCTGTGTCTGAATCTATCGACGACGTTGAAGCACTCTTGGACCTTGACCCGCTTGCAACTAAGGCCGAACGGGCGGTAATCATTGGTGCCGCGTTCTCCCCAGGTATGAGCTGTCTACTAGCACGCCATTGCGGTCATCAATTCGATCAAGTGCAGGAAGTCCATGTCGCCCGAATGGGTACCGGGGGACCAGCCTGTCAACGACAGCTGCACCGAGCTCGGACGAAAGACGCCATCGAATGGCGCGATGGAAGCTGGGTGAAACGCCCAGGCGGAACTGGGCGAGAACTCGTGTGGTTCCCAGACCCACTAGGCGCTAAAGATTGTTATCGGGCTGCACTCCCAGATCCGCTTTTGCTAACTGCAAATTTCTCGGATGCTGATCGGATCACGGCAAAAGTTTCAGCAACTCGAAGGGACCGCCTCACTGCGTGGTTACCAATGCTGAGACCTCCTCATAACGATGGCGGTCCAGGTGCAATCCGAGTAGAGATACGCGGGCTTCTCAACGGAAGCCAAGCAACAGAGGTCATCGGAGCTATTGATTATCCATCCGCGGTATCCGGAGCTTTAGCATCTATCTCAGCAGAATGGCTACTAGAGGAAGCGCTGCCACATGGTGCCTGGAGTTTGGGAATGCTTGATGACCCAATCCCTTGGCTGCAAGAACTCGAAGCAAGGGGAGTGACAGCAGCAGTTTATGAAGGCATCTCCGTAACTTAATTCTCCCAATCACCCTGATTCATTCTGGGGTAATCACACTGACACCGGAGAAAGATCACATGTCGTTATATCCTCAGCGGAAGTGAACACCGTGATAATTGCTGCGCTCCCGAGTCCATCGACGAACTCGATTCAAATCGGAGCACTCGAGTTGAGAGCCTATGGCCTGATGATCGCTCTAGGTGCCTTGCTGGCTGTGTGGATAAGTAGTCGTCGATACGAAGCAGCGGGAGGAGATCCAGCAATTGTTCACCGGATGGCCACCTGGGCGATTCCCGCTGGAATTGTTGGCGCTCGCTTGTACCACGTAGCTACGGATTTCAACCGATTTCAAGACAACTGGTTGGAAATCCCACAACTTTGGAAAGGTGGCCTCGGAATTTGGGGTGCAATCGCGGGCGGAGCGTTAGTCGCCTGGTGGACGGTGCACCGTGATGGGGGTGACGTCGCCGCTGTATTTGATGCCACAGCAGTAGGAATTCCAGTGGCACAAGCAGTCGGCCGACTCGGCAACTGGTTCAACCAAGAACTATTCGGTCAACCAACGAATGTGCCGTGGGGTCTTGAGATCCAACCGAATAAACGACCTATGGGACACATAGATTCAGAGACCTTTCACCCAACTTTTCTTTACGAAGCTCTTTGGAACCTCGGAGTAGCTGCATTTGTTGCATTTGCTGTTCCCAGACTCTTTCCACGACTCAAAAAGGGTTACAGCTGGGCTGTATATGTTGCCGGGTATACATCAGGGCGGCTCTGGATCGAACTACTCCGGATCGATGACGCAACCAAATTGTTTGGGGCGAGGATCAATGTCTGGACTTCACTCATAGTTTTCGTAGCCGCTGTCCTTGTTGTAATTAAGGGTCTACGAAATAACCACCCTGATGGTCATCGAAAAACAACGGAAAGTGTTCCACACTGAAGTGGGAGGCCCCAAAGCGGACCGATTGACCTGACCAATAGGGACACCTTCCAGAATGCGAATAGTTGTAAGCGGCTACGGAGTAGATGCAAGCGATTCACCCTTACGATCTCGGATCGCCGACCCCTTGAGGTTCTTAGGGCATGAAGTCGTAGCGGTCGCGCCAACTAACGCCGCTATCAAATGGGGACTCAATCGTTACTCCCCAGAAATGCTTGTAGTAATCCCTTCAGCTGGTAGCCCCGACAGAAGCGAAATTCGAACACTGACGGCAGATAGCGGAACTGTGTCCGTGTGTATGCACACGGGCCCAACAGAACCGAAGCTATGTACCGAGTTCACCGAGTTGGACGACGACCTCCGGGAATATGATCTCGTCACTGTCCCCGATCGAGACGTATACGAAGAGTATTCCGCTGTTGGCACTTATCGGCTGTCGTTAATGGAACCGGCGACTCATCCTCCGGCACTCATGGACTTTGTTCCTTCAACTCGAAGTGGGCTGCTGCTCATAGGAGATGCGAACCCAGCCAACATTGATGCGGTCGCAACACTCGACCATCTTCATGACCTACTAGTAATGGGGGAAGGCTGGTCCGAACTGCCTTTAGATATCACGATCGTAGAACCGTTACCCCTACCAGACCGCGCCTCTCTTCTAGCGGGAGTTGACCTCATAATCGAGTTAGAAACCGCTCTCTCTCATCAGTCAGCCATTCGACGTTCACACTTAGAACTAGGTCTTTCCCATGTTGTTTATGAAGCGGCAGTTGTAGGCACTCCTTCCTTGGTCCAAGCGAGACCTGCGGTGCCACAAGTTTTCGCTCCAGGGGAAGAAATCTTCGTTTATGAGGCATTCAGTGACCTGTCAGACCTAGCCCCATTACTGCTGGCTGACTTAAAAGAACTTCGAAATGTTGGTGAAGCTGCCTGGTCACGAGTAACTGCTGAACACACATGGACCCAGCGGTGGCGAACTTTTCTAGAACCGTGGGTTATCGATCCTGAGATTGGGCGCGACGAAGAAATTCACTACTCCGATCAAACACGGTCCCTAAGTAAGGCTGGTTGAACTGTTCCTAGGTGGCAGCACGGTTTTGAAGCAACTCGGTAAACCGTTCAAGTGAAACATTGCCACCAGAAAGAATTACGCCAACGCGTTGTCCTACCGGTTGAACTTCACCGCATAACAAAGCAGCTAAAGCACATGCTCCACTGGGTTCCACAACCTGTTTCTGATAACGAAAGAGCCAATCCATGGTCTCAAGTATTTGAGCGTCAGTCACAGTTGCTACTTTCGCAACGTGGTGTCGCATTATTTCGAAAGTGTGAACACCTGGAGATGTCGTTTGCTGCCCATCTGCAATAGTCTCAGGCACCTCAATTTGAACGATTTGATCCTGTTGCAGCGACATTTGCACATCATTTCCTGCTGCGGGTTCAACACCAACAACCTGACAATCAGGATTTTGTCGGTGTGCTGCTAATGCACTGCCAGAAATTAGGCCACCGCCTCCAACGGAGATAATCAGTTGATCCATAGCACCAGACTGATTGAAGAGCTCCTGAACACACGTTGATTGACCGGCAATGACCTCTAAATGGTCAAAAGGGGGGATAAGGGTAAGTGCTCTCTCGTCACGGATTCCAGCTGCAACATCTTCACGACTTTCGGTGTACCGGTCGTAGGAAATAATCTCAGCGCCATAGGCTTTCGTTGCTGAACGTTTGGACGCTGGAGCGTCATGAGGCATCACGATCGTTGCTGGAACGTTAAAAAGTTGAGCGGCTCGAGCCACAGCTTGTGCATGATTCCCAGAAGAAAAAGAGATGATTCCTCTGTCACGCACATCGGCGTTCAACGCGGCAATAGCGTTGAAGGCTCCTCGGAATTTAAAAGCGCCAGTGGTCTGTAAGTTTTCCGCCTTGAGATGGACTTCAGTCCCAACATGATCATCGAGTAACCGAGATCTCAGTACTGGAGTTTGCTTGACGACGCCTTTCAGACGGGCCATAGCTGCATCCATATCTATTTCAGAAGACACTGACATCGCTATTCCGGAAACTCATGCGAAACAATCGAAAAGCTCCTGGATTGCATGCATTTGCCCACCACTAGTGCTGGAAGGCACCAAAATAGGTGTTTTACATCCCTGATCGAACCATTCCTCTACGCCCTCTCGAACCTCATCCTGAGACCCGTAAAGCGTCGCGTTTGAAAGCCACGCGTCAGTCATACAAGTCAAAACGCGTTCACGATCGCCGTCGTTAATGGCTGCCTCGATGCCTTCCATTTCTTCTACATAACCTGCTTGTTTCCAATAGTTGCGGTAATTCGGTAAGGCGACATATCCCTGAAGGGTTTTCCTATTACGAGCTGCTCCAGCCTCTCGATCCGGGTCGATCACGGTGGGGATCATGTTCCCAATAAAAAAGTCACTGTTTTGAACATCATCAGGAATGTCGGCGACTGAATTGTTGAAGTCGTTTCGACTGGCGTTTGCCCACACTGCTCCAGCGCTTATATCCACGGACAACTCGACCATCTTTCTCCGCAACGTAGCTAGAACGATTGGAGGTAATTCGCCGTGATGAGAAGCGGCCTCCTCCATCGCCGCGACGTAATCACGAATATCAGCTAACGGTTTGCCTGGCGTGATTCCTAAGCGCTGATGGACAGGACCATGGGTTACACCGATACCAAGACGAAAACGTCCGTTACTTATCTCATGAATAAACGCTGCGGTTGCAGCAAGATCTTCAGGGTTACGGAAATAAATAGGTTGGACCGAAGTGCCAAACGTTATTTCGTTGGTTACTGAGGCAATTGACTGGCACAAAGCGACGCAGTCGCCCATAGACGGACAATAAATTCCCGTAAAACCGCGACGTTCAATCTCAGCTGCTATATCGAGTGTTTGCTGTCGTCGACCACTTACTGCAGCCAAGGAAATCGCTGGCATAGTCATTTGCATGTCCCCTTCATAGAAATGTTCGTTTCGTAAAAACTTCGTCTCTTGATCATGCCCGGAAATTCATTTGTTTGCATGGTCCGTAACCTTACGATTCGTTCGGTACCCTCAAATACTCGTTGGGGCTGTAGCTCAGTTGGCTAGAGCACCTGCTTTGCAAGCAGGGGGTCGTCGGTTCGAATCCGATCAGCTCCACAAAACAATTCCTTAGTCACAGCCCAAATCT
>PBOM01000052.1 GCA_002724355.1 Actinomycetota bacterium | reverse complement strand
CGAGGCTAGATTCCCGGCAGCGGTAGAGGACTCCTGGGCAGCCGTGCAGTGGGTCAAGGCATCGGGAAGCGAATTAGGCCTAGACACAACTCGCGTGGCTGTAGGCGGTGACTCGGCCGGTGGCAATCTCGCTGCCGTTACTGCGCTGATGGCAAGGGACTCGGGTTTAGACCTCAAACTTCAAATGTTGGTGTATCCGGCGACCGACGCATCGCGGCACTATGAATCTTTTTCGGAAAATGAGGCTGGGCCGTTGTTAACAGTTGAAGTGATCGACTGGTTCTGGTCCCACTATGTAGGCCCAGAGCTCAACGAAGCTGTTCGAAACGATTGGCGTTTCTCACCGGCGTTAGCAGCCAACCATGAAGGCTTAGCCCCTGCTTACGTTGCAACCTGCTCAGCAGATCCGCTTCGAGACGAAGGAAATGCATACGCAGAAAGGCTTTCCCTCGCCGGTGTCCCAGTCAAGCACTCACTCTTCGAAGGCGAACCGCATCTCTTGTTTCAAATGTTCCACACATGTGAGGGAGCAAAGAGACTTATTGAGGAATGCGCTGCAGCAGTTGCGGCGGCATTCGAGTGAACACTGAAATACAACGTGACAAGTGGGGTATTGCCCACGTCACAGCCCCTAACCAACTTGCCGCGTTCGAGGCGCAAGGCTGGATAGCTGCAGCGGACCGCATATGGCAAATGGAGTTTGATCGCCTGAGGTCACAAGGACGCTGGGGAGAAACCGTTGGAGCGAAAGCCGCACGAGAAGACGCTTTCTTTAGGCGGCTCGGTCTCGCAGATTTAGCGAAGCAACACTGGGCGTCGTTGGCTCCTGAGACCAAAGAAATAACCGAAGCCTATGCACGCGGCGTTAACCGCTGGCTCGACTCCCACGAAGATGAGCTACCCGAAGAGTTCAGCTATCACTCCGCTGGCCCGGAACGCTGGCAACCCTGGCATTGCCTAGCGGTCTACAAAGTTCGCCACATCTTTATGGGAACTCTCAACCGAAAGCTTTGGCGAGGGTTTCTCTTAGCTAAAGGAAAGCCGGACCTTCTCGACGCTATGCAGGGTTGCGTTGATGACAGCTCAACTATTACGACTTCGGCCTTGCCAGGGGTAGACCAGTTGACAGATTTATCTAATCTGATCCAAGCGAACGCCGAGCAGCTAAGGGGTCTTGTAGATNTCGACGGGGGCTCAAATTCTTGGGCAATTTCCGGATCTCGGACCAAATCAGGCTTGCCGCTCTTAGCGGGGGATCCGCACCGAGGTATCGAGTTCCCCAACGCGTATCACCAGTTCCACATGAAGTGTCCAGAGTTCAACGCTATTGGTCTGGCATTTCCTGGTGTTCCCGGTTTCCCCCATTTTGGTCATAACGAAACTGTCGCCTGGTGCATCACCCATGGCATGGCAGATGACACCGATCTCTTCGTGGAAACAGAAGCCCTCGAAGCCGTTGAATGGGAGGTGGAAGACCTCGTGATACGGGGCGAAGGTAGCTTTGAGGTATACCGAGGGTCAACTCCACGAGGTCCAGTCGTACTCGGGGATCCGTCCCAGGGTGCTGCTCTCTCAATGGCATGGACGGGGATGAACGGACAGGACAGTACGTTCGACGCTCTACTTCCCATGTTGAAAGCGTCCACAAGTGAAGAGCTTGAGGCTGCCGTCGAGCCTTGGGTGATACCGGTAAATAACCTTCTCTCAGCGGACCGCGACGGACATATCTCATTCAAGGTGAGAGGGAGAGTTATTGAGCGTCCGCACGAGAACAGATGGATCCCTGTGCCCGCCGAGACTTCTACGGATTGGTCAAACCTCAATCCGGTCAGCTTCGAAGACCTGCCGGGAGAACGCGACCCCGACCGAGGTTACTTGGTAACAGCGAACAATCGGATATCTGATGGTGGCCCCTACATTTCGCTCGATTTCGCCGGGCCAGCGCGGTACGACCGCATAGTTCAGTTGATAGAAGAGTTGCCGAAGGCGACAGCAGCCGACATGGAAGTCATCCATGGTGACGTCGTCTCGCTACTTGCCCCATCCATTGTTTCGGCATTGACCACTCACGTCACCCGATTCGCCCACCCGTTAGGGCAGTGGTTGGTGGACCAGCTCACAGAGTGGGATTGTGCTCTTTCTGAAGAGTCGGTTGAAGCATCGATTTACAGTGTGATCCGTCGTCGCTGGACTGAAAGCGTTGGAGAACGCCTGGGCATAGCTACCCCAGAACTTGGTGGCCCCAAATGGCCTTCCCCCGAGTCCGCAAGTCGCATGCTCTACGAAGCAGCCATGCACCTTCTCGTCGACGGGAACTGGCACTTAGTCCCCGGCCTTGAATCCGAAGACGATCTCGACTCCGCCCTGTCAGCGTGCATAGACGAAACCCTCGAAGAGTTAGAACAACGCCTGGGTGAAGACAACTCCCAGTGGACCTGGGGTCGGCTCCACAGGATGGCCTCTCCTCATCCACTGGCTTCGGCTGTCGAACAAGCTCGACACCTGCACCCTCCGATCGATTCATGTCCAGGGGATAGTGACACCGTGCGTCGCGGAGAGGTAGTTCCCGAAACCGGGGAGAGGTCGGCTACTGCTTCGGTTGCAAGGTACGTATTTGATCTCGATGATTGGGATCGTTCTGGGTGGGTGGTTCCTCACGGTGTTTCCGGAGTTAGAGGCGAAGGGCATGACATGGACCAACGCGCTGCCTGGCTGAACTGCACTCTGATACCCATGGCGTTCACTGCATCTGCGGTCGAACAAGTCGCAGCCGAATATTTCGAAATCTGAAGCGCTATGGGTAGCCGTTTTTGTCCGACGGCTTGACAATCAATACAGCACCGCGACTAGTTTCCCGTTATGACCCTGACTGAGCCTGAGACGTATATCGAATTGGGCGCTCCCTTGACAGANACTCATGACAGCGTTTGGCAACGTTTAGGTCAGTGCGGCACCTGGTGGAGTGGCAAGGAACGCGTAGCTGCTATGGCAGAGGTGCGCCAAGCTTTTTGTTGTGCCCTGTGCATCGAACGTTTGGAAGCTTTAAGCCCAATGATGATCAGGGGGGAACATGACTCGGTGTCAGACTTGCCGCGGGAAGCCGTGGATCTCATCCATAGATTGGCCACCGACCCCGGACGTCTCTCTAAAGAATGGGCCCTCCTGGTTATCGAATCAATCGGCGAAGAACCATACGTAGAACTAGCAACCCTGGTTTGTGTTCAATATGTCATCGACAGTTTTGCGCGGTCTTTGGGACTTCCGCTTCGCGAGCTGCCCGAACCACAACCCGGAGAACCGGACAGAGTGCGGCCGGAGGGGGTGGGAGATGTTGGCGCTTGGGTCAGCCAGACAGTTGAAAAATCGTTAGCAAATGTTTCCCGAGCCGCTTCGTTGGTTCCCGCAACCGAAGACCTCTGGCGGGAGCTTGTTCAGGCTCACTACAGCCGAGGACCCCAGTTCGCTGACCTTGTGTGGGATAGGGCGCTCTCCAGGCCCCAAGTAGAGTTGTTGGCATCGACAGTGTCGGCACTNAATGAGTGTTTCTANTGAACGGCGGCCCACGTATCGTTGCTCCGTGCGAGTAGCGAAGCCCTGGATTCGGAAGTCGACNTCGAACANCTNGAAGCCGGCGCGGANGTNACTCACGGAGAACTGCTTGTTCGTTACGCCGAGTCCGCGGTTCGTCAAGACAGCGANCTAGNTAAAGTGCGGNCGGGGTTAGAGGCGCAGGTCGGCCCTGGGGGAGTTATCGAAGCTGCGGCGACTGTTGCTGCNTTCGAGGGCTTGAACCGCATCGCTGATGCCACCGGNATTCAACTCGATTCTGGTCTNGCTGATGAATCGGCNGATTTNCGNATGCTGCTAGGTCTGGATGCTTACGCGGGCGCGGCGAGCACTGAGGNGGCAGGNGTTCCGACACGAGCGGCCGATGTGATGGGNATATTTCGGTAAACNCTCANAGCGATACCGNTANCAGCGCNAATNCGCGACNGTTTCTTATTCCNAANGCTGTGGTTCTCTGGGNAAACCGAGAATTCTTTCGCCAATAATGTTGCGTTGAATTTCGCTGGAGCCGCCAGCTATTCGCATGCCCGGCGAATACAAGAGATTCTCAGTTGTGTCCGAGTGCAACATTGCCTCGGCACCTTGCAAAAGCGAATCCAGCTGCGCTTCGGAGTAGCCAAGTTCGCTGTTCATTAACTTTGCTACTGGAGCGATTAAAGGATCGCCGCCTCGACGTTCCATTAACGCCTGGAGGGCTTTGCCGCGGTTAAGGATCCCGGTTAATTTTTCTGTCCGTACGTCGTCCAGAGCAGTCGATTTTTCTGCCATGGTCTCCAGACGTTTTCCGAGGCTGATTACACCTGCGGCTCCTGCGCCACCTCGTTCGTCCTCGAGGACTGCCATAGCGACGCCCCAGCCTTCGTTAACTTCGCCGAGAAGGGAATCAGAAGGCATTGATACATCGGTAAAGAAGACTTCGCAGAATTCGCTATCGCCGGTCATCTGTTTGATCGGCCGAACCTCGATGCCTTCTAGCGCCATATCCAATAAGAAAAAGGAAATGCCTTTGTGCTTAGGTTGGTCGTTGTCGGTTCTAGCCATAAGGATTCCGAATTGAGCGAACTGTGCATTCGAAGACCAAACCTTCTGTCCATTAAGTAAAAACTGATCCCCATCGGCAACAGCGGACGTTTGCAGCCCTGCGAGATCAGAACCAGCTCCTGGCTCACTGAATAGTTGGCACCAAAGAATCTCGTTGCGCAGTGTTGGCCGTAGGAAACGTTCTCGTTGTTGTGGGGTTCCAGATCGGAGGATGGCTTCGCCTGCGAGGACCAGGCCTTGAAGGTTGAGGTAAGGAGCGACTTCGGCGATAGCGCACTCCTCATGCCACACGATGTTGTGAGCCGGGGTCAGACCCATGCCGCCGTATTCCTCCGGCCAATGCACTCCGGCCCAACCTTCCTCAAAACAGAAGCGTTGCCAATGCATAGCCGGTTCGTGGAGGTGTGGCGGCAAGATCGCGCCGTAAGCAGGACACGCATCGTTTGATCTGACGGCGGCCGCAATGAATGCGGCAGCCTGCGTGCGAAATTCTTCGATCGAGGGAATATCTTGCATATTCAGAAGGTAGTACTGACTTACGTTGGCCGCGCACTCTCTTGTTACATAGCATCTAGGTATGAGCGATCTCAGTCACACAGACGACCGGTTAACAAACGAGACAGTCGAACTTTTACAGCAACTAATTCGCCATGAGTGCGTCAACACCGGCGAAGCCGAGTCTGGAGAAGAGGTCCGAAATAGTGACCTGCTAGAAGGCTTTCTAGAGGGCCCGGGGATAGACCTTGAGCATTTCGACTGCCTGCCGGGCCGCCGGTCAATGGTGGCTCGAATAGCGGGCACTGACCCGACAGCCCCATCGTTGTGTCTCATGGGACATACCGACGTGGTTCCTGTCAGCCCTGAGGGTTGGAGCCGCGACCCTTTTGGTGGTGAGTTGATCGACGGAGAGGTTTGGGGTCGAGGAGCAGTCGACATGCTCAACCTCACGTCCTCTATGGCTGTGGCATTTCGACACTTAGCAAATTCTGGTTTCCGACCCAAAGGCGACCTTGTGTTCTTTGGCGTCGCTGACGAAGAAGCAGGCGGAACCTATGGTGCGAAATGGATGGCCGAAAAACACTGGGACGCTATGGCGGCAGATTACGTCCTAACTGAATTCGGGGGCTTACCTACTGAGACACCTGAAGGAAAGAAAATCACTCTTGCGGCGGGTGAGAAGGGCCTTGGATGGCGACGTCTCAAAGTGAAAGGAACCCCTGGGCATGGCTCGATGCCATTTGGCGCTGACAACGCAGTTCTGAAAGCTGCTGAAGTCATCCGGCGTTTAGGGGAATACAAACCCAATGCGAGGCTGACCGAAATGTGGCAACACCAAGTTTCAACTCTCGACCTTGAAGCGGACGTCAAAGACGCTCTCTTGAATCCNACNTCAGTATGGGAGGCGATATCGCGNCTGGATTCACCTTCCCTAGCCCGACACCTTCACGCCTGCAGCCACACAACGTTCTCTCCCAACGTCGTACATGGAGGAGTAAAAACCAATGTCATACCTGACGAAGTGGAAATCGATGTCGACATTCGAACAGCGCCAGGCGATAGTGACCAAGTCGATAACCATCTCCGCGAGGCGCTNGGAGACTTATTCGATGAGGTCGAAATCAAAGCCATCCATGACGACCCCGCAACATTTTCTTCNACCGACACCCCGATGTGGCATCTCCTACAGGAAATGATGCAAAAAGCNCATCCCGGTGCNCCCCTAATACCTTCGCTCATCGTTGGAGCAACGGACGCTCGTTTCTATCGGGATAAAGGATCCGTGGCCTACGGTGCGGGTTTATTCAGTGACCGTGTCAACTCGTCTGACTTCATGGCTCGGTTCCATGGGCACGACGAACGAGTCGATATTGATTCCCTGGCTCTCACGACCCAACTGTGGCTAGACGTAGCTACTCACTTTTGGGACAGGGTGGATGGCTGAAGCCGTCAGTTGCTAGAGCAACCAACTTTCGGAGTTACGTGTGGTACCCGACCTGTCCGAAATGACGTCACGACACCGCCGGCATCTAATTCCCATATCACTCGCATAGTTTTGTCGCCGTCTGTCACCGGAACAAACGTGACGGAATCCCCGGCAGCGGACTCTTCGATCTTCGAGCCGAACGCCGCTTTGATTGCGTCTTTAGTGGCGCCGATGCCATAGCCAGACTTGCTGGTTATGGGCCCGCTCGAGACATCCACTCGAACAACTTCTCCATTTACAACCATAAACGCCGCTCCAGTGGCTCCGGCCGCTGGCGTGTAGTACTGACAAGCCTCGCTGCCAGTTGATGCAGCGTTGAAGATGACTCCAGCTGCTTCCTGAGCTTCAGTAAGAGTTTGACCAATTCTCACGGGTCCGAGTCCGGCTGTGGTGATGGTGTCGGAGTTAGTCAATATCGGAGGCGTTGTAGTTTCTGTGCTGCCGTAACGCTCCGCCGCAGTTTGAATAGCAGATGTTGTTGACGAAGCATCGCTTGTTGCTGAACCATCGGAGGATGTTGCTGAAGTAGTGATGCTGGGCAGAGTGGTGGTGGAGTCGCTGGCAGTGCTGCTCAGCGAACACCCAGCGGTAAGCGCCACCAAGGCAATCAGGGCCGAGGTAAGTCTGAGTGCTGTGGGTTTCCTGTTTGCGATTGTCACGTAAGCACCTCTCGTGGGGTCAGTTTCGTTGGCAAGTCCATTGAACTCGTGCGTAAGCACGAGGGTACAACTGTTCCACTCGATGTGTCGCCTTGATGTAGGGGTTAGTCTTTATNAACAACGCTGCAGGAGTACGTGCAGCTGTTTGTCGATTTACCATATGGGGATGGAGTTTCGTTATGGCTGAGGCACAGTTCGACATTGTTATCCGCGGGGGCAAAGTAGTGGACGGCACCGGTGCGGCGCCTAGGAAGGCAGATGTTGCGATAACTGGCGACCGCATTGTTGCTGTTGGAGACGTGGAGGGGACAGGGACCCGTGAGATAGACGCTAGCGGTCGAGTTGTTACCCCAGGATTCGTTGATATTCATACTCACTTAGACGCCCAATTAGCCTGGGACCCCATTGGTTCAAGCTCNTGCTGGCACGGAATTACNTCTGTGGTNATGGGNAACTGNGGTGTGACTTTCGCGCCGGTGAAGACNGAAGACATCTCCTACTTAGCGGAGATGATGGAATCGGTCGAAGANATTCCNAGAGAAGCGATCCTGGAAGGTTTGCCGTGGGACTGGCGAACTTANGGCGAGTACCTCGANTTTCTTGATGGCTTGCCGAAAGGNATNAACGTNGGNGGAATGGTGGGACACGTNGCGGTNCGNTGGAACGTCATGGGTGAAGAGAGCCTCAAAGAAGAGCCAGCGACCCAACAAGAAATCGATGCGATGTGTGAGCTGGTCGATGAAGCAATCAGCTCAGGTGCTCTAGGGTTCTCTACCTCACGAACCTTGCTGCACCGAACCCCCGATGGTCGACCTATTCCAGGAACTTTCGCCGACGACAACGAACTCTATGCATTCGCTGATGTCCTAGGTCGACACGACCGTGGCGTTTTCGAGTCGGCTCCTCGATTCGAAAAAGCTGGAGCGGACTGGACGGGCCTCAAGCATGAGATACGAACCTTGGGGGAAATCACCCGCCGAAGCGGTCGCCCCTCAACTTTCGGTCTTGTCTATAACGCAGTTCGGCCAGACATGAGTGATGTAGCGCTAGCCGAAGTTCTGACAGAGAATTCAAACGGAGCCACCCTGAGACCTCAAACTACTTGTCGACCTATCGGAGTGGTATTAGGTATTCAACATCGCACCCCTTGGGCACGCGCAGGGTCAACCTGGAAGTCCATGCAGAACATGGAATTATCCGAACGCCTCGCTTTGATCCGCGACCCTGAATCAAGGCAAGCCTTAATTGAGGAAGCCAACAATCCAGAACAAATCCATGGGGGCGGTAGCGCCATGGTTGACCTAAGCAGGTTGTATCTATTGGACGCGGAAGACCCCAACTATCGGGTAGGGCCAGAGGGCACGTTAGAGGCGAGAGCAGCTCAAGCCGGTGTAACGCCAGTCGAATTCTTTCTAGACGAAACGGACCGTTCGGACGGATCTGTGATGCTGTCGCTCCCGATCCTAAATCAGGACTATGAAGCCATCGAAACAATGCTTCAGGACGAAGCGATCGTTATGGGTCTGGCGGACGCGGGGGCCCACGTCGGGCAGATCATGGACTCCAGTCAGCCGACCTACTTCCTGAGTCACTGGGTAAGGGAAACTGGTTTCTTCTCAATCGAGGAAGGCGTACGACGGATCACCTCAGACACAGCGGATCTCTTCGGTTTGGTTGACAGGGGGCGAATCGTGGAAGGCGCCTACGCCGACATCAACGTCATCGACTTCGAGAACCTATCTTTAAGCGGACCAGAATATGTCCATGACTTCCCGGGTGGCGCCGGCCGATACATCCAAAGAGGAAGCGGTTATGACGCAACAATCGTCAACGGGCGCATCTTTATGGAAAATGGTGAACACACTGGTGAACTCGCTGGAGTCACNCTTCGGTCGACCGACTGATTAGTTCTCGCTTTGTCCCGCTAGGGTGCTGCTATGGCTTCAGCACCTCAGATGAACATTGACAACGAGACCACCTATCGCGTGTCNATCCAAACGGCCAAAGGCACGATCGTTATGGACCTCGACCCGAAATTAGCGCCGAACACGGTAAATAATTTCGTGAACCTCGCACGTGATGGCTATTACACAGGACTCACCTTCCACCGNGTAGTGCCAGATTTCGTAATTCAAGGTGGTTGCCCAGAAGGCACCGGTACAGGTGGCCCCGGATATCGATTCGACGACGAACCCGTCAATGCCGAATACACCCTGGGGGCGGTTGCTATGGCAAATGCTGGACCCAACACCAACGGCAGCCAGTTCTTTATATGCATCGACGACTGCCGATCAAAACTAGCGCCGGCCTACAATCTGTTCGGTTATGTATCAAGCGGAATGGACGTAGCGTTAGCGATCGCCGTCGGTGACGTCATGGAAAGCGTCGAGATTGAAGAAATCGCCACCAACTAGTTAGAAATGCATCAACTCGCTCGCAACAGCTAACGTGTGGCCCCTGGCGAAAGGGTCTTCAATGAGCGATGTAGTTCTGTACGAAGAGGTCGACGGGGTGGCTTTGGTCACTCTGAATCGACCNGANCGGCTGAATTCTTGGACAAGTGAACTTGGTTCTGAATATTTCAATGCGCTTGACCGGGCTGCGGAATCAGCCGACGTTAAAGCGATTGTCGTTACTGGAGCCGGCAGGGGCTTCTGCTCAGGCGCTGATATGGACATGCTTCAAGGAATCGGCGCGCGAGACGGGGAAGAAGAAACACCTGTGGAGCTGCGAACCGAACGGCACGACTACGCGCTAACGATCCCCAAACCAGTCGTTGCTGCGATAAACGGCGCCTGTGCGGGGCTTGGGTTTGTTCACGCAATGATGTGCGATATCCGATTTGCTGCGGCGGGAGCAAAATTCACCAGTGCCTTTGCTAGGCGAGGACTAATTGCAGAGCACGGAGTGTCGTACATGCTGCCCCGGGTTGTTGGGCCCTCAAACGCGTTGGACATTCTGATGTCAGGAAGAGTGTTCATGGCCGAAGAAGCGAAAGAGATGGGGGTGGTGAGCCGCGTTNTGCCTCCCGACGAGCTCGTCACNGCAACCGTTGAGTATGCGCGAGAGTTAGGTCGATACAGTGCACCGTGGTCCATGGCGCAGATGAAAAACCAAGTCTGGAGCCAACTCGATATGGCGCGCACCGAATCACTTGAGGAATCAAACAGNGTCATGGCCCAATCCCTAAAGCGATCAGATTTCAAAGAAGGCGTAGCGAGCTTCGTAGAAAAACGAGATCCGGCTTTCGAACCAGTCGTTGGATCTTAAATTTTTTGAGTAAGTCTTTCTAGGCAGCTCTCAGGGCAGTAGCGTCGCAGCGATGACCGAGACCCTTGGGGCCTTTGCAGTACTCGCCTGGCTTGCATATTTAGCTAGCCGACTCTTGGCGCGCCGCCATTTGCCGGAGCTCGTAGGGTTCTTGATAGTCGGGGCATTGTTAGGGCCATCGGGGATCGAGTTGGTTAGCGAACATGAACTTGCCGCCCTGCGCCCTCTGACTGAAATCNCTCTAGCGATCCTGATGTTCGTAATCGGTGAGCGAGTATCAGTCCGAGCTCTGCGAGCTGCTCGATGGACCCTGACTACGGGCGCTACCCAGTACATATTGTGTGCGGTTTTAGTATTTTGGGCTACTCGCGCCGTGGGCGCAGACAGATCAGTAGCCCTAGTGCTTGCAGCCTTAGCAGGCGCTGGGGCTCCCATGACGATTGCCCACATCGTCAGTTCAGTTAAGGCGACAGGTAATTACGCNGTTGGTGTAGTAGGTACCCATGCCGTTTCTGACGCATTCGCCACTACGACATTCGCAGCAGTTTTGCCGATAGCCACTATCTTGGCGGACCAAGACGCCGACGTATCGGCTGCAGTTTTGGACTTTGTTCAACTCGGATTCGGTGGGGCGGCGCTCGGGCTCTTAGGCGGCTGGTTCATATCGCGTNTAGGTTTCCAAATTGAGACGTCGGGCGAACTACTCCTATTCGTATTGGTCCATATCCTCCTGGGGTGGTCAATAGCGGATTGGCTAAACATCTCTCTGCCCCTAGCGGCTCTAATGGCAGGAGCTACAGCTGCATCGGTATCCCCAGAAGCCTTCTCTCTCCGCCTATTTCGAACCATTAAAAGCATTGAACAACCGCTCTACCTACTGTTCTTTGCGTTAGCCGGAGCGTCCATACATCTCAATGACCTTGGGGGAGTAGGCATAGTTGGCCTCGTGTATATCGGGGTGAGAGTGGGAGCCAAAATAGTTGGAGGGCTCATCGGTGGCCTGTTCGGGGGACTGGGTTGGAAAACAGCTCTAAGGCTTGGCGTCAACTTGACCCCACAAGCTGGCGTCGCCGTCGGCTTAGCGGTTCTGGCAAGTGAAGTGCTAGGAGATCCGGGAGCCGAAGCTGCAACCGTAGTTTTAGGCTCGGTCGTACTTTTCGAACTTGTTGGACCTCTCCTAGTCGCTAAAGACCTGCACGGATCCGATGCCGAGCAAGATTCAGGACAGGTGGATCCCACCCGAGTGGAACTACCCGCCAACGTGCTAATCGCCTCTCCGATGCCAATAGAAATTCCTGAGTGGCTAATCGATCTCGCGGCGCGCTGGCGTTCTCGTCTCGTCGTGTATCAGCCAGGAGAACCCGAGTCAGAACATATTGNGAATCTTTTGGCTAGATGCGCGACCAAGGANGTNGAAGTCGAATTTAAGCCAATGCGTACNGAGAGCTTTACCGGTGCCGTCGTAAGAACACGGGCCGAAACTCAAGCAGACATGGTGGTCCTGTTCGCGGCTCGACCTCAGGGCGCTACTTCCCGTCTTGTCCTCTTCCCATCTGAGCGCATAGCTAGAGAACTCACAGTGCCAGTATTGACTTTTCCTCTAACAACTGAAGGCCCTCCTGAGCCAGCACAGAAGAGCCGCCGATGGCCATGGTCAACCTAGATTCGTTTAACAATTGCCCCAATCACTCTCCAATGGGCAGACTGTAATCAGCAGGAGAAGGGAATAATCATGTCGGATCGCGTGGTAGTGACTGTCGAAGATGGGATAGCAGATGTCCGTCTCAATCGCCCAGAGAAACTAAATGCTTTAGACACCGGCATGTTCAGAGCAATTGTCAATGCGGGCGAAGAACTAAAGGAACGGTCAGATGTTCGCGTCGCTGTTCTGAGCGGCGAAGGGCGCTCATTTTGCGCGGGACTCGACTTCGCCTCATTCCAAGCGATGGGGCAGAGCAACAATGAGGCGGGCGTAGATNCTGATGACATGGCCGACACAGCCGCNAACAGTCTTGAAGGGCGGATCACTCACCTCGGACAACAGGCGGCGTGGGTATGGCAAGAGCTAGAGGTTCCGGTAATTGGGGCTATCACCGGACATGCTCTAGGCGGAGGCTTTCAGATAGCAATGGGTCCCGACATCCGTATCGTTCATCCAGATACCAAGATGTCGGTACTTGAGATTCGATGGGGGTTGGTCCCTGACATGGGAGCCTCTGTGTTGCTTCCCCCNTTAGTAGGGCTCGATGTCGCCAAGGAGATGTACTTCACGGGAAAAATGATCTCAGGTTCGGAAGCAGTTGAATTAGGTGTCGCAACACGAACAGCGGATGACCCACACGCCGAGGCAATGGAGCTAGCAAGAGAAATCTCCGAGAAGAACCCGGAGGCGATACGCCGCATGAAAAACATCCTCAATGGCTTGCCGGAGCGAAACACAGCTGAGCGCTTCGCCGCTGAACGGGAGCACATCGGTGCCCTCATCGGATCCCCAAATCAGACAGAAGCCGTGTCGGCCTTCTTCGAAAAACGACGACCAGAATTCAGTTGATTTTTTCGAGATTCGGAAGGGTCATGACGTGACTGAACGACTTGAAGACCTCCTAGCTGAGGCGTGTGATCTAGCCGAACAGGCAGGGTCTCTTACGTTGGGTTGGTTTGGCCAGAGTGGTCTAAAAGTTGAGTCGAAAACCGACGGATCCGAGGTCACAGATGCTGACCGAGCAGCGGAGCGATTTATCCGAGAACAGCTTGACGTCCGACATCCAGATCACGCAGTTCGAGGAGAGGAAGAGGGCGGAGTCGTAGATACAGACAAATTGACCTGGATTATCGATCCGATAGACGGTACCCGCGGTTTCGCCCGTGGCGTACCCCTGTTCTCCACGCTTCTAGCAGTCGCCGATAGCTCTGGGCCGATCATTGGGGTCATCCATATCCCGGTATTGCAGTCAACTATTGCGGCTGGGCGTGGCATTGGATGTTGGCGAGATGGAAAACGAACCTATGTGAGCAAAACCTCTGCACTTCAAGAAGCTTTGGTTAATACAAGCGCATACGACACCTTTGCGGATTCTTGGCTGGTTGGTTTGAAACACTCAGGTGCGATGATGCGCACATGGGGAGATGCATTTGGCTACTACCTGGTAGCCGCCGGTCAAGCCGACGCGATGATCGACCCCGTATGTTCTCCATGGGATTTAGCACCCATGCCTGTCATTTTGGGCGAAGCGGGCGGCCAATTTACTGACCTCGCCGGAAAGAGTTCTTTCGACTTGAATGCAACCCCAGATTCAATCAGTGGCATAGCCTCAAATGGGCTAATCCATGATGACTTACTAGAAATATTGGCAAAGACATGAGTAGCCCTAAAGAGAGAATGCCTAACTGGGTTCCGAGAGCAGTTGCTCTATTTCTTGGAGGGCTCACGCTTCTAGCCGCCATAGTGTGGATTCTGATACAGGTTCGGTCCTTAATCATCGTGATTCTGGTGTCCTTATTCCTATCATTCGCGATTGAACCGGCAGTTAACTGGTTGAGTCGTCGGGGTTGGCGCAGGGGGCCTGCGACGCTAGGGATGTTCGCGTTGGTTCTTCTCGGAGTCGGGGGATTCCTGTATGCGATGGGATCGGTGCTTGCGGATCAGATAACTAAGTTGACTGCAGAAGCACCCGGATACATACGGGAGATAGAGGAGTGGTTAGAGANNAAATTTGGAATCGTTTTGGAAACAGATTCCCTCGTTGCGGAGTTCTCTAGCGGNGGGAGCGCCGCACGCCTTGCTTCAAACATCGCGGGAGACCTTGTTTCTATAGGCACAGCACTGATGTCGTTGATCTTTCAGACTCTTACGGTCTTATTGTTCACGTTCTACTTGGTCGCGGACGGTCCAAAGCTACGACGCTTACTCTGTTCGGCGCTTCCACCAAGAAAGCAAGCGTTGATGCTCAAAGGCTGGGAGATAGCAATTGACAAGACAGGAGCGTACATCTATTCACGAACGCTCTTAGGGTTAGCTGCATTTCTCGTTCACTGGTTACTTTTCGCGTTACTCGGGGTTCCTTCGCCAGTCCCGTTGGCACTATGGGTAGGGATTATGTCTCAGTTTGTGCCAGTCGCTGGCACCTATCTCGCTGGCATCCTCCCAATCTTGATAGCGCTTTTGCACCAACCGATTAGCGCCTTGTGGGTGCTAATCGCAATAGTTGTCTACCAACAACTCGAGAACTACTTGTTCGCTCCCCGCATCACTTCTCAAACGATGAATATTCATCCTGCGGTGGCATTCGGCACAGTGATCTTGGGAGCAGCTCTCTTAGGNGTTGTTGGCACTCTTTTNGCGGTTCCCGTAGCAGCGACTGTTCAGGCATTCGTCTCTACCTATGTCAGGCGACATGAACTGATCGAATCCGAGCTGTTAGAGGACATCGAAATCGAGGAATAGCTAGAAATGGGCCTGGTCTTAATGGCCTGATCGCTCTGAACTATCGAAGATGAGCTCTACAGTCGTGACATCACCCTTCATGGTGTGAACCAGGTAATCCACCGTTCTCGGATCGAAGAGGGGTGGATCTAAAACCTCTAAAACTATTGCGGTCTCTTTAGATCGTTCGACGATAAGGACGCTGAGGGGATCGGATGAAGAGCGAGCTGAAGCTAACGCTCTCTGCGCCGAGTCTCGGTGGTCACTTCTTGTGATGACCCCGGCTGCGATCTCGTTCACCTTGACATATGGATGAACATTTTCCGACTGGTAGGCAATTGACCATGGTTCCTTCTTCGAGCGTTTCCGCAATCCGGAATCGCGAAGGCGTCGAACTAATTCTCGACTATCGACGCACTGCGCACCCTCTCGTACGGCTAGGGCATGTTCTTCGGCGTCTATGTCGTAGTGGTCGCCCTGAAAGCCGATCCGTCGTTTTCCGATCCGCTGCGCGAACTCATGTAATTCCTCTAAGGACGAGTCTGAGACGAGATGCCCCCANAGCTTTCCGCGCCAAGGCCAACCTGGAGTGTCTGTCAGGATCATCTGAATGAACTAATCATTTCGTCGATAAATGAATCGTATCGGGGAGCCACATTGAGCCAATCAAAGTTAGCCACGTGCTCCTGAGTGGCATTCCTGTGGATATGAAGTTCAGATCTGTCCAGGGCGAGTTGCGGGCGAAGCGCATCTTCTAGAGAGCCTTCGTATAGCAACTCTGGATGCAATTCAGTAGGCACAAGTTCTGGATAAGCGAGACGTTTCGGTAGAACTGGCCGTGCTCCAGATGCAATTGCCTCGCTTATAGCGACTCCAAAAAAATCGTGACGAGCAGTCGACACTACTAAGTCGGCTTTCTTCAGTACTGCTTGGTATTCGGCCCGGTCGCGTGAGCCACAGATAACGAGTCGGTCACGAAGGCCTCGTTTGAGTCGATTATGAGCCTTCATGCCACTGCGTTCGACGTCACCCATAGCAAAGATCTCAAACTGGAAGTCCTCGGAGGCCAGTTTCAACATCGCATGGACAAATTCGTCAGGTCGCTTGTCGTGAGACCACCTGTGATTCCACAAAACCTTCAAACAGCCGTCAGCCGCGACACCCGGACTTCCTCTTCCCTCGATACCGACAGGAAGTACTTGGATGTTATCTAACGTGACTTTTAGCTTTGCGCCTGCACCCTCAATCAGTCGATCAACAAAGGTGGGGAGTTCTCGGCGAAGCAACTCAGCATGGAAGTCGCTAGCGACAGCAACTCGGTCGGCGCTCATTATCGAAGCCCAATCGGCGATGATGCCTCGGTACGCCTGTCCGCCTTTGGGTCCCGGAGGGTACCCAATTTGGCTTTCATGCATATAAAGGAGCGTTGGGGGGCGAGGCGTGGAGCGGTCCAATAAACCAAATACTGTGGCGAGGTCAATAGGTGTACTGGCTATAAGTGCATCAATATTTCCGGCGNTTCGTTCAAGTTCAGCAGCGAAGAGTGAAGGCGCGGTGATAAGAGAACGTCGCCAACCTGTGTCCGAACCATCNACGACAGAGATTGAATGTTTGCTCCGGGCTTTCCAACCTTCGACCCAGCTCTGGTGGGAGCCCTGGTACCAAGGCTCAAGGATAAGAACGTTCGCCACGCAGACGAAGCTACAGGGTGCTTCACATCTGGGTGAGAACCCGGCAAACTAGCGACTCGTGTTGAAGGTTTCTGTTTTTGTGGCGCTGTTGTCGGTGGCTCTGTTTGCCAGCGACCCCGCGCTAGCGGTCAAAGTGGAGCCAGTTGGAGGCGCGTCGATCTACGGACAACCTGAGCCGACCGCTATAGCTCCCGGAGCGGGAGCCATGACCGCGAAAGCAGACGGCCTCGGATATTGGATAGCGACAACTGAAGGTGTGGTCGTGGCCTTCGGGCAAGCGGAACACTACGGCGATATGAAAGGAACGACGCTAAACAAGCCCATCGTCGGGATGGTCGCGACGTCAACAGGTCAGGGCTATTGGTTAGTCGCCACCGATGGCGGAATATTCTCATTTGGGGATGCAGTCTTTTACGGGTCCACAGGAGCTTTGACCCTGAACAGTCCGATTGTTGGCATGGCGGCAACACAAACAGGCGCCGGCTATTGGCTCGTTGCCGCGGATGGCGGAGTGTTCTCGTACGGCGACGCACGATTTTATGGCTCGACCGGAGCGATCAAACTCAACCGACCCATCGTCGCGATGCTTTCAACTAAAACAAGCGAGGGTTACTGGTTGCTGGCGGACGATGGCGGCATCTTCACCTTTGGTGACGCTCATTTTCATGGCTCAGGGCCTGGGCGAGGATTTAGTGAGTCCTTCGCCGGAATGATTCCGACTTTGGACGGAAGCGGCTACGCGCTCGTCCACACCAACGGCACGATTACTCCGTTCGGCAGTTCATCGCTTAGCGGGACTTCAGCATGTGACCCATGGCCCGTCACCGATATGTCCATAGCGGGAGAAGGCGCTGTCGTGTTGCGAGCTCCTACCGTCGTGCCTAGCTCAGAGCCATCAAGCCGATCAGCTCAGGTCGATGCTCGTTATCTTGAGAACCTGATTTTCCACACCCAGAGCTGTCAGATCGGCGTGCCNTTGCAGCCGATGTCCCTTTTGGCGCCGCTTGCAGCACCGGTGACCACCTCATCTTATGGATGGCGTCGGCACCCTATTTGGGGAGAGATCTCAATGCACCACGGGATCGACTTCATTGGTCCTAACAGAACCTCAGGGGGAGCTGCGTTGGCGGTTCGCTCGGGCACGGTCATGGCTGTGGTCGATTTGGTGGCGTACGGCACAACTGTGGTTGTTGACCACGGNNGTCAGGTCGCAACCATATATGGGCACTTGAAGGAGCCGCTAGTGATTGCTGGAGCTGAAGTGGAGCAGGGAGACCCACTCGGATGGGTTGGCTCTACCGGCTTGTCAACGGGCCCTCATCTTCATTTTGAACTGCGCTTGGAGAGCAAGGCCGTCGATCCGGGTCCGTACTTGGTGTTGCCCTAGTGGTTCTCTAAAACACCTCAAGGTGCTCTAAAACCGCGTCGATAAAACCGAAATTCTTTGGTGTGGCGAAGTGGTCACAACCCTTAAGTTCCGAAAAACTTGAGTTTGAAAGTGCTTCAACAAGAGGATCGGCGGGGCCGGCAAAATCTTCTGTCCCTAATACGACCCGCACAGGGTGCTTGATTAGCGCAAATTCGTCTTTGCCCAATGGATAATGCTTGCGTCTCATAAACGCCGCAAGCGCTACTCCGTCTTGGTTTGGCTCGGCCGCGTAGCGGGCGAACGTCTGAGCGTGCACATCATCTTGGNCAGCGTCGCCTTGAACGCCTTTGGCTATNCGTTCGGCTTGAGCTTCGTCGCGTTCGAATAAATTGCGCCCCACGCCAGCGACTACGAGTTTGCCGAACTTTTCGGGCGCAATTGCAGCCATGCATAACAACGTCCGAGCCCCCATCGAAAAGCCGACCCCGTCTACTTGCCCTGCAGGCAGTCGCGCCACCAAGTCTTGCTCCATGTCGGCGTAAAGTTCAGGCTCATGGTGTTTTTCTGCCGAGCCATGACCTGGAAGGTCCCACGCAATGACCTCGCGTCCAGCATCATTCAATAGTTCGATAATTCCAGTTGGGTTCCAGGTGGATTCGACAGAGCCTGTAAAACCATGGAGAAGTAGAACGGGATTAGACATTCANTAATTCTGTCAGAGGCGCAANCATTTTGNGGCGTTGCTTTCCATAGAAGGATGTCTNCGAATTCGATTACCGTACAAGGGACTTGTTTGGAGAGAAGGAGAAGAATGGCGCCCTCCACCAGCGAAGCTATCCGAATTGCAAATTGCAGCGGTTTTTTTGGCGACCGGCTATCGGCTGCAAGAGAAATGGTTCAAGGCGGACCCATCGATGCCCTTACCGGCGATTGGCTGGCCGAGCTCACCATGCTGATTCTTTCAAGAATTCAAGCGAAGACTCCGGGAGGTGGATACGCGCGCACTTTCGTCACCCAAATGGAAGAAGTCATGGGCGAATGCTTAGACAAAAACATCAAAGTTGTTTCCAATGCGGGAGGCCTCAACCCCCAGGGCTGCGCTGACGCAGTTCAAGAGATTGCGGATCGGCTTGGGTTGAATCCAAGCATCGCCTATGTGGCTGGAGACGACCTAGCCCCCCGACTTACCGAGTTAATCGAAGCCGGAAACGACTTCGCTCACCTTGACACTGGTGAGTCTCTAGGGGATCTTGCCGATCGAATCGTTACCGCAAATGCGTATATCGGGTGCTGGGGAATCGTCGAAGCTCTTAATCAAGGCGCCGACATTGTGGTTACGGGAAGAGCAACTGACGCTGCTGTCGTAGCGGGCCCAGCAGCCTGGTATCACGGATGGCAACGAGACGACTGGGACGCTCTAGCCGGCGCAATCGTTGCAGGACATGTCATTGAGTGCGGGGGACAGGCCACAGGCGGAAATTACTCTTTCTTTACTGAAATCGAAGATCTGACTTATCCGGGCTTTCCCTGGGCCGATGTCTATGCCGATGGCACTTCGATCATTGGAAAACACGATGACACGGGCGGCGAAGTTTCCATTGGAACCATAACCTCACAGCTGCTTTACGAGATCCAAAGCGAACGTTATTTCAACCCAGACGTGGTAAGTCGTTTCGACACTATCCAACTAGAAGAGGTTGAGCGGGACCGAGTAAAGATCTCCGGCACGCGAGGCGAACCTGCACCCAAACACCTCAAGGTAGCTATGAACTACCAAGGCGGCTTTCGTAATCAGATTTCTATTGGTCTTACAGGCTTAGATATAGAGGCCAAGGCGGAACTCATAGAGCGCCAATTCTGGAATTCGTGCCCCTATGAGCCAGAGGACTATGAGTCGGTGGTTCGCAAGTATCTACCCACGCACAAACAGAATCCAGGTACCAACGAGGAAGCTGTAGCTGTATACAAGATCATCGTTAAAGACCCCGATGAGCGAAAAGTGGGAAGGGCATTTTCAAACGCTGGAACCGAAATCGGCCTCTGTTCGATTCCTGGCATGTTTGGTACCGGAGGAGGACCAGGGCCGGGTCAGCCGTTTGGCGTGTACTGGCCGGCGCTTATTGATTCGGAATTGGTACCAATGGAAGTTGTGGTCGATGGGAAGCTCACCGTCGTTGACAATACCCCCTATATGGATGCTGAAAACATAAGCATTTCGTTACCCGAATCGACGGATGTCGCCTCAGGCCCTACGCGTCTTGCACCTCTAGGATCGCTATTTGGAACTCGGTCTGGAGACAAAGGTCCTAACGCAAACTTGGGAGTGTTCGCACGAACTCCCGAAGCCTTTGCATGGCTAAGTGGCTACCTAACGGTCGACAAACTAAAAGAGCTGATGCCTGAAGCGGAAGAAAGAAAGATAGATAGGTACGACCTGCCGAATCTGCTGAGTCTCAATTTCATCTTTCACGGCCTATTGGAGGAGGGCGTGGCGGCTTCGACCAGGCAAGACCCTCAAGCGAAGGCCCTGGGCGAGTACCTGCGAGCCAAGGTCGTAGAAATCCCAGAAAGCCTTATGGCTTAAGTGTTACAGCAGTTGAGTGTCGGGTTCCTCAATGAAAGGGTTGGTGAGAGTCCCTATCCCTTCGATAGTGATCGACACTTCATCTCCTACCTTCAGCATCTTGGGAGGGTCCCAATACAAGCCAACGCCAGCAGGTGTACCGGTAGCTATCACGGTGCCCGGGTCGAGGGTGAAGGCTGACGACAGGTGGTGGACGATATCGAAACAATCAAAAATTAGATCATCGGTGTTCGAATCCTGCCTGATTTCGCCATTGACCCGGGTTGTCAGTTGAAGGTGATGCGGATCGAAAGCATCGTCCATAACCATCCAGGGACCCATCGGGCCGTGGGTATCCCACGACTTACCCATCAACATGGTGGGGCTAGCACGTTGCCAGTCTCTGACGCTGACGTCGTTCATAATTGTGTAGCCCGCAATCACATCGGCTGCTCGATCCCGCGGTACGTGCCGGCAGCGTTTACCGATGACTATCGCTAGTTCGCCTTCATAGTCGACTTTCTCTGAGGCAATGCTTGGAATATGTACCCCGGCGCCAGGCCCAACCACGCAGTTGTGATGCTTGGTAAAGATGACTGGCGTGGTTGGCACCTCTCTGCCGCCCTCTTCGGCGTGTGCGCGGTAATTCAATCCCACTGCCAGAATTGCCGGAGGCGCTCCCACGGGGGCCAACAATTGTGCTTCTGAAAGAGGTGTTCGTTCACCAGTAGCGAGCGCCTCAAGGTTTACACCGGCAGCGAGGAGTCCGGGTAGATCCTCATGCTCTGTCTCGAGGTCCGTAAGTTCCTCGTCCACTACCGATGCGATACGAACTGAATTTCCAACACGATGTCTGGCTATAAACATGTAGGGACCATAGCCCCACCGCAGTGCTTTGAGGCACTAAATAGAAACTGAATTCGTTCAGGTTGACTTGACAAACTTTGACCAAGAATTTGTCTTCTTGTCCTTTGACGTTCGTTCTGGCACCCTGGCCCTGAGGTTATTTGTCGTCCGACCATGAGAAAAGAGCGAGTTGTAATGCGCGGACCCGAAGTAAGCGTGGAGTCGGTTACGGACTCTGTTACCGGTTTGCCTGACGGGCGCGTCTTCACTGTGGTGCTGGAGAGAAAGATCGCGCTTGCCCGCCGCACACTTAAACCTATTTCAGTGGTCTATTTCCGAATTGATGAATTTGAGTCATTTGCGCCCTATATACGAGAGCATGCGATGCGGGCGACTTCTCGAGTCATAACTAACACCGTGCGCGAATCGGACACTATCTGCGGTCTGGGTGAGGGGGTACTCGTGGCGCTTCTCGACGACACTTCTGAAGCGGGTGCGGTCTGGGCCGCCGATCGGGTGCGAAAGGCGAACGGAGAGTCACCTTCACGCGACGTTGTATCCCTCTCCGCGGGTGTGGCCTGCTATCCATCCCACTCGATGGATGCAGAAGAGTTGCTTGCTGCCGCTGAAGTAGCCTGCGCCCGGGCCCAAGCCCATGGACCAGGCCGGATCGAAGTAGCAGTCGACGCCGACGACATTTAAGTCGTTCTTGCTCCGCGAGTAAGGTTTAGCTGCGTCGGAGTAGAAGAATTAATGGAAAAAAATTACGAGAATCTTGATATCGACTTTCCAGACGATGGAATAGCCCGAATCACTATGAACCGTCCTGAGCGGCTCAACGCACTTACCCTTGGGCTGGTCGATGACCTTCACTCAGCACTCGATTTTGTAGATAACGATCAGAAAATTCGTGCGTTGATTATTACTGGTGCAGGTCGCGGTTTCTGCGCCGGTCTTGATCTCACCGGTTTCGGAAAAATTCCTGGTACTGAGGATTTTGGCGAACAGCAGCAGGGAATGGCAATCCAGCAACACATCGCTGAACTAGTTCATCACATGCGCGATACGCGGCAGCCAATTATCGCTGCGATTAATGGAGCTGCCGCTGGCGGAGGCTTTGCCATTGCATGCGCTAGCGATATTAGATATTGCGGTGCTTCAGCGAAATTCGGGACGGCATTTGTTCGACTAGGAATCTCTGGATGCGATATCGGCGTTAGCTGGATGTTGCCTCGGCTTATCGGGGCTTCCCGGGCCTGGGAGTTGATGCTCACCGGCAGAGTTGTTGACTCGGCAGAAGCGAATCGGATCGGTCTCGTTAGCAACGTTACGACTGACGAAGAGCTTGCTTCAACATGCCTCTCGGTCGCCCAGGAAATTTCACGAAATAGCCCGTTTGGGGTCTGGATGACCAAAGAAGTGATGTGGTCAAACTTGGAAATTCCGAGCCTGAGAGCAGGAATTGATCTCGAAAATCGCACACAGATCCTCGCCGCTGGCACCGAGGACAGCAAAACGGCAATGAGTTCTTTCCTTGGACATCAAGATGTCGCCTGGAAAAACCGATAGCCAGGAATCGATCAGCGGCTCATAAGGGTCAGCGCCCTCCGGCGCCGCTATCCAGCCGGATGCAAATTCTAAGTTTGCAGATTGATCAATAAGCAGCTGCTGCCGATGTGCTTACCCGAGGCTCAGCTGCTCCGACCAGAGCTTCGCCTTCAACTTTAATGATATGGGCATGACCGAAAGCGCTGTTGTTTGCTGTCAGCGAGCGGATCTTATGGCCACGCGTCTCCAGGGCGTTCACTAATTGGGGATCGACTTCCTCGACCTCCAGGAATACCTCGGAAGGGTCGGCCCAGGTGTTGAAGCCATTGGATTGTGCACCTGAGAGCCTCCATCTCCTAGCTGCTAGCGCTTGAGCTGGATTTTGGCCAGCGACTAAGAGTCTAGCGAGCAGTTGAAGAACGATCTGAGGTTGAGAATCTCCACCCATTGTGCCGACCAGCGCTACAAGGCGAGCCGCTGAGTCCTCAATCAAGGTTGGCGCCAAAGTATGAGGAGGACGTCGCCTTGGGCCATAGGCCGCCTTGCTGGTTGGGTCCACCGAAAAACCGATACCGCGGTTATGTAACGAAATTCCAGTTTCAGGCAAAAACACCAACGCGCCCCAACCTGACGCATTCGATTGAATCAGAGAAACACCCATACGGCGTTCGTCGATCGCGTTGAGATAGATCGTGTCACCATGATTGGTGGCAGTGGGTAAGGAAGCGGTTGCGTCCATCCGAATAGCGGCCGCGCGCGGAGCCAGTCGGGAGCTGGCCAGTAATGACGCCCCGTCAGCGTATTCGTGCAGAACATCTGGTCGGTCGTACGCCGCTTGTAGAGATGCCTCAACTAGTAGATGCCAAAAGTCGGGATGACCTGGGTCGCTGGGTACCCCGACTTGTTCCGCTATCCAAGCAGCTGCCAAACATAAGTACCCCTGAGAATTAGGTGGCAGCCCCCAAATTTTGTGTCCGAATGCATCCACCGAGAGCGGTGTTACCCACTCGGCCTGAGATTGGCTGAGATCTTCGCGGTGGTATTCGCCGCGTCCGAAATCGATTAACTCTTGCCCGAAAGTACCTAAGTAAAACGTGTCGCGACCACCACTACTCAGATCTTCGAGAACCTTTGCTAGTCCAGGACGCTTGATGAGTTCTCCAACCTCCGGCGTGCCTGCTCGCAGATAGTCATCGGCATAATCGACGTCCTTGAGAGCTTCTACCGCAAGCGCACATTCAGAGCTGATCGGAAAGCCGTCCGAGGCTAGCGAAACAGCGTCGGCTAGCACCTCCTGCAAAGGAAGACGACCAAACTTCTCGTGGAGGGCCAGCCAGCCGTCAACGCAGCCGGGAACAGGCACGCTTCTCGGATCTCTATGAAAGGGCATCGAAGATAGAGCATCGGCGGTTATGGTTTTTAAGTCTGCTCCGCTTCCTGAGCGACCACTGGCATTGAGAGCAAATGGTTTTGGCTGACCGGGCACATGGACAAGTGCCCATAGGTCCCCTCCCGCTCCGCACATATGTTGACTAGTGACGGCCAGAACGGCAGACGCCCCAACTGCGGCATCAGCAGCACTCCCGCCCTTTCGAAGCAAAGCAACGCCAGCACTACTCGCGAGTTGATCAGTGGAACACACCATTCCGTTTGGTGCGTAACGAGCCGAGAATGGAGTGGCAATCGGATCGTTCGTCATTGTTGCTCAGGAGGAATCAATGTGTTGGGGCTCAACGTCCCTTTAGGGTCGAAACTTGACTTAATCGCACGGAAAATAGCTACTTCGTCGCTCGACCGGTTTAGGTGCAAGAACTCCTTCTTTGCAGTTCCTATACCGTGTTCGGCCGAGATACTTCCTCCTAGCTGTGCAACGTAGTTAAGGACAGCAGATTCCACAGCCTCGTGAGGTTCTAGGCCACCTTCTCCTAGAACATTGACATGAACGTTTCCATCTCCGAGGTGCCCGAACATGACTGCGGTAGCACCACTGTCGACCCTGCTGATTATCTCGGGTATTTTGGTGACGAATTCGGCTAACTGCGATGCCGGGAGCGTAACGTCAAGCTTGTGTGGGGTTCCTTGCGTTGCAATAGCTTCAGTGATCTTTTCGCGGAATTGCCATAGCCCCGCTCGACTGGTGCTATCCCGGCCTACTGCGACATCCGAAACTAGGGCCCCTAATTGGTCAATAGCGTCGGCTAGTTGATCGGTAGGGTCGCTGCTAGACGCTGCCTCCACTAACAGCCACGCCGAACCGTCTGAGCCAATCGGGATAGAAGTCGAAATGTAAGTCGAAACCAAGTCCATGGCCTCGCGAAAAATCACTTCTACCGCTTGTAGGTCAAGGACCGAACGTCGTAATTGGGCAGTCGCTCTCACAGCGTCCTGTACGGAGTTGAAAGCGAGCATCGCTGAACAACGTTCCTCTAAATGAGGGTGCAGTCGTAAACGGGCTTTAGTGATCACTGCCAGGGATCCCTCGCTACCAGCTAACAAGCCTGGGAGGTGATAACCGGTATTGTCTTTTTCTAGCCCTTCAAGGTGACTGATCACAGAACCATCGGCCATAACCGCTTCCACACCGAGCAATTGATCTCTCATCGGACCGTAACGCAATACGTTGATGCCCCCAGCGTTGGTGGCGATCATCCCTCCGATGGTGCAACTATCGCGAGCTGCTAAATCAACCCCAACGGCGAGATCGAACGGTGAGACGTGGCTTTGTGCTTGAGCTAACGTCACTCCGGCCTCGAGAGTGACCTGTTGGGCCAATATGTCAACTGGTTCACAAGCGTCGAGGCGCAGCAACGATAAAACAACCTCGCCCCGAAGTGGCACACTTCCACCTACTAAGCCAGTGTTGCCCCCTTGGGGTACCAGCGCGATTCCCGCATCATTGGCAACGCGAACAATTGCAGCAACTTCGTCCGTAGTGCCTGGTCTCAGCACTAATGGTGTTGAACCTTGGAACCGTCCTGTCCAATCAGTCGTGTAACTCGCGACTAGTTCATCTTGATGCAACGCATGAGATGATCCGACGATTGTCTCAAAGCGCTGAAACAACGCATTGTTGATGACCGTCATGACCTAACCGCCATGAGGCCATAAGCCTCGTCGCGACATTACGTCTAGAAGAACCGCTGGTAGGTCCGTCATAATGCCGTCAACGCCGACGTCGAGGAGCCAATTCATTTCATCAGTCTCGTCAATCGTCCACACGTGAACTGCAATTCCATGGGCGTGCATCTTTTCTACAAAGCGGTGGTCGACAATTCTGACCGGTCCTTGAGTAATTGGGACTTGGGCAGCGCGAGCCCGAAATTCTCCAACTGGCATGCCCCAAGCGCTAAGACGAGCCTTGACGACCTCAATGGGGCCCATGCTGAGGCAAACAGCCTCGCCAAATTCTCTATGGATCCTCTTCAGACGCGCATCAGAGAATGCTCCAACGCAAACCCGGTCAAGAGCATCCAACTCGCGGAGTTCCCTAATCAAAGGCTCCACAGCTTCATTTGATTTTGGGTCGATGTTGACCTTGAGCTCCGGAAAGCTCCGCATGAGCTCACTGAATAGAGGTATCGGCTCCTGTCCATCGACTAGAGCGGCTTTAACGTCGTTCCAGCGAAGTTCGGAAATCTTGCCGACCTTATCTGTAACCCGATCCAAGCGATCGTCATGGAAAGCTACAAGCACACCATCTGCTGTGGCATGAACGTCAGTTTCGACATACTCATAGCCAAGATCGACCGCTCCTTGAAATGCGGGCATGGTGTTTTCGGGCCATTCCCCAGCACCGCCTCGATGGGCGATGGGGATCGGACCGGAAGTATCCAAATATGGATGAGGGCTTGACATAAGTAATCGATATCTCAATTCACCGGTAGGTTCTGATCTCAAGCTACTCTCCGAAGTCAGTGACTTCCTCCTCGGACGCATCTCTGGATCGTTTCTCTGAAGCTTTGCTAAAGACACCGGTTCCTCTAGATGAGGCAGCCTTCGCTTTAAGCGCGCACTGCCAAGATCGTCCGCTCCAACTGGAGGTAGGGCTTGGATCGCTGGATGAGCTGGCTTCTCGCGTGATCACACCGTCGTTCGTTGGGGTTGCAACGCTGCTGTTTGATGAACTTGGCTTTGCCGGGGACAATTTGGACTATTTCAATCCGCGCAATAGCTATTTGGAACACGTACTTGAGTCGAGGATAGGAATACCCATATCTCTCGCCGTGGTGATGATGGAAGTCTGTAGAAGGTGCGACGTCGAAGCCTGTGGGATTGGCATGCCAGGTCATTTCCTGGTCGGAGATAAACAAGACGCTAATCAACTCCTTGACCCATTCCGAGGCAAAATCATTACCCCTGAGGACGCCGAGAAGTTGTTTGCCTATTTGAATCCGTCGGCTGAATTTCGGCCCGAGTTCCTTGAAGAGACTTCCAGTGACGCGATCCTGTCCCGAATGCTCAACAACCTGCGTCTTGTTCATGTTAAGCGAAAATCGACAGAAGACCTGATTCGGGTCCTTGACCTCATGGTGTGTTGGAATTCTCCGCCCTTAGGTGAGGTTAAACAACTGGCGGCAGCACTTGATTCGTTAGGCAGAACAGACCAAGCTGCACGCCGGCTTGAGGAAATAGCCGGCCGCACCACAGGTGACGCGAAACAGCAAATCCAGTCCTTATCAACACAGTTCTGGCGGCGCTTAAATTGAGAGGTTGCGATTCCTTAACAAATCGAAGAGCACAAAAAGTTGCGAGGGAGAGACAGGAAAGCAGCAGAAAGCTGAGAAACTTATTTAGTCCACCATCGAGGGGTTTTGTTGGTGTTGTAACGCAATGACTCCAGAGGAACAAACATGAATCAAAACTCAGAAGAAAAACATCTTGACGCTCTGGTCCAGCAGTTATTAGAGCAACACGATCCCAACGGTTCGCGCACAGAGTTCCTCGGCGCTCAATACGACCTTGGACTGGCGTGGGTGCATTTCGATGAAGGGTATGGAGGCCTTGGCCTTGCCCCCAAGCTTCAGGGGCGAGTCAACGCGAAACTGGTCGATGCAGGCGCGCCTATGTGCTGGCCTCGTAACCCAATTGGCTATGGAATGTGCGGGCCCACGGTCTACACGCACGGAAGTGAGAAGCAGAAAGCGAAATACCTGCGGCCCCTCTTCACAACCGAAGAGATCTGGTGTCAGCTGTTTTCGGAGCCTTCAGCCGGCAGCGACGTGGCTGGATTGACAAGTCGAGCCGTGAAGGATGGCGACGAATGGGTAGTTAACGGTCAGAAAGTGTGGACAACGCTTGCTCACGTCTCCCGCTGGGGATGTCTCGTAACTCGTACCGACCCGGACGCGCCCAAGCACAAAGGTCTGTCATATTTCGTTATAGACATGGACCAGGCGGGCGTTGACGTTAGGCCGTTAAGGCAAATGACCGGAGATGCTGAATTCAACGAGGTCTACTTCACCGACGCTCGTATTCCGGATTCAGAACGGTTGGGCGAAACCGGAGAGGGATGGAGGGTCGCTCTCACCACGCTAATGAACGAGCGCGTCGCTATTGGGGGAGGCCAGGCGCCGCGCGGCTCAGGACCAATTGCCGAATCAGTCCGGCTATGGGCTGAAATGGACGAGGACCGCCAGGATGCTGCAACTCGAGACCGCTTGATGATCCTCTGGGCGAAGGCAGAAGTTGCCCGACTCACCAACATTCGAGCGAGCCAAAATCGAGCCAAGGGAGTGCCTGGGCCGGAAGGATCGACTGGCAAGTTGGCATTTGCCGAAAACAACAAAGATATTCACGAGTTCAACATGGAACTGTTGGGAGCTCGCGGAATGCTGTACGACACCTACTCAATCGAACGGTCGGCGATGGCTATGGGCGCAGCAAGCCCCCAGCAACAGTTCCTGCGGTCAAGGGCCAACTCCATTGAGGGCGGCACTTCAGAGGTCATGCGCAATATTCTTGGTGAGCGTGTCTTAGGGCTTCCGGGCGACGTGAGAACGGACAAGGAACAGCCGTTTTCGGAGGTTCCGAACAACTAAGAGAGCCCCTCGCTAATCACGGATAGACAGATGGGGCTGTCCCCGGAAGTGAGTGGTCTCGTTAACGGATTTAACACTTCGGTGTCCAGTGCTTGACGCGAGGACGCGAGTTACTGATGTGTAATCAACATCGAATTTCATGAACTCACGTTCGTCGATGGACAGGCAAAAAGCTAGATAGGCGTTGATTACGCCTCCATGGCATACAACAACAACTCGCTGCCCTGAGTGGTGCTCGATCAGGTGTTCAACCTCGCCAAGCACCGAGTCGCGCCATGTGTGCATGGAATCTGTTGAGTCGCTAACCGCGCCGGACGCCATGCGCTCCCAGGCTCGCCGATTGACCTCCTTCAAGATCTCCATCGGTACATAGGAACTCGAATTGCGATCAAATTCGCTTAGGTGTTCCCGGATAGTGACACTGAGCCCTAAGGCTTCTTCGATGGGCTTTGCAGTTTCCATCGCCCGACGCATGGGGCTGCTGTAGATATGGTCAACCGTTTCTTCTTTCAGCCACTGTGCTACCGCTGCTGCTTGGAGATGCCCAACCTCCGCCAATGGGGGATCTGCGGGGCTGCCATCAGAAGTCTGTACGTGCTCAGGCCTTCCGTGGCGAACGAAAATTAACTCCATTTGAGCGACGATAGGAGGTTCGGGACAGGAATAGCTACTTCTTTGATGGTGACGATCAGATGAACACTAGAAATTCTTCTGGTCTTTTTGAGGAGGCTCGGTACCGTGGACGGAATGGCACGTCGCACGAAAATCATTGCCACCATTGGCCCAGCTTCTCAAAGCGAGTCGACACTACGGGGAATGATCGAAGCTGGTATGGATGTAGCTCGGATCGGGCTCGCTCATGGCACTCTTGATGAGCAAGTCGAGAAATTCCGCATGGTGCGATCAGTCGCCAGCGAGCTCGGAAAACATGTCGGGATTGTCGTCGATCTCCCAGGTCCAAAGATCCGCTGCGCACCCTTTGATAACGGTGGTGTAGAGCTGCTCGAAGACGCGCAAATGTCCCTAGCCGTCGAAGGCGATGTAAGCACCGCTGACATCATCACCGTGGACTACCCGAACCTTCTCCAAGACGTCCAACCAGGTGACAGCTTGTCGTTCGCCGACGGAAACGTAGTCGTAAGAGTGGAGGAACGAGAAGGGGACAGATTGAAAGCCAGAGTCGTTCATGGAGGCCGACTCGAAGGCCGACCGGGCCTTCACGTGCCTTCAGACCGCCTAAGGCTGAGTTCACCCACAGACCAAGATCTGACTCTTCTAGATACCTTCGTCGAACTGGGAACCGACATGGTCGCTGTATCCTTCGTTCGGTCGGCGCACGATATTCGACGACTGGGCGTTGAGCCCGCTCCACGTGGACCAATGATCATCGCCAAGATTGAAACTAAGGCAGCGGTGTTGAACCTTGAAGGCATTATTGAAGCTTCCGGCGCAGTCATGGTTGCTCGAGGAGACCTCGGTTCAGAAGCAGACATCGAGGAACTTCCACATCTCCAGAAACACATCATCCAAGAATGCATCGCTCTTGGTCGACCAGCGATCACAGCCACCCAGATGCTCGAGTCAATGGTTTCTGCACCCACACCGACTCGAGCTGAAGCGTCAGACATCGCGAACGCTGTCTTCGACGGCACATCAGCTGTCATGCTCAGTGGGGAAACAGCAATAGGGCGGGACCCGATTAATTCCGTGAAGACCATGGCGCGAATCACTGCCCGCGCTGACGAAAAATTTAGCTATGAAGCCTGGGGTGAGCACATTCAAGCGATTCGACGGAGAGCTAAATCAGATGCGGCATATCTACGAGTGACTGATGCCCTCACCTCAGCAGCCGCCCGCACAGCAACTGAAACGGAAGCTGAAGCTATTATCTGTTTGAGTCGTTCAGGATTTACTGTCCGCAGCGTTGCACGTTTCCGACCAACAGTGCCCCTCTTCGGGATGACCTTCGACGACCGCACAGCCAATCAGTTGTCTCTGTCTTGGGGTACACGCCCGCTCGTATTCAACGAACAAGCAACACCGGCAGCTACAGCGGAAGAAGCCGTGGCCACAGCTGCTCGCGTCGGTGTAGTGCGCTCAGGAGACACTGTTGTCGTTGTCTCGGGTTCAAGTGCTGCCACGCACGCTACCGATACCCTCAGAGTTCTTCGAGTTCCCTGATTCGTGCCCAAAACGTGGACCCTTGAAGCTGGTTTAGCCGTATATCGGTCCGCCGGTAAGCCAACCTCTCCGCAAGTGGTGATGGTCCACGGCGCTGTCGACCGTGCCGCTGGAATGATCCGAGTAGCCCGCGGCATCGCGGAGTATCCGGTTTTGCGCTATGACCGTCGAGGGTACGGTCGATCAAATTCAGATAATCAACCAACATCTTTCGAACAACACGTTGAGGATCTAGAACGGCTAATCAATGGGATGCCGTCTATCGTCTTTGGTCACAGCTACGGGGGAAGCATCGCGTTAGCTGCGGCCTCTCGAGGACGGCAACCGATTCGCGCAGTTGTCTCTTACGAAGCTCCCCGAGGATGGGAGGAATGGTGGCCACCCCCACCATCCGCGGATGTTGATCCGGGTGATGCCGCCGAACATTTTGTACGTCGTATGGTGGGAGAAGAGCGATGGGGTGCGCTACCCACGCGAAGCCAGGAGCGGCTACGAACACAAGGGGTGCTCATGGTTCAAGAGTTGAATACACAGTTAACTCAGCACTACGTCATTCGCGAAATAGAAGCACCGGTGCATGCGGGTGTTGGTGAATTGTCCGGAGCACATGCTCAGCGTGCGGCGGAACTAACAGTAGAAGAAGCGAGAAGAGGGACACTGGTGCGTGTTCCAAAAGCGAGACATGACGCTCCTATGACTCATGCCGGGGCTGTAGCTGCGATGATCAAAAACGCTGTCAACGAAGCTTCAGGAACTTCACAAGCGAGCCATAGGTAAAGTCAGAGTATGTCCGAACAGCCAATCCAGCTCTCCGCTGGAAGATTGCCAGAAACAGTTATCGCTACCTACGACGAGAACGCCGTTGTAGCCCTCTCTGAGGCTTTAAGCGCTCCCGAAGGTGAGAGAAAGGCACTTGTCGCCCGCGTCGCGGCGATGTGGCCAAGATACTTAGACGCGTGGGTCGCGCTAGGCCAACTTTCCACAGAAACTATCGAACGGTACGCGTATTTTAGAGTGGGTTACCACCGAGGCCTTGACACCTTACGAGCCTCAGGTTGAAAGGGAAGCGGCTATGTCCGCTGGATTCACGAAAGTAACCGCGGATTTCTTCGAGCGCTTTTAGGCCTTGCACGGTCAGCCCAAGCGATTGGAGAGACAGACGAAGCGGAGCGGTGCGCAGAATTTTTAGGCCAACTCGATCCGTCTGGAGTACCCGAAACAGAATGACTGTCACAGGAGCGATTTTCTGTGGGGGTAAATCATCACGAATGGGTCGCGATAAAGCATCGCTGGAGCTTTCTGGCAAACCAATGGTTCACTGGGCAGCAGCGGCAATGAGAGCGGCAGGTATTGATCGCATTTATACAGTCGGAGGCCAAACGCATAGTGGCCTGCAATGGCTACCTGATTCTCAACCCCAGGGGGGACCATTGAGTGCGTTGATAGACGCCGTCGACGCGTTCGGGGATGTGTTTGTATGTCCTTGCGACGTGCCACTAATTTCAGGCGCCCTCATACAACGGATCATCGCTGCGGGCAATGAGACCGAAAAGCCTGTCGTGTTGGCGCAGAGTCAACGTCTCCAGCCGCTAATTGGCTTATACAAGAAAACTGTGGCTGAAATTTTGAAGATCGGATATGAACAGGGCGCCAGGGGTCCGAAGCATGTCCTTACAGCAGAGAATTTCGACACTGTGGCAGCAAACGAAGATGAAGTTCGGAACGTCAACACGCCCCAAGAACTTCAGGAGGTCGTGCAGATACTGAACCTCTCAAGAAGGTAGAGGTCGGGCTATCCTCTCAAGTTGAGGTGAGCCAATGACAATCCCTGAAATTTCTGCGGAAGACTTAGCTACCCGCTTGGAAACAGGGGCTCAGGTCATAGATGTACGCGAGCCCGATGAATGGGACGAGGCACACCTTGCTGGGAGTTACCTCATTCCATTAGGCCAAGTCGTCGATCGAATAGATGAAATCGCTACTGGTCCTTCCGTGTACGTGATTTGCCGTAGCGGCGTTAGAAGCGCTAACGCTTGCGAGTATCTACGCGTTCAGGGGATTGACGCTGTCAACGTCACAGGGGGAATTCTTGCTTGGCTAGACGCCGAGCTCCCAGTGGAATGTGGACCACAGTGACGCGCCGAAGGACGTTGGCTGGCTACAAATCATCTCCTGACACAACGCCCACGGATAACCACTCCGCAGACTACGCGTGGATCCGAGACTCAACCGCTTTTGGAGGCCTCGCTAGCGAAGCGGCGAACGCATCAAGAATTGCGCTCGACACTGAATTTCACAGAGAGAGAACCTATTGGCCGAACCTCGCACTCCTCCAACTCCAGATCGGCAACAACATTTATCTGGTGGACCCCTTAGAGGTAGACGTGGCTCCCTTAGCGGATGCTTTGGACAGTAACGCCACCTTTGTTATGCACGCTGCTGCACAAGATCTTGAAGTACTGGAACGTGCTTGTGGAACCGTGCCGAAGAATCTATTCGACACCCAGGTAGCAGCCGGTTTCGTTGGAATGACTACGCCATCATTGTCGTCCCTTGTCGAGCGTTATACAGGGGTTCGGCTACCCAAGGGGGACCGCTTAACCGATTGGTTGGAGCGGCCGCTCAAACCGAATCAAAGAGATTACGCCGCTAACGATGTGCGCTACTTGTTCGAGGTGCATGACCGCTTACTGGCTGATCTAAAGCAGCTAAACCGACAGGACTGGGCGACTACTGAATGTCAACGCATGCGAGACCGCATGAAACCCAACGTTGCTCCCGAGCTCGCTTGGACCCGCATAAAAGAAGCACGCCATCTTACGGGTAAGGCTCGCTGCGTAGCTGCTCTCTTGGCGGAGTGGCGCGAGAGAACAGCGCAGAGCCGTGACGTACCGACCCGTTTTGTACTTTCGGACTTAGCTCTTGTGGGAATTGCTCAACGTGCACCCAGGTCAACAAGTGAACTGAAGTCGGTACGAGGTTTCGATGGTCGTTATCTCAAAGACACAAATGGAACTGAAATCATCGAACTAGTTGAGAAAGGGCTGGCCCTTTCGCCAGATCAGCTGGCGACCCTAGAGCCTGACGAAAGTCCTCAACTAGACAAAGACTTGAGGGCGGCTGTAACTCTGGTGTCCGCTTGGATCTCGCAAGTCGCAAAAGATGAAGCACTTGATCCAGCGCTACTCGCCACGCGTTCAGATATCAATGATTTTTTACGAGGCTCACCGAATTCTCGCTTAGCGACCGGTTGGCGCTCCGATTTGGTCGGTGAACCGATAAAAGACCTGGTGGAGGGCCGAGCAGCTCTAGCATTTGAAAAAGCTGGCTTAGTGCTTGAACAGCGTGGAAACACGACTTTTAAAAATATAGAGCCTTTCAATCGCTAACCACTCAATTTTTCGCGTATGAATCTGCTAGAAAAGAGATGATCGTTGTGCGTTGATCTGCCCTTTTGATAGCGCCTCGATCGCGAGTTTGGCGGTTTGAAAACGAGGAGCCATCCGTGAAGAAGGGTCGTCATCGCCGATACGAAGAGGCGCGAAAATTTCAACGCGAGAATGCTGCCGCTTTCTCCGTTGAAGACTTCGATTTCGATGAACCTGATTTGTTCGCGAAAGAAGAGGAAGACGCGCCCGACGATCAGTATGGCGATTTAGCCGAAAAATACGATGACTACTCGGACCTAGCGGCAAAATACGCGGATTTTGACGACACGGACAACGACAGCGACGAGACCTAGTTTTAAGCTCGTCTTACAGTGGGGTGGGGCAGCGGAACAGCCTCAGAGCGCCTCTTGTCGAGTTCGGAACGCAACCAGCCGTAGATAACTGTGCCACAGACAGCAGTTAGTTCTTCTTCCATATGCTGGTAAACGGCTTCTGCGGCGACGTGCGCTTGTGCATCAGAGGTGCACCACCACCAGACGTCGGTCTCCTCTCCTCCCCAGTCGCGACGTTCCCACTCACGCACCATCGTATAAATGTGCCCAGTGACAGTCTCATGGTCCTCTCGACGTATCGGAGCTTGCCAACAAATTTCTGGTTTTGTGCTCATTGGAGAACTATCTGATTCAACGGCCAGATAATGAAATGCGCATCCGGCACCAGCCGGGTGCTCAGGGCGGTTTTGGAAGATGCAGGCGCCATCAACCACCCGGGTCCGCCACCATCCCTCATCGTCCTGCCACAAGGGACCCCCTAGTTCGCTCGCTAGCCCTTTGTATTGCCACACCCTGCTGGATAGCTGTTCGACCTGAGAACGAACATGAGCTAGGTCGGAATCGTCTGAAATGTATGCGCCGTGTGTGCAGCACCCCAACTGAGCTTCAGGAGCCGGCTCGGATGCAACGCCGGGACAGCCGGCCCCGTATATGCAAGTCCAATTGCTCATAAGAAAAGTTATGTCAAAAAGCCAAGTCCTGTGTTCACTTGGGTCTTCGTAAGACAACCATTCGCGATCAGGATTTGATGCGATTAAGGGCTTCGTCACGTTCACAGCCTACGATACGTTCGTCATGGTGCATAAGTCTGCTGACGAGAAGCTTCTTTCAGATCTGCGTTCGTTTCTGGGTGATCGCGCGCGCGATGGGGACTTCGAATTGGGGCTCTACTCCAAAGACGGTTCCGTGTTGAAAGGCGACCCCATGATCGTCTGTCTTCCGATCGACACAGAGGAAGTTCAACAGATAGTTCTAGCCTGTCGAAAACACGACAGGCCCTTCCTTGCACGCGGGTCGGGGACGGGTTTGGCTGGTGGCGCAGTTCCGGTTGGGGATCCTGTAGTTATCGCCACCGCAAAAATGAACAAAATTCTCGACGTCGATATCGACAATCGAATCGCGTGGGTTGAACCTGGGGTCCTTAATCTGGATCTCAGCCGGGAACTGTCGCCCCTCGGATTCCATTTCGCACCCGACCCTTCCAGCCAACAGGTGTGTTCGATAGGGGGCAACGTTGCGAACAATAGTGGTGGGCCTCACTGCCTCGCCTACGGCGTTACCAGCGCACACGTCGCGGCAGTAGAAGTGGTTCTTCCCGACGGTCGAGTCACGCTGTTAGGGGACTTGACCCCTGAGTCACCGGGCTATGACCTGCGGGGCCTATTTATCGGTTCAGAAGGCACAATGGGCATAGCAACGAAAGTGGCGGTGCGCCTCACCCCTAACCCGCCCGAAGTCCGCACTCTGCTCCTGGATTTCGCCGACGTACGCGACGGCGCAGCGGCCGTCTCATCGATTATTGCCGCCGGTTTAATCCCCGCAGCGCTAGAGATGATGGACCAGCGAGCTATCGAAATCGTGGAGGCGTTCGTAAACGCGGGGTATCCCACCGAAGCTGACGCAGTCCTTCTCGTGGAGTTGGATGGGCTTCCCGGCGGAGTGGAGCATGGCGTTGAGGTTGTGCGCGCAGTCGCAGAACATCATCAGGTGGGGAGCGTGCGCGTTGCAGCTGACGATGCTGAAAGGGCCTTGTTGTGGAAAGGGCGGAAGAATGCCTTTGGAGCAGTCGCTCGAATTAAGCCGGACTACTACCTGCATGACACCGTCGTCCCTCGAGGGAAGCTTGTTGAGGTCCTCGAAAAGGTTTACCAAATTGCAGATGCCTATGACCTGATCGCCGTCAACGTCTTCCACGCAGGGGACGGAAATCTCCACCCCATCCTGGCCTACGACGCTGACGAGAAAGGGGTGCTCGAAAGAGTGCAAGCTGCTGGAAGGGCAATAGTTACGGCTTCGATCGAAGCGGGCGGAGTGCTGAGTGGGGAGCACGGCATCGGGCTCGAAAAACGCGACTATATGGGAATGTTGTTTAGCGCTCACGACATGGCGACTCAGGATCTCGTGAGAGAAGCACTCGATCCGGATGGCTTCGCAAACCCTCTCAAAGTTTTGCCATCGGGGTCCCGTTGCAGCGACTCGTTCGGACAACATGTGCCTGATGGAGCCTGGGTATGAGTCCCGTAGGAGAAGTTGATCAGAGAGTCCTTGAATTCGCCAACGTCGTTGGAGCGAGCGATCCGGTCACTGTGGTCGGCGGGCGAACGCAATGGGCGGTCGGCGGAACGCCTGAACCCGGCACCCGGGAAGTCCGGGCTCCTATCGGTATCTGGTCTCATGAGCCTGAGGAAATGACTGTTCGCTGTGGCGCAGGCACAACATTGGGCGAACTTACGGAGCAACTGGCACGTCATGGTCAGATGGTCCCATTTGATATGGCGCCAGAGGCAACAGTTGGGGGCGTCTTATCGGTAGGTCACAGTGGTTTGAGGAGGCTGAGATATGGGCACATCCGTGACTTAGTCCTTCAGATTCGTCACATTGACCACAGCGGACAAATCGTGTCGTCTGGCGGGCCGACCGTGAAAAATGTTTCGGGTTACGATTTGTGCAGGCTTATGGTGGGATCGCTAGGTAAGTTCGGATGTATAGCCGAAGTTACTTTGAGGTGTCTTCCAATTCCTGCGGTGACTCGGTGGTTTACTGGATTCTTGGACCCGTTCGAAATTTTTAACCAGATGTATCGCCCCTCCGCGATTCTGTGGGACGGGAACCAAGTATGGGTGTGTATTGAAGGGGTTGTTTCAGACGTTGCTGCCCAAGCGTCGCTATTTGATTTTGAAGAGGTCACAGGTCCGCCTTCTTTGCCGACTGCGGGGCGTCTAACGGTTGAACCAAAAGAGCTTAGGGGACATGCGCAAAAGCCTGGGGAGAGGTGGATAGCTGAAGTAGGGGTAGGGGTCATCCACACGGACTGCGTCGCGCCGCACCGAACCATCAGTGATGTGAATCTCTCCTTGATGAAGGACCTTGAAGATCGCCTTGACCCGAACAACCGATTGAATCCCGGCCGGCAGGTCCTTGTTCGATGAAAAACATCCCAATCGATCTGCCTATACCAACAGAAGATCTGGTTTCGTGCGTGTCCTGCGGCTTATGTCTTCCACACTGTCCTACTTACAGAGTCACACAAGAGGAATCAGCTTCACCCAGAGGGCGTATCGCGCTAATGAAACAGGCGCACCACGAAGGGGCCATCAATGAAGAGTTTGTTGAATTCATCGATAGTTGCATTCAATGCCGCGGGTGCGAGACAGCTTGCCCGGCAGGAGTCCAATTTGGGTCGATGATGGAGACGACCCGCGAGGCGTTAGCAACACAGACGCGATACCAACCTTGGTGGGCAAGGCTGGGTTACAGGGCGTTGGGTTGGCGAAAAGCTTTGAGGGTTGGGTCCACAGTGATAGGGATCATGCAAAGGTTGCGTCTGGTTCCCAGAAGACTCGGGCTTCCCCCGATTCCGATCCTTCAACGGTCTTTGATCCCCAGTGGAAGCGACGTTTGGCTATTTACTGGATGCATCATGGACGCTTGGATGCGTGACACTCACCGAGCAGTCCAGAGGGTGCTGGAATCAACCGGTGCAGGGGTTGCATTTCCTGACAAACGTGCGAGCTGTTGTGGTGCGCTTCACGTTCACGCCGGATTGGCGCCTGAGGCGCGACGGCTGGCTCTGCGAACGATGCAAGCATTTCCGGGCACCGCTCCTATTCTCGTAGATTCCGCGGGCTGCGGAGCCCAGCTCAAAGACTATGGGCATCTTCTGGGCACCGACTCTGCAAGACTGTTCAGTGAGCGGGTTCTGGACGTTCACGAATGGTTGGCTCAACATCTCGACGATCTTCCCAAGAAAAGCGGGCTTTCCCCGCGAATTGTGGTGCAGGACCCTTGCCATTTGAGGCACGTTCAACGTAGTCATGAATCTGTATACAAAGTTCTGGGTCGATATGTCGAAACAGTGTCTTTGGACGACGATGGTCTTTGCTGTGGTGCCGGTGGTGCGTATTCCACCTTTCACCCTCAAATAGCTTCCGATGTGCGTGATCGAAAGATTCAAGCAATAGAGGAAACGGACGCTCAAGAAGTTGCCAGCGCCAACCCGGGCTGTTTGCTGCACCTTCGGTCTGGGGGACTGGAAGTGCGGCACCCGCTAGAGATCGTTGACGCCCTAATTACGAAAGATGAGTGACGTGGAGCAACAACTCGAAGATCTTCGGGAACGCTTAATCGCAATCGCCGAAGAGCTTGCCGATCTTGGAATAGCGGCTATTCAGTCTGCGATCGATGAAGATGGGGTGAAAGCACAGCGGCCTGAAATAGAGAAGCGGGTAACGAGAGCACGGAGATCGGTCGAAAAGGCCGTAGCGATAATTGGTCAACAACCAGAGTCGACAACCATCTAGGGCCTGCCTAACTGGTATGCGATTAACGCAGAGTTAAATCTGATCTCCAAGAGCGGTGACAGGAATCAGTTTCTTATCAGTTGGGTTGTCAGCGCTCATCGTCGCAGAGTTGACCACCATGGGGCGTCCATCTGCTTCCCGATAAGAAGTTGTCCGTTGGCGTAGTACTCGTTCTAGAGGCTCCACAATATTTCGAAAGTCTCCTTCGACGAGCCCTTGACCGTGCTGAGCGCCAGCGGCACGACTGATGTTTTCGTCCATCAACGTCCCTCCGAGATCGTTGGCGCCGGCCATCAAGATCTGCTTTGCGCCTTCTGCGCCAATTTTGACCCACGAGACCTGAACATTATCGATGAGGCCGCTGTATGCGATTCTGCCGACGGCATGCATTAGAAGTGTCTCCCTAAAGGTAGGACCGCGACGTGCTTGTCGTTGTAGATAAATCGGACTGGCCATATGGACAAATGGCAAAGGAATCCACTCGGTAAAGCCCCCCGTTTGTTTCTGTAAAGAGCGAGTCCTGACAATGTGATTCGCCCAATGTCGAGGCTCTTCAATCGACCCAAACATAATTGTGATGTTTGAGTGGAGCCCCACGGAGTGGGCCGCTTCATGGCATTCAAGCCATTCATCCGTAGATATTTTGTCAGGGCACAGCACGTCTCTGACTTCATCGTAAAGCACTTCCGCCGCCGTACCAGGCAGTGACTTAAGTCCGGCTGCCTTCAGGCGCAAAAGGTACTCCACTAGAGATTCACCGAGGCGTTTGGCTCCCTCGATGACCTCTAGTGCAGTGAAACCATGCAGGTGCATATCAGGAACAACGTCTTGGATGGCCTTGCAGACATCTATGTAGTAATCGCCATCAAAACTTGGGTGAATCCCTCCTTGAAGCGTCACTTCGGTTGCGCCCAGGCGAGCGGCTTCGATGACGCGTTCCTGGATATCCCCGAGCGTCAGCATGTATGGGGTCCCTCTTAAGTTCAAAGAGAGGGGGCCTTTAGAAAACCCACAAAATCGGCACTTAAAGGTACACACGTTGGTGTAGTTGATATTTCTGTTGTGGACCCAGGTCACTGTCTCACCCACCGAGTCCCGGCGGAGCTGATCTGCTACCTCGGCGACCGCAGGTACCTCCGTTCCTCGAGCACCGAAGAGCGCAATAATCTCGTCAACGCCTACCTCTTGGCCCATTAAGACGCCGTCAAGAATCTCCTTGACCCGTCCCCGAGCAGAGGACCGACTCGGCACTAACGTCATCGGCGAATGGGTGGCTCCGCCCGAGTACCACTGGGTGCTGTTCTCGTCGGCAACTAGGACGTCAGCTCCCGATCCTGCATCGCGGTTCTCCATGGTCTTTTCGGGCATTTGAGACCCAGGATCGTCGCGTCCGAGACCTTCAGCATCACTTCTGTCGAGAACAGGGAAGTGGTTGTCGGTATCTAGCCATCGATCACGATCTAACGCATATTCGGGATGAATTGTTAACCGTGGCGCAAGAACAAATCCTCGATCCTCAGTTACTTCTTTCAGTAGCTCTAAATCCGGCCAAGGCCGCTCCGGGTTCACATGGTCAGCCGTAACCGGTGAGACACCTCCCCAGTCGTCGATCCCCGCTTCCAAAAGGCCCCCAAAATCATCAGACAGATTTGGTGGTGCTTGAAGGTGGATATCCGAAGGCAGAATAATGCGAGCGAGAGCGATTGCTTGAAGGTAGTCGTCTGGGGGGCACGGAAGTTCTTTGTGCATGGCGGTCCCAAGTTTGGGTAAGAAATTTTGAATGATTACCTCTTGGATGTGCCCAAAACTCAGATGGCTATCGCGTATGGCTAACAGTGCATCAATGCGGTCACGAGGCGATTCCCCGATTCCGACAAGCAGGCCAGTCGTGAAAGGAATCTGGAGCTCACCAGCTGACTTGAGGGTCGCCAATCGCCGCTGGGGTTCTTTGTCAGGGCAACCACGATGGCAAAGCAAATCTTCATTCAGTGTTTCGAGCATCATGCCCTGACTTGGGCTTACTTGCCGAAGCGCTGCGAGTTCCTCGTCGAAAAGTGCGCCGGCGTTGGCGTGGGGGAGAAGACCAGTTTCGTCGCGCACTAGACGACACATTTCCACCAGGTAGTGGACTGTGCTGTCGTAGCCGCGCTCAGATAGCCAATCCTGGGCAACTGGGTACCGCAACTCGGGGCGTTCACCTAAAGTGAAGAGAGCCTCATGGCAGCCTTGGCTGGCGCCATGAGAGGCGATTTGGAGCACTTCTTCAGGCTCTAGATAGGGGTGGTCTAATCGGGCCGGTGGCTGCGCAAAGGTGCAATAACCGCACTTGTCACGGCAAAGCATTGTGAGGGGTATGAAGACCTTCGGGCTGTATGTCACTCGAGTACCGTGAACAGAATCTCGGATCGATGCCGCAAGCCCGAGGAGGTCCTTTAGCGGCCGGTTCAAAAGCTCGTAAGGGTTGCCGAGCAACGTGTCGTCTACTGTGGTCATCGCAGTGCCTCCTGAGCACCGGGGCCCGGCCGGCTTCGAATCTGGCCAGGGTCCAGAGAGTCATCGCAGGTCGGACAGTGGGTGACCTGCATCAATGGGGTGCCGCAGTCAGCATGCACAAGGACAGTGGGAGCGGAGCCCTCGTTACACCAACGGTCTCCCCACTTCATCAATGCAACCAGGCTTGGTGACAAGTCTCGACCTTTTTGTGTCAAAAGGTATTCGTGTCGAACTGGTCGATCTTGATAAGGAACTCGTTCTGCGATGCCTGCGCCGACCAATTTGTTCAACCTTGCAGCAAGTAGGTTCTTGGCTATGCCGAGGTCCTCTTCGAGCTCGCCGAATCGGCGGGCGCCGCGAAAGAGGTTCCGAATAATCAACAACATCCACCGATCACCGATCACGTCCAGCGTTTGCTGGATCGAACACTCAGCGCTTGGGTTGGCCATGCGACTCACGACGCAAAATTTAGGTGAGTCAGTTTATTTTTGCAACCGACTATGCGTTAAAGCAGCGAATCCGCCTTTGTTGTGAGGCTCGCTATAAGTTCATCGAAGCTCTTCACAAACGCCGCGACCCCTTCCTCCTCGAGCGTGTGTGCAACGGATTCAAGATCAATACCGATCGCCGCTACCGCGTCCAAGATTGATTGGGCGCGCATGGGGTCCGAGTCGATTGTGCGGGCGATAGATCCATGTTCGATGAACGCTTCGATGGTGTTGTCGGGCATGGTGTTGACGGTGTCAGGGCCGATCAATTCATCGACGTAGAGGGTCGGGGAATAATTGGGGTTTTTGGTACTGGTAGACGCCCACAAGGGTCGCTGCACTTGTGCGCCGCGTGCACTCAAGGCATCCCATCTCGGTCCTGAGAAAGTGTCCAGAAAGCGCTGATACGCGACTTGTGCCTGTGCCACTGCTGTCTTTCCTCTTAAGGCAAGAGCCTCGTCTGAACCGATCTCTTCTAAGCGACGGTCAACTTCGGTGTCGGTTCGTGAAATAAAGAACGAAGCCACACTGGCGATTGTCGACAAGTCTTCCTGGCCGGACGCTACGGCGTCTTCTAGTCCAGAGACGTATGCCTCCATAACTTCAAGGTAGCGACTCACGGAAAATATCAAAGTGACGTTGATGGAACGGCCCTCTCCGATCATGGTGCGAATTGAAGGTAGACCTTCTTCGGTTCCCGGGATCTTGACCATCAAGTTTGGTGCGTTAATAAGCTCGTGGAGAGCTCTTGCATCAGTAGTAGTTCTTTCGGTGTCTCGGGCCAAAGCTGGGTCCACCTCGACAGACACGAACCCATCGACTCCACGAGATTGTTCGTAAACGGGTGCTAGGGCCTTGAGCGCGCCTTCGATGTCGCTAGTAACGAGATTCCAGTAGGCCTGCCGCACAGCGACGCCGTCTCTGATTAGTTCACTGAATTGAGGGTCATAATCACTGCTGCCTTCTATCGCTTTTTGAAAAATGGCTGGATTGGAAGTCAAGCCCCTGATTCCAGAAGCGACCCATTGGTCCAACTCGCCGGAGGTAATCCAGCCTCGACGCAAATTGTCGAGCCAGGGACTCTGCCGCTCTTGTTCAAAAAGTCCTGCTAAGCGTTCAGTCGACGCGGATTGAGTAGTCATAGCATCTCCGAATGATGGTTAGGGGAGGAGGTCTCGAGCCGCTGCTTCAATAGCCGCTGCCGAGATTCCCAGTACTTGCATTACTTGGTCGCCAGGCGCGCTTTTTCCGAACTGATCGATTGTGACAGTCCTATCTGCCCATTGGTCCCAGCCGAACGAGACGCCCGCCTCTACACCGACGACCGGGATGCCATCTGGTAGCACCTCTTTACGGTAATCGGGATCTTGGCGCCCAAAAATCTCCCACGAAGGCATCGACACAACTCGAGAAGAAATACCGTCCTCCGCTAATGCCGCCGCCGCCTGAACGCATAGCTGGACCTCGGACCCGGTTCCGGCCAGGACTACAGCTGGATCTGGCGCATCAATGAGAACATACGCGCCTTTCGACACTTGTCCGGTTCGGTCGGTGCCTTCCAAGACTGGAACATTTTGCCTTGTCAGTATGATCGCAGTGGGACCAGCGTTATTGATTGCTATCTCCCAAGCTTGACTTACCTCGTTGGCGTCGGCAGGGCGAATGACATCTAGATCAGGGATTGCTCTTAGGGATGCAACGTGTTCAATAGGTTGATGCGTTGGCCCATCTTCGCCAACACCTACAGAGTCGTGACTCCAAACGAAGATGACTTTGGCGCTGCTAAGCGCAGCCATTCGCACCGACGGGCGCATGTAGTCGGCGAATACTAAAAACGTCCCGACCACCGGAAGGATGCCTCCATGAAGCGCCATCCCGTTAGCGACGCTGCCCATAGCGTGCTCCCGAACGCCGTAGTAGAGCTTTCGTCCTTCCGGGGTAGCGGCCGTCATGGCTTCACCCACGATATTGGTGCCAGTGTTACCGGTTAGGTCAGCCGACCCGGCAACCAAAGAGGGAACCACATCCACTAAGGCGTCCAGGACCTGATTATTGGCATTACGGGTAGCCAGAGAGGTCCCTGGACTATAAACAGGTAACTCTTCCGTCCATGCCGCAATTGGCGCTCCGTCCAACATTGTGTTGACCCAGCTACTGTCGAGAGAGCTCTTGGCGACTCGTTCTTGCCATGCAGCGCGTAGATCCGATCCTCGCCGACCGGCCTCTCGGTAAGCCGATAAGACATCATCTGCCACGTCGAAGGTGAGCTCTGGGTCGAACCCCATTAGCTCCTTCGCAGCGGCTATCTCGGTCTCGTCGGTAATTGCTCCATGTGCGCCAGGTGTATCCATTGCGTTTGGTGCAGGAAACGCAATGTGGCTTCGAATGATGATCAACGATGGCCGATCGTTCTGAGCAACGGCTTCCGTTAGTGCGCCCTCAAGTGCAGCCACGTCCTCGGCTGCGTCTCCGAGATTATTCACATGCCAGCCGTACGCCTCGAATCGCTGCTGGGCGTCGTCCGAGAGTGTTAAATCCGTCGCTCCATCGATGGTGATCCGATTGTCGTCATATATGACAACGAGATTCCCTAGTTGTTGATGGCCAGCCAAACTCGCTGCCTCATGGCTGATGCCCTCCATGAGGTCGCCGTCACCACATATGGCCCAGATTCGGTGATTGACAATTTCGGAGCCCAACCGGGAACGAAGGTGGCGTTCGGCTAATGCCATTCCAACTGCGTTCGCGATGCCTTGCCCCAAAGGACCAGTGGTGACTTCCACGCCAGGAGTCAGATGAACCTCCGGATGTCCTGGCGTTTGGGAGCCAAGCTGTCGAAACTGCTTAATGTCCTCGATCTCCAATCCATGCCCAGTCAGATACAGCATCGAGTAGAGCAGCATTGAAGCATGCCCAGCCGAAAGTATGAATCGGTCCCGATCTGGCCAATTGGGATCAGCGGCGTCGTAATTCATCACCTTGCTAAACAGCACGTGAGCCAGCGGGGCTAGCGCCATGGCGGTTCCCGTATGGCCGCTATTAGCGTTTTTGACCGCGTCAAGGGCGAGTGCTCGGATGGTGTTTATTTGACGACTCTGGAGATCGTTACTCACGGGGCCTCCCTCTCGGCGAGCCTAGTCCGCTAGAGGGCAGGTTCTGGGGAGCCTTAGTCGTGGAAAATAGCTGCCGATGCAGTAAATCCATGAAGAAATGAATGGGGGCCCACAGGGCCGATTTCACCAGCGCAAAACATTCCGGAAAGAGCGTTGCTGGCCACAAGGGGCGCAAGCGCCCGGGCGTCATGGTGTGGTGTGTCAAAGATATTCTCGCCACGACCGTTACAGGTGAAAAGAAGGGCCCCGTCACCAGGAGAAATGCTGGAGGTGAGGAGATCAAGGTCCTCGTGAGCAGAGTCGGCATCGCGTACCTGAAATTGAATGGTGCTCCCCACAGGCATTTGATCACCTACCGCGACCACACCACTTTTCTGGTCTGCGCCAAGGACCGCACGAATGAGAAAGTCACCTCGACTGAAATCGCTGCGATGTTCATCAATCACGCGACCAACGTGGAGCCCTGAAGCGGCTAACGAGCGTTCATCGTCGGACAGTTCTGTGATCACTTCCTGCAGTCGCGAAAGTGCTGCTTGTCCCGCGAGCTCATAAAGGAGATTCCCATCAGACTTGGTAACGATCAATGGAGAGCCAATCGGTCTACAGCCCTGGGAGACCAGTGACGTCACCTTGACGGGTCCCCCTATCAACACGCCAACTGCACCAGAATCAAATATCTGATCATCAAGGACGAGCCGGTTCACGCCCGGGGCATTTCCAGCCGAAGCCAGCCCCCCAATAATTTGAAGGTCAGGGAAAAGCGATCTCCAGCTACTGATGGCTAATTCGGTTTGAAACGAAAATGGATCGGCCAAAAGAATAAGTGTGTGAGGCTCTGCGAACCTTTCTTGGCCTGCGGTCCAAAGATCGACGGTGGGAACGTCGTCTCCCAAACGAACTGGCGCTGCGGTCCCGTCGAAATTACCGGCGAATATCGAAATGGCTGTTTGTTCTTCAATTTCGTTCTCTCCCGATACCACAGAGACAGCGGTACTGCCGAGGAGCGTTCCAGGGCTCAGTATCTCCTTTACGGCATGGGTTAAATCCTCAACCCGCGCAGTAAACGCCCCTGAAACGAAGAGAAGTGTTAAGTCCGGAGACGGCCCGAGCTTGTCGATAATCTCTCCCAATGCTTCCGCCACTGCGACGCCCGGATCATTATGTGTGGAGAGGCTAGAGGCGTAGGGCATTAGAACTTCTTACGCTGGGAGAATGGTCAACGGGACTTTTGTAACGGGCCCTCCATCTATACGACAGTGGGCCTCGACTGTCATGGCCTCGGAAACCTCGAGTGTCGCTTGTACGAGGTTGTAGCCGAACTTGCCAGGCTCCACGTTGATCGGTTGAACGTTTCGGATATCAAGTGATTCGCCACCGGAATGAAACGTAACCTCTAATGCTGCAAGGCCCTTATGTTCGGCAGGGCACTGCACCAACACCATCAGATGTGGCTGAAGTGTGGCCGGAAACTCTGACGGCGCAGTGGTCGAAAAGTACACCCCAGATAGGTCGAGCCGCGCGGACCCACCCTCAGCTTGTCGCATTTCGAAATGTTCTAGAAATAGAGCAGCAATGATTTCCACAGCACGCGATTATGCGTCGTGGCGCGAATCGACTCAAGTCGCTTTGCTAACTATCAAGATGAATTAGGTTTCTTTCTTCACCCTAGGGATGCCAACAATGGATGACGCTCAAAATTCCGCCAGTTCACAACGGGTCGAACCACATGAAGTTCCGATGTTTCCCTTGGGCACAGTACTTATTCCCGGATCGGTCCTTCCGCTCCACATCTTTGAGCATCGATACCGAAAGATGGTCCAATTCTGCATCGACCACAGCACAAACTTTGGCGTCGTGTTGATCGAAAGAGGTCAGGAAGTAGGAGGAGGGGATACACGCGCAATGGTGGGCACTATGGCTCACATCCTCGATCATCAGCGATTTGCCGACGGCCGCTGGGCACTGCACGTGCTCGGCCGAAACAGAATTGAGATAACTGAATGGCTTGACGACGCTCCCTACCCGCGAGCACTGGTTGCCGAGCGACCAGAGGAGCCGGAGGGTGCAACACTCGAACGCGCACAAGGCATCTTGAAACAAATGGCAGAATTCACTCAACAAGCGCACGAAATGGGTTACCGAATCAATCCATTAGACAGCGAAGCGGGAGCAGCTGGCCTCGATATGGCGGAGTTAAGCTACAGAATCGCTGAACTGGTGCCTGTGGGCCCTTTCGACAAACAGCGCTTGCTGATGGCCCCAACTATCGCTGCTCGACTCGACCTACTAGAACAGGAAATAGGCTCATTGCTGGACATCCTGAACGCTGACGGGAATATGCCGTAACGCGTATTGGGCTCAAGGAGCGCATCTGGCATGCTGAGGGATACCAAAAGTCTTAGGTAGGGATAATGTCGAACCAAAATGGTGGAATCAAAGGTGACTTTGATGATCTGGTCTCGACCCTGCGCGCATACGTCAGACAAGAAACAATCGGCCCCCTAAAGGGCTTAGGAAGATACGTTGCCTTCGGGTTGGCCGGAACGACGATCTTTGGGATCGGCGGTCTATTCCTAGTATTAGCAACCATCCGGATCCTGCAAACGGAGACCGACACCTTCCAAGGCAACCTCAGTTTCCTCCCTTACCTATGCGGCTTAGGTACATGCGGTGTTCTTATCTACTTGATACTCCTCGCCTTGAAGCGAGATGGAAGGCGGCATTCCAATGGCTGAGTATGGTGGCGACCAAGCCAAGATCACGCCAGGGGACCTTACGGAGCGTTTCGGACGTTTGACAGGAGAGTCGAACTCGACACCTACTCCGATGGAGAGCCAAGGAGCGGCTCTGCTGGGGGTCGTCGTGGCGGCTGCGATGATGATTGCATTTGTATTAGGGCGCCGTGCCGGACGCAAAAAATCTACCTTCGTCGAAGTCGTAAGGCTCTAATGGGACCACGCGCAGAGCTAAGTGAGTTTCGTCTCGGCCGCCTGCTTAACGCGTCTTGGCGTCGTGGCCGCAATGGAAGCGGGGTTTGGTTTGGTTTAGCGACAGTCCTAACAACGCTTCGATTCATGCGACACCTAAGCAGAAAAAAACAGCGAGCCGTATTTCGTCAAGAAATTCACCCAGGCGAGTCGCTGCGTATCGATCACTTACCGCGAGACACAGACGGCCGATCGTGAAAGAAGAGAAGGCACCGTCGGAGAACAATTCTGGACTGATGGTCGAAGGCGAACGGGTGATGCTCGTTGATAACCGCCAGCGCCGTTATCTAATCAAGCTCGCACATGGCGACGAGTTTCATTCGCACTCAGGGGTCATCGCCCACGACGAGATCATAGGAACTCCAGAAGGTACTGAGTACCGGACTGGATCGAATGCCCGCTTTGTCGGCCTGAGACCGACAATCAATGATCACGTTTTAAAAATGCCCCGCGGGGCTCAAGTGATCTACCCGAAAGACTTGGGTCCGATCCTAGTTCTGGCTGATATCACTCCAGGGGATCGTGTCTTCGAATCGGGAGTTGGGTCAGGTGCGCTTTCGACCGTTCTCTTGCGTGCCGGTGCGGTCGTTACTGGGTATGAAATCAGGGAGGACTTCGCTGCCACCGCCCAGTCGAACGTTTCTATGTTCCTAGGCCCCAACATCCTCGACTCTTATGAGATCAAGCTCCGCGATGCTTACGAGGAACACGACGACTCGGGGTTTGATAGAGCAGTACTCGACCTGCCTGAACCATGGCGAGTGGTGCCGCATCTGGAGGGCTCCTTGCGAACGGGCGGCATTTTGGTCGCCTACAACCCATCCATAATTCAAGTTCAAGCCTTCAGGAAGCAACTTTCTCAAGGCCCCTGGGCGCTTGTCGAAACCGTTGAAGTACTGCACCGAACATGGCATGTCGAAGGTAATGCCGTACGCCCGGATCATCGAATGGTCGCGCACACTGGCTTCTTGACACACGCGCGACTGATAGCGAGCTAACGAGCATTCCGTGATCCTCGATGCGGCCTTCGGAGTCCTGCTCGTCATAGCGATTATTATCGGGTGGCGCGGCGGTCTAATTGGTCGGCTAGGTGCGTGGATCGGCTTCGCGATAGGAGCCCTTGCTGCCGCTAGATGGACAACGGACGGCGTTAATGCTCTAAACATTGACGGCGAGTATCAGCGTTTGGCTGCAGGAGCCTTTGCAGTTCTGTTTTCAGGAGTTATCGGACACGCAATTGGTTGGCGACTAGCAAGAGGTCTTCGCAACTTGGTCCCGCGACCCATTCGATGGCTCGACTCGTTAGCTGGAACGCTTGTCGGATTAGGAACGGTGGCACTTCTCGTCTGGATAATCCTGCCGCCGTTCTCATCAGCGAAAGGCTGGCCGCAAAGACAATCATCCGAATCCAGGGTTGTGGAATTTGTCGAGCGAATCGCTCCACTCACACCCAGTGGTAGAGGTTTATTGGACCGCCTCCTACAAGACTGGTCGCGAGTCCCCACGTTCGGCTCGAAGGCGCTGCCAGTCGATGTCGGAGAACCACCCGACGATTTGGCAGTAACCGCAGAAACACTGTCCAAGGTCGCAGGCTCAGTTCTTCGCGTGCAGGCAATAGCGTGCAGTCAGCGACAAGATGGCACAGCATTCGTCATTTCGCCCGGCGTCGCTCTCACAAACGCTCACGTAGTGGCTGGCTCTCAAAACGTCGAAATTGCTCTGCCCGGCCAAGCAGCAGCTCCAGCAACAGTGACGGCCTTTGACTCTGAACGAGATCTAGCCCTTCTACGCGTAGACCTCGCTTTGTCCCCGTTGAGCCTCGAAGTTCCCCAAGCAGGCCAGTTAGCGGCGGTTGTAGGCCATCCGTCAGGAGGTCCCTTGCGCACTGCCCCTATCCGTTTAGTTGAACGCGCAACAGACAACGGAAGAGATCTTTACGATTCGATCGATATCACCCGCAAATTCTGGTTCGCGGCCGCGCATTTACAGACAGGCGATAGCGGGGCTCCCGTCGTGGACACCCAAGGATCAGTCCTCGGCATCGTCTTTGCGGTTGCGCCCAAGGGCGCTCCTGACTACCAGCGAGCCGTATACGTATTGGACCGCTCGGAAATAGCAGGATTCATGGCAGAAACAGCTGCCTTAGGAGAACGAAACGTGGTCAGCACCGGACCGTGCCTACGGTAACGGACCCGTTAGAACGCCGGAAATGCGGCGATGTAGCTATTGAAGCGCAGATCAGGCTTCTATATAGATGCACTCTCCCGGGCATTCCTCAGCTGATTCGATAACGGCATCTAGCTGGGAATCTGGGAAGTTGGCGAGCGCCTCGGCGCCGCCAGGATCAGACATCACGTTGCCATCTTCAACAACGTAGGCCAACCCGTCGTCTAACAAAGTGAACACATCAGGAGCGATCTCCTCACAGAGACCGTCACCGGTGCAGAGATCTTGATCAATCCAGACCTTCATTTTTTGCCTTCCTTCTTCGTGCAGGGAAGCTTGGCGGTTCCAAGGGGGACGAGGTCTCACACACACGAGACATCACCAAATAATTTACCCCCGTTCACCCCACTGGGCGCAACTTTCTTTCAACCTTCGTAAAAAGGTATTTTCTGCGTTGAGCCACTTCATCCACATATTCGTGTAGCTTCCGGACCAGACAAGCGCGGCGCCGAGGATCCTAATGTCAAGCGAAGATGACATGAGCAGGTCAGAACCGACAGCGGGTGAAATAGCCGCGCTCCGCAGCCAAATCAGAGCTCTTGAGTCCGAAGTGGGCTTACTTAGGAGAAAACTCGTCGATACACCCAAGCGAGTTACAACCCTCGAAGAACGACTCTTAGATACCAAGGGTCAACTAGCTCAAGCAGTTTCTCAAAACGAGAAGCTGACCTTTACGCTCCGTGAAGCTAGAGAGCACATTGCTACCTTGCGCGAAGAAGTTGAAAAGCTCACGCAGCCACCATCTGCCTACGGAACGTTCATAGCGGCCAACGACGACGACACTGTCGATGTGCATGTCAACGGGCGAAAGGTTCGAGTCAGCCTTCACCCGGACCTCCTGGCTGAAGAACTAGAAGCTGGAGCGGAAGTAGTCCTGAACGAGTCGATGAATGTGGTGATGGCTCGTGATCCGAGTAGCTCGGGAGAGGTCGTCACCCTTAAAGAAGTTCTGTCCGACGAGAAGCGAGCATTAGTCACCGGGCGAGCAGACGAAGATCGAATCGTCGATTTAGGAGATCACCTAAAGCAACAAACCTTGAGGGCCGGTGACAGTTTGCTACTTGACGTCCGAGCCAATCTGGTTTTGGAAAGGCTTCCGCGTCCCGAGGTCGACGAACTCCTTCTAGAAGAAGTTCCCAACGTCACTTATGACGACATAGGCGGTTTGGACGGTCAGATCGAGCAAATCACCGACGCAGTGGAACTTCCCTATTTACACCAAGATCTTTTTCGAGAGTACGACTTGCCAGCACCCAAAGGAATCCTCCTCTATGGCCCTCCCGGGTGCGGTAAAACCCTTATCGCGAAGGCCGTAGCGAATTCATTGGCCAAAAAAGTTGCGGATGCATCTGGAAACGGCACAGCTCAGAGCTTCTTTATCAATATCAAGGGGCCCGAACTCCTCAACAAGTATGTCGGCGAGACAGAACGTCAAATTCGGCAGATTTTCCAACGAGCACGCGAGAAGGCAAGCGAAGGTTGGCCAGTGATCGTTTTCTTCGACGAAATGGAGTCGCTATTCCGCACCAGGGGAAGTGGCATCAGTTCAGATATGGAATCGACCGTGGTCCCGCAGCTATTAGCTGAGATCGATGGCGTTGAGGGTCTGCGCAACGTAATCGTGATTGGTGCCTCAAACCGAGAGGACTTAATCGATCCGGCCATCCTGCGGCCCGGCCGTCTCGATGTGAAGATCAAAATTCATCGGCCCGACGAAACTGCTGCATCAGCAATTTTCGCAACCTATTTGAAACAAGAGCTACCTCTTGACGCCCTTGAAATTGATGAATTGGGCGGCGGTGACCCAGACAAGACTGTTCGCGTCATGATCGAGCGAACAGTCGAAGAGATGTATCGACCTGAAGATCACAACCGGTTTCTTGAAGTGACATACCAAAACGGCGACAAAGAAGTCATGTACTTCAAGGATTTCGCATCCGGGGCAATGATAGAAAATATCGTTCGGCGCTCGAAGAAAACCGCTATCAAACGTTCGATTGCTACTGGCAGTTACGGCATCCGGTTAGACGATCTACTCGGCTCTATCCGCCAGGAATACAAAGAACACGAGGACCTCCCTAACACAACCAATCCGGATGATTGGGCCAAAATCTCTGGCAAAAAAGGAGAGCGAATTGTGTTCATCCGCACCTTACTCAGCGCAGATGACGAATTTGATGGTGAAGGCGGTCGAGCAATAGAAAGAGTTCAGACCGGTCAATACCTCTAAGAGGCAGTTACGCAACTAAGGTCGCCCTGTGGCTGTTCATAAAGTTCTGGGAATAGAAACAGAATTTGGCATTCTTCATCGCAACGACGGCGACTCAAACCCGGTTGCAGCTTCCTCGATGATCATTAACGCCTATGTCAACGGGTTTCTTGAACGGCGCATTAGTTGGGACTTCGAGGACGAACACCCAGGGGTCGACGCTAGAGGTTTCAACGAATTCGATGCACTTGCCCCTGAAATTGAAACTCATTTGGTAAACGCAGTCCTAACCAATGGCGCGAGATACTACGTGGACCACGCTCATCCAGAGCTGTCCACGCCGGAATGCACAGACGCCCTGCAATGCACTATCTATGACCGGGCTGCGGAAGAGATTCTCATCCGTTCGATGGAGAAAGCGAATGAGCTGCTACCCGAGGGTGAAGAGCTGATCATTCACAAGAACAACAGCGACGGGAAAGGCAATAGTTATGGTTGCCACGAAAATTATCTAGTTGACCGGTCAGTTCCCTTTGGGCGAATCGTCCAACAAATAATGCCCTTTTTTATTTCACGACAAATATTTTGCGGAGCTGGAAAGATCGGCTCAGAGGCTCCTGGCCTCACACATGCCGAGATCCCGTTTCAAATTACGCAACGAGCAGATTTTTTTGAGGAGGAGGTTGGCTTAGAGACAACCTTAAAGAGGCCAATCGTCAACACACGAGATGAACCTCACGCCGATAGTAAAAAATATCGAAGGCTCCACGTCATCGTTGGTGACGCGAACATGAGTGAGCTTCAGACCTACCTAAAACTCGGAACGACAGCCATTGCGTTGGCGATGATTGATGACGAGATGGCACCCAATGACCTTGCTTTCGAAACCCCAGTTAAAACGCTAAGGGAGGTTAGCTACGACATCAACCTAGGTATGTCTCACCGATTGCTTAACGGTCAGAGGGTCTCGGCACTCGACGTGCAGTGGGCTTACTTCTCAGCTGCCCAGCTCTGGGCAGAACGATTTGGCTTCGAAGTGGTCGGCGGTGAGCAAATCGGGCGCGACATCATGGACCGATGGCAGCACGTTTTAACCGCTATAGAGAGCGATATTGACTCTCTTGCCGATTCCATCGACTGGATAGCTAAACGCCGCCTCTATGAGGCCTTCCGAGAACGCCATGGCCTTGAATGGTCAGACCCTCAGATGGCGGCGCTCGATCTCCAATATCACGATTTGCGGCCTGACAAAGGCCTGTCGCGGCGAATTGGACTACAGCGAGTTTCGACGGACAGCCAAGTTGAGGACGCTATCGATAATCCACCTCCAACCACTCGGGCGTACTTTAGAGGCCGTTGCCTAGAGCGCTACCCGGATGCAATCGTTGCTGCGAACTGGGACTCGATGGTCTTCGACGTCGGTAGTGATCCCTTGAGACGCGTTCCTATGCTTGAGCCTTTGCGAGGCACAGAGAGCCATGTCGCTAACTTGTTAGATGAATGCGAAAATGCGGCAGAGCTATTGCGACGGTTAGGGACGTAAGAACCCCTTAGACTTGTGACAGTAGGAGGCATTAATGGCTGAACGAGAGCAGAAGCAGCGACGCACATCACGGTCCGATGATTCTCAAGTCGAGGAAATCGAGCCAACAGCGACAGGTGAAGAACTAAAAGCGGAACTTGATGATCTGCTAGATGAGATTGATGGCGTGCTTGAGACTAACGCTGAAGAATTCGTCAAAAACTACGTTCAAAAGGGCGGAGAGTGAGTTCTATCTCCTTCTTTAACCCAGGTGAGGACCCGGGTACTGACTTCCTCTCACTTCTCAAACACAACGGATTAGACCCGTTTTCGAGCGATTTACCTGGCCCTATTGACGCTGGCCACGCGACGACGGTCCTAGCAGTTCGCTGTGAAGGGGGAGTGGTGGTCGCAGGAGACCGGCGCGCCACTGCAGGTCATCTGATCAGCCATAGAGACATGCAGAAGGTCTTTCCGGCAGACGAACATTCTGCAGTCGCAATAGCTGGTGCGGCCGGCCCAGCGTTACAAATGGTTCGAGTGTTTCAGTTGCAACTTGAGTATTACGAGAAGATAGAGGGCAAGCCCTTGACCCTTGAAGGGAAAGCGAACCAACTAGCAGAAATGCTCAGAGGAAACCTTCCACAGGCGATGCAAGGGCTCGCCGTCGTGCCAATCTTTGCCGGCTACGACGCCAACCGCGAAACCGGAAGGCTGTTCCAATTCGATGTGACCGGCGGACGTTACGAAGAGCAAGACTTCGCGACAAGTGGCTCAGGAAGTTTGCATGCCGGCACCGTGATCAAGTTGGGATTTCGGCCGGAGCTAACTACAGAAGAAGCATTGCTCCTGGCCGTTAAAGCCCTTTGGCACGCCGCTGATGAAGACAGCGCAACCGGCGGTCCCGACCCAATTAGAGGCATCTACCCAGTGCTAAGCGCCATCACAGCGGACGGTTTCCGGCAACTCACGGATGATGAATCCGGCGAGGTGTTCTCCGAATTTCGCGAAGAACTCACCGGAGGGGAGTAACGCTTATGACTATGCCCGGAATGTACGTTAGCCCCGAACAACTAATGCAGGATCGGGCTGACTATGCCCGTAAAGGAATCTCTAGAGGCAGGAGCCTCGCAGCGGTTGAATACGATGGCGGGGTGGCGTTAGTTGCCGAGAATGCCAGCTCAACTCTGCGAAAAGTGTCCGAGATCTACGACCGAATTGCGTTCGGGGGAGTCGGTAGATACAACGAATTTGACCAGCTGAGAATCGCGGGAGTGCGTTACGCGGAACTCAAGGGCTATCAGTACAGCCGAGAAGACGTGGACGCGCGCAGCCTGGCAAACCAATACGCCCAAATGCTTGGGCAAATCTTCACACACGAGATGAAACCGATGGAGGTTGAGATCGTTGTGGCCGAAATTGACGCAGTTGGCTCCGCCGAGCTGTACCGAATTCAGTACGACGGCACCGTCGCAGACGAGCAACACTGGTGCTGTATCGGCGGCGACTCAGAATCCGTGCTTGAACGCCTCGCCGAGGGGTGGAGCGCTGACCTTAATCGAGACGGAGCAGTCAACCTAGCGGTCTCGTCGCTCGCGGGTCCTGAACGGACTATTGCGGCCAACGAACTTGAAGTCGCAGTTCTGGCCGCCGATAACGGCCGAAGGTGTTTTCATCGGCTAAGTGATTCAGAAACCGAGTCCGTCTTAGGGCAGTAACCCCTCAGAGGCACTAGATCCTTCGATCTGGACACCTCCACCTGAGATTCTAGAGATACGGTGTGCTGGTGCAACGACGGATCATGGGCCTCGAAAANGAATACGGGGTGACATGCACAATCAGGGGTCAGCGACGTTTGAGTCCTGACGAGGTAGCTCGATACCTATTNCGCAGGGTCGTGTCNTGGGGTCGTTCGAGCAACGTCTTTCTAGCTAATGGNGCCCGTTTGTATCTCGACGTTGGCTCTCACCCAGAGTATGCAACACCTGAGTGCGACTCGGTTTACGAGGTTGTGTGTCACGACCGTGCAGGAGAACGAATACTAGAGCGCCTAGTAGAAAATGCCGAGGAACGACTTGCGGAGGAAGGCATAACCGGTAGCACTATCTACCTCTTCAAGAACAACACCGACAGCGCAGGCAACAGCTATGGCTGCCATGAGAATTATCTCACGAGCCGTCGCGACGACTTTTCGAATTATGCCGAAGTTCTGATCCCGTTTCTCGTATCGCGGCAGATATANACCGGCGCTGGAAAGGTGCTTCAGAGCGCGCGCGGCGCGATGTACAGCATTGCTCAANGAGCAGAACACATTTGGGAAGGTGTCTCAAGCGCAACTACCCGNAGCCGTCCCATNATTAACACTAGAGATGAGCCACACGCCGACGCAGAGCGNTACAGACGCCTACACGTCATAGTGGGTGACTCAAACATGAGCGAATACACCTCATTTCTTAAGGTCGGCGCAACGTCTCTGCTTCTGAGAATGATGGAGGACCCCGCTGTGGTCCTCCGAGATCTGACGCTCGAAAATCCGATTCGCGCGATCAGGGAAATTAGCCATGACATAACCTGCCGTCGCCGAGTCCGGCTCGCGAATGGCAGAGAGGCGAGTGCTTTCGAAATCCAATCCGAGTATTTGGAACGGGCGCAGCGGTTCGCTGACACCAATGAACTNAATGCAGAAGAGAAACAAGCNTTGTCGATGTGGGAACACTGCATGCAAGCAATCGAACAAGATCCGTTAACCCTCGAACGNGAAGTCGACTGGGTCATCAAGTACCACCTTCTTGANCGTTACAAAGCAAAACACGACATAGAGCTAGGGGACCCTAAGTCCGCTCTGCTGGATCTGCAGTACCACGATGTAAACCAAAAGCGCGGCGTGTTCTACCTAATGCAAAGAAATGGTCTTGTAGAACGAATCTTGGACGATGCCGATGTGGAGACAGCGANTGACCAGCCCCCACAAACCACACGAGCNCGTCTACGCGGCGAATTCGTGCGGCAAGCGAAGGAACGAAAGCGNGATTACACGGTCGACTGGGTGCATCTCAAACTTAACGACCAAGCTCAACGCACCGTTTTATGCAAAGACCCCTTCTTGGCNCAAGATGAGCGGGTAGACGCCCTAATTGAGTCGCTGTAGGCCTTGCCATGGCACGCTTTTCTTCACGAGTAGTAGCGGAGATAACTGAAGAGCGACATGGGTTACAAAGAGTGCTTTTCGATGACAACTCGACCGGCTACGCCCTGGTCTCGGTGTGTGGGACTCTCCAAACGGGTGATGAAGTTGTGGTTAACACAACTGCCGTGGACCTAGAGCTTGGCACAGGCGGCCATCACGTGGTTCATTGGATCAACAACAGGCGCTCTCAAAGAGAGCAACGACCGGGTGAAATCCTCAAGGCCAGATATCTATCGGAACAAATTGAGGTTGATCCCTATGTAGCTGTCCGGCAAGATCTAAGCGGAGCGCGAGTCCTCCTATGTGTCTTACACAGCCAACTCGGCGCAGCCGCTATTGGGGCGAATTCTGACACTTTGGGATATGTGATGACCGACCAGGCGGCTCTGCCACTCGCGCTGAGCGATTTATTAGCGGACCTCAAGAAGGCCAACATTCTGGGGTTGACAGCCACAGCAGGTCAGGCATTTGGCGGGGACCTNGAAGTAATTAACGTCCCCTCGGGCGTTGCGGCGCTCCTTGAGCACAACTGCAGCGAAATTATCGTCGCAGCTGGCCCAGGACATGTCGGCACTGCATCGCAACTCGGATTCTCATCTCTCGAATTGGCCGGCCATGCAGCGACCTTGTCGGCCTTAGGGGCCAAGGTTGGAATTTGCGTACGGGCGTCTGAACTCGATCCCCGTGAACGACATCAGGGCGTAAGCCACCATATGGAGTCGATCCTCAAAGCGACGCCAACTGAGATCGAGGTGCCTATTCCTTTGGGAGCCCAGAGCGATTGGATTACCGCCCTTAATCATCACCCATATCCAGTTGAGCCGGTCGACATAGCAACAGCCTTACAAGGATCCAACGTATCTGTAACCACGATGGGAAGACCATTCGCACTTGATGCCCTCGCATGTTCATATGTGGGCGCATCAGTCGCCTGGCTAGTTGGCGCAGAAAAGTGATCGGACTCAATCGGAAGATGCTCCGCAATTGGTCTAAGACCTTAAGGTGGCGATGGTTTCGCGAGTGGTTCGTCGTGATCTTTGTTGCTCTGCTAGCAGCCTTTATAATCCGCGCGACCTTCGTTCAAACCTATTTCATTCCATCCGAATCGATGACNCCGACACTTGCGGTCGGCGACCGACTCATGGTCTACAAGCTCGCGTTTAGCCTCGGCGATGTAGATAGAGGTGATCTAGTCGTTTTCAATCGGCCTGCAAACATGGGTGAAACGGACATAAAGGATTTCGTTAAGAGAGTCNTCGGGCTAGAAGGCGAGCAGGTCACGGCTGAAGGCGGCGCTATATACGTAGATGGTCGTCTGCTAGACGAGCCGTATCTCACCCCCGANACGTACACATCAGACTTTCCTGANACAGCGATACCACCTGACCATGTGTTCGTTCTGGGTGACAATCGGCCCAACAGTCGCGATAGCCGCTTCTTCGGACCTATTCATAAAGACTTGCTGGTTGGTGAAGTGTTTCTTCGAATCTGGCCTCTTGATGGCATAGGGCGNCCATAAATTATTGCGCTGCCTCGAATCCAGCGTGTAACCGATCAACATGATCGCTATGCACACCATCGATGCCCATCCGGACTAGGTCGCGAATTACGCGCACGTGTTGCGCGTCCCACGCGACGCAATAACGATTGAAGCGATGAAACAATGTGGTCAAACCGCCGGTCCAGTCGCTGTGATGAAGATTNATAGCGTCGACCTCCTGGGCAGCTAACTCTGCCGCATGTCGTTCAGGTCCTTGCTTCATATCCCTTAACCGAAGCGAGTTAACCAATTTGCAATTTGTTAATTCACGCCATTTCGCAAGAGTTTGGACCTCGGGGTGGCACAACCACAGGCGCGTCTCTGCGCTGAATTCGCGCGCCACATCTAGGACCGGCGCTAAAGCTGCTTGGTCTTTTACGTCTATCGACAGCTCGAAGTCCGTACCGCAGGCCTCATAAAGCTCTGCCAGCGTGGGGATGTGGGGAGGGAGTTCATCAAGCTTCGAATTCGCAAGTGGGCGCCGTCTAACCCCGCGTCGGACAATTCCATCATGGTCTAAAACTGGAACGCCATCACGAGTCAGCCATACATCAGTTTCGAGCCCTGTCGCCCCAAGCCTGAGCGCTANTTCGAACGCGGAAATGGTGTTTTCTGNGGCGTGGGCCCGCGCTCCNCTNTGGGCGAACTGAACCGGTGGCTGACGAAGTGAGGGAAGTCGCTGTTGCACGACCCGATCATTCTTCAAAGTTCCTGGCTCCGCAAGGAAGCCCCTAATCTAGTGACGTGGTAATTCTCGGGGCGATCGCCGCACTGTTGGTGTTGCTAGTAGGAGTGCTCCTATGGAGGGCTCTTAAGGTCATTAGGTCCGAAGTGTCAAAGTCCGTGACGAGTCTCGATGAAGCGGCACTAGCTATGGGGAAGGTTTCGCTAGAAGGAGAACGGGCCAACCAACATATAGAGCGGGTCGCAAGCCTACGCATTAGGCGGGTGGTCCTTTCGCGTCTCCGTCGCCGATTGACCCCTCCAAGGACCTAGCCTCAGTTATGTGAATCTCACTCCCAACGAGGTCCTGATTATCTGCCTCGTAGCCCTCGTCGCTCTTGGCCCTAAACAACTACCTCAGGTCGCGCGGCAGTTAGCTAAGGGCGCTGCGCAACTTCGAAGATTGAATGCGCAAATCAGAAACGAGTTCGACGCAGTGGTGGACGAGGCAGTAGTCGAATCACACGACCGCGAGCTCAAAGAGCAGGCCAACCCCGAGGGTGAGCCACTTCATCCAAGAGATAGCCAATGAGAATTCGGCGTCGGTCCAAAGCATCGCCGCAAACGTTTTGGGATCACCTAGCGGAATTGAGGACTCGACTCATTATCTGCGCCATAGCCGTTACCGTCGGTGCCGCTATTGGACTTGTCCTATATAGCTGGCTTTTGGACAATTTTTTTCTTCCCCCGTACTGCAGAGTCCTGGAGTCACAAGAGATAGATCGCTCCTGCAGCTTGATAATCACCGAGCCCCTCGACGGCTTTAAAACTCGGATACGTGTTTCGCTCTACGTAGGCATAGTCCTTGCGATGCCAGTTCTGCTTTGGAATCTGTGGCGATTTGTCACGCCAGCACTAGATAGGCGTGAACGGAGGTATGTCTTACCTTTCGTTGCTAGTGGTTTGTTTCTCTTCGGGTGCGGAGCCGCGTTGGCGTACCTAACCTTTGAGCGAGCCTTGGAATTTCTAATCTCGTTCGGCGGTGAATCAGTCGACCCACTCTTTTCGCCGGGTGCATACCTCGGACTTATTGCTTACATGATGGTCGCATTCGGGATCGGCTTTGAATTTCCTATCGTCCTAATTTTTCTTCAGCTAGCGAATGTTGTGTCCCCTTCAAGGTTGAGCGCATTGCGCAGATTCGCGATCGTGGGAATCGTCGCAGGGGCTGCGATCATCACACCTTCTGGTGACCCCGTCTCACTGGCCGCATTATCAATTCCAATGTATTTGTTCTATGAATTATCGATTCTGATAGGCCGGTTCCTCCGACGGTCGCGCAGCGCGGATTCGTAACCTGTCAACTAATGAGTCCTGAACCCGGAACTAACAGAAACGCCATGTTGACCGAACGAGGCTTGACGCCAGACGACTTCCAACTTCAGGCCTTCGAATTATTGGAGAGCGGATCTTCGGTGTTGGTGGCGGCCCCAACTTCCGCTGGAAAGACCCTCGTGGCTGAATATGGAATACACCAGGTGCTACTTGAGGGAAAGACTGTTATTTACACCACCCCAATAAAGGCTCTTTCGAATCAAAAGTTTAAGGACCTAGGACGGTGGCTTGGGAAAGGTCGGGTGGGTCTTCTCACCGGCGACAATGCCGTTCGGCCAGACGCTGAAGTGGTGGTGATGACGACTGAAGTCTTGAGGAACATGATCTATGGGGGGAGTCCTCGACTCGACCAGCTGGGACTGGTGGTTCTCGACGAGGTCCACTTTCTTCAAGATCCATATCGGGGGCCTGTTTGGGAAGAAGTAATTATGCAGCTCCCTACAGAAACTCAATTGGTGTGTTTGTCGGCGACGGTTAGTAATGCCGCTGAGGTAGCCGCTTGGATTACGGAAGTACATTCGGAATGTCACGCGGTGATCGAGACCACCCGTCCTGTCGAGCTTCAAAACCACTTCTTGATTTTCGACAAACGACACAGACACCTTCAGGAGTTTCGAACCCTCAGGGGAGGCGAAAGCAACCATGAAGTAGAGAGATTCCTGGCGAAGATGCGAGGTCAGAAGCATCGGGGGCCCAAGAGCAGATCAGGCGCGGTGGGTCGGCCAAGAAGAAGCGAAGTAATTGCTCACCTAGACGCCGCGGACCGTTTGCCGGCGATTTTTTTCGTTTTCTCGCGTCAGGGCTGCGACGATGCTGTTCAAAATGCTTTGGAACATGGTGTTGATTTCCTCGATGGACGTGAAAAACAGCGGGTGGAAACAATTGTTGAAGAGCACGTCAAGGATTTATCCAGAGAGGACCTCGCATTACTTAACTTTGATTCGTGGCTAGAAGGTCTCTCCGCTGGGTTGGCGGCACACCACGCCGGCATGGTGACGCCATTTAAGGAAGCGGTTGAAGACTGTTTCGCAGCTGGATTACTTAAAGTGGTCTTCGCTACGGAGACACTTGCAATGGGTGTGAATCTGCCCGCTAAGTCTGTCGTAATTGAACAACTCAGTCGCTTTCGAGGGGAGGGCCATGTCACCCTCACCGCTGGCGAATATACGCAACTGACGGGCCGAGCTGGACGACGGGGCATCGACTCATCTGGGCACGCATACGCTCTCTGGAGTCCATACGAGAGCTTCGGGGAACTGAGCCGGTTAGCGCGAAGCACAGATTTCGTTCTCGAATCTGCGTTCCGCCCCACATACAACATGGCCGCAAATCTGATGGCTCGCGTCCTTCGCGAAGAAGCGGTTGACCTGCTGGAGCGGTCATTTGCGCAATACCGCTCAAACAGCAACATCTTAAAACTGAACAAGAACCTAGCTAGGGCGCGAGCCACGCTGGAGACAGCGCGAATCGAGCTTAAGCGCCTCGGTATTGAATCTTTGGAAAGCGGTAACGAAGCGGAACTGGCAACTTCTGTCAACGGGACTCCACTGGAAAGGCTCCGACCCGGCGCAATCATTGAACGTTTGCATGGCAACGAGGCAAATTTTTTACTGGTCTTAGGTACGACCAGCCGTAGGGGAGGAGAGCATCGTCTTAGGGTGGTGACACCAAGAGGGAAAGTCATGATGCTCAGTAAGGCTGACTTTGACGCAGCACCTCAGATAATTACGGATCTTGAGCTGCCAAAGCCGTACGCGCCCAATCGTCGCGAATATCAACGGAGTTGCGCCCGCCTTTTAAAGCAGACCTTGACTGACCTCGGGATTGTGTTGGAGATACGTCGACCCGAGCGTGATCTGCGCGCTGAACGCGCGAAGGCAACCCGGCGGGTAGAGCAGGCACAAATCGGAATCGCCGCAGCAGAGCACCAAATCGAAGTAGCCCAAGGGGGCCTTGCACAATCCCTAGTGGCCATTGAGGAAATAATGAANCTTTTCGGNTGCAGCCAGGATTGGGTTCTCACNCCGATAGGGAAATATTTGCAAGGCATCTTCCATGAAATGGACCTTCTCGCCGCATTGGGGCTTTCTGAAAATTTGTTTGCCGACCTGTCGCCGCCCGAACTAGCCGGACTGGTGTCTACGTTGACCTACGAACATCGCAGTCGCCTTGACCCACCGCCTCCCTGGTATCCAAACGCCGTGCTTAAAGGCAAAGTAGCTGCACTCCTGGCTCGTAGTACACAGTTGCGGCGAGCAGAGCGAGAGCGAGGCCTTCCTGAAACGCGCGAACCTGACCCGACAATCATCGGCACTGTGCATGGCTGGGCATCCGGTCACGCGCTTGCCGATGTCATCGATGACACATCATCAGCTGGCGATTTCGTCCGCCATATTCGGCAAGTAGTAGACCTCCTAAGCCAGATCGCGGATGTGGCGCCGACACCGGAACTACGCGAGTGCGCTCGGGAGGCCTGCCGTCTCCTTGATCGAGACCTTGTGGCTGCTGCGGCCCGCCTTCAAGACACCGAACACGAGATGCTGTTGGACGATGGTAATTAAATCGGGAAGTGAGTGGGGTCGACCGTACGACGGGGGCTGTCCAGAGCGTGTGGCTACGACCGACAGACAAATTGGAGAACTTGTTGAAGAGTGTTGGAACAATGAATCGGAACTTCCCCTCGTTGGCCTCGTGGGCGGCGATATTTGGCGAGCAACGGGGTCCCCTAAAGGAGGAGTCTCCAGGCTCGACGGCGATGCAGCGCGAAAAGCCACCATTGATGTCGGGGAACTTTGGCTCGGTGATCGACGTCATGCCGTCGTAGCGCACGTCCTATTTCTTAAAAACTGGTGGACCGGTCCCATTACCGCAATCATGAACTCGGAGTGGCGTCGGACATGGCGCGTCGCACCGCGAGCGCACCCTAACGATGGACGGTTCGATCTAGTTGCTGGCGACTTGANCATCCACCAAAGGTGGCTCGCATGGCAACGAATCAAATCAGGAAGTCACCTTCCCAACTCCAATCTCGAGTCGCGTCGAATCACGGAGTTCAAACACCAGTTTCCAGCAGGCACACGAGCTCTAATCGATGGAGTTTCGGTCGGAAAGTGCGAAGAAGTCAGTTTGCGCGTTGTTTCTGACGCAATCTCAGTCGTCTATTAGGAGCCACCCCANGAGGGTGCGCCACTACTAGAGCAGATAGTCCTACGATCAGGANTGCCAGAAGAAAGCATTGACTCACCTAGCCGGCCTTCAAATTGACTTTGAATCATTACGCGACAGAACAGTTCTCATCAAGCGAGGAAGATATCCTTCGCCGCTACTTCACGAACCTTGACCAACCTGTCTTCGCCTTAGTCAACCTACCTGAGGTCGTCAAAGGCGCATTGTTCGCGCGCTACAGCCGAACACACAAAAGCTTGCGGCGACTCTTTCTTGACGAGTTCGTAGAAGATCTCGATGTTTCCGGCGATCATTCCATCGACGCCACCGTGGGGCTGGCTAAAGCGGAGGAGCTATATCAGAGAGTTTTTGTTGAATACGGAGACGACTCTGTCGCTCAACTTGGCGGGGTTCACCTCGCATGCGAGCAGGCTTCCAACCTTCTCACCAAGGTTCTCGAGTGGGGTCGCCTGATGTCCTACTTGGAACAGTCAACTCGATATCTCAGCTATGACACGAGAATCGACGGACGCTACCGCTATCACCGTGACCCCGAAATACTTGGCTCGTCAATCGGAACGAAATACGTCGGTGAAATGGATCGAATATTTGAAAGCTACGGCGAGCTTGTGCCCCTGATGCAGGACTTCTATCGCTCTGAACACGCCCAAGGATCAGATATTGGGGATCTGGCATATCGGCAAACCATTCGCGCCAAAGCCTTCGACGCAGTGCGCGGTCTGTTGCCAGCAGCGAGTCTTTCAAATGTCGGAATTTACGGNACCGGCCAGGCGTATGAAGCTCTGTTGCTCCGAATGAGGGCGCACCCCTTGCCTGAAGCCAGGGCCTANTCGGCCTTGATGTTGAGCGAACTCAGAAAGGTAATCCCTTCATTNCTTAGGCGCGTAGACGTTGANGAGAGAGGCGTAGCGTGGTCAAGGTATCTGGAGGGTAACCAGACCGCTATGAAGGAGCTTGCTGAGGTTCTTACCGACGGCATAAACCCTAATCCGGCCCCTGAGGTAGACCTGATCGACTGGGACCCCGATGGTGAGCGCAAGATGCTCGCTGCGATGCTGTACCCCTACAGTCAACTACCTGAGACGCAGTTAGTGGATCTCGTCGACGGTATGACAGCAGACCAACGGATCGATCTTGTTCGCCGTTATGTGGGGGAGCGAGGTAACCGAAGGCACCGCCCAGGACGAGCCCTCGAAAGACTGGACTATCGATTCGACGTCCTCGGCGACTATGGCGGTTTTCGAGATCTACAACGGCACCGGCTGCTTACGATTGAATGGCAATCCCTCACCCCTGACCATGGTTACGAAACNCCCGAAGCAGTAACTAACGCTGGGCTCAGCGAGCGGTATTCCGGGGTGATGGAGCGGTCAAGGTCGCTATATGAGATGCTCCTCGCAGACTTCCCTGAACAGGCTGGATACGCCGTCGCGATGGCATTCCGGGTGCGTTACGTCATGCAATTCAACGCCCGCGAGGCGCTGCACATGATCGAGCTGCGGAGTCAGCCTCAGGGACACCCGAACTACCGTCGAATAGCACAGGAGATGTACCACCAAATTGCCACTAAAGCCGGCCACAGCGCCGTAGCCGAAATGTTCACGCACATTGACTTGACCGCAGGGGAAGATGGGCGTCTTCAGGCAGAAAAGGCACTAGAAGTCAAGCGATCCGCTCAATGATGGAAGGTACGCGGCTTGCAACAGTCGATGATCTATCGCTTCTCGAAGAGTTCGTCTCACTTGCCGTAGCCGAGCAAGCCGAGAATNGGGGTGGATGGGTTTGGAGTCGTCGAGAAACGCGAAATCCGCCATTTCGTGCGAGCCTCGAATCCTCCTTTCATAATCCCGATGAAGAGTTGTGGATCGGGCAGATCGATGAAGTGCCTGTTGGGTACGCGGCGGCTGGAGTGACACTGCTACGAACGGGCGAACTACTTGGCGTAATCTCCGACATTTGGGTGCAGCCCGAAGCCCGCGAGGTCGGCGTCGGTGAAGCCCTTGCGGAAAGCGTGATTGCCTGGTGCACTGAACGAAAATGTGTCGGCATCGATTCCATGGCTTTACCAGGTAACCGTGCGACAAAAAACTTCTTTGAAACGTTTGGGTTTAAAGCGCGACTGCTCACCGTGCACCGCCCGCTGGATCTCGATTGAGTGACTGGCGGTTCAATGCCAGCGTGTTGTGTCGGAGCGATCGCCCTATGGGGAGACAAGTTGCTCCTCGTTCGCCGCGGAAAGCCNCCGGGTCAGGGCTATTGGTCAATACCAGGNGGACACGTCGAACCTGGAGAGTCCTGGCAAGAAGCGGTAGAGAGGGAAGTATTAGAAGAAACCGGATTGGTCGCNACCTGCNGGGCCTTTGTAGGTTGGGTAGAACGATCAGCGGGTGAGGAGCGNTATCTCATAGCAGACTTCCTGGTCGACGTACTCGCACCTGAAACGGCTGCAGCCGCTGACGACGCAGCAGAACTTACCTTCGCCGATGTAGAGCAGATGACACTCCTACCGATGGCGCCCGGCCTGTTGCCTTTCCTGACCGAACATGGCGTGCTGGAGGGCTAGCGACCCTTCCACACGGGGTCTCGCTTTTCAACGAACGCCAACGGCCCTTCTTTGAAATCCTCAGTTTTAACCACTGTCCGAAAATGTTCCCTGGTTATTTGCCAGCCCTGTTCGTCTGGGACTCCATGGCTTTCAAGCACGACCTTTCGGCTTTCGCGNACGGCGATNGGGGCATTNACTGAAATGCGCTCCGCTAAGTNCTCAGCTGCTGCCACTACCTCGCCTGGNTCGCAAAGTTGGTTGACTAAGCCAAGCTCAAACGCTCGGTTCGCAGTAATCGGATCCCCGGTAAGGGCCATCTCCATCGCCACATTGCGGGCTAGCGCCACTGGAAGACGAAAGAGACCGCCCGCACCAGCGATAAGACTGCGCTTAACTTCAGGTATGCCGAAAGATGCCGCTGATGATGCGACAACAAGATCACATGCCAGGACAATTTCTANCCCGCCCGCTAGCGCAGGGCCGTCGACGGCGGCAATAAGAGGCTTAGTGCGCGGGTAGCGGACAAGACCGGCAAAGCCCCCTCTGTCAGTCTCTATGCCCTTGCCGCTACTTACCGCCTTNAGNTCAGCACCTGCGCTAAAGACAGGGCCATTAGCGGCTAGTACGCCTACCCACGCNGTCTCGTCAGCCTCGAAGGCATCAAGATGGGCTTCCATCTCCATGGAAACATCGTGATTGACAGCATTGCGTGCTTCCGGGCGGTCCAAAGTAAAGACTCGCACGTTGCCTCTCTGCTCGTAATTGACCGCCATTGCTCACTCTGTTTCTTTGGGTTCGGCGTCGCTCGGATCTTCGTCAAGCGACTCATCGTCGTGCAACTGCATAGCTTCGTCCTCTTCAGCGTCGACGCCAGCGTCGTTCACCTCAACGGGTGCAACTGGTTCCGGCTCAGAGGACATTCCCGTTTCTTCTACGGTCGCTGGTTCCAGGTCCTGAGTAGCAGTGTCAACTGATGTCTCTACAGCGCTCTCACCCGAAGGAGCGCCGGGCTCGGTCTCAGCGCTCTTCTCTTCCTTGTCGGCACGTTTTTGGTTCTTAGGGCGTCGTTTACCGCGCCCTTTCTCGATGGGCTCTATCCCGAACTGCTTAGCAATATCGGGGATGCGGTCGGAGACCTTAGTGACTACCTCGAGCAGTTCCTTGCCGGGGTCTGGCGGGATATGGGCAATAGCGACGTAAGGTCGAATCGGAGAAAAAGCGACAGCTTCTAGGACTATTCCAATTCGTTGTTGGCTGACGTCGCCGCCGAGAGCTTGGTTGGCTTGACTCGCCAACGACTCAGCAATGTCAGGGGGCAACGGGCTGCCTGCCTTAGGAGGTCGAGAACTCAGCCGAAGAGCACGAACAACTCGCTCCTCTTTCAGTGCTTCTCTAATCTCATCTTGCCACTTCATCTGATCGGATTCGACGCGTTGGTTTAAGCCCGAGCGAATTTCTTCGGCCAATGCTCGACTCTCGTCGTCGCGAGCGAAATCTTCAGCAGCAACGATCACCGCCCTGAGGTCTCGAACATCAACATCCGCTATCGACTTCAGGGCAGCATCAGCTCGATCCCGCCATTCAGCGACCTTAATTTGGGGGACAAGCGACTCTGCCAAAGCAAGGAGTGCGTCTGCGCGCACAGCGTCAGTGCCTTCTTCCTCAGCGCGACGATTTTGTTCCTCTATTTCCTTTCGAACAGCGGCAATGCCGCCTCGCGAGACCTGCTCGGCAATAACGCGCTGCTCCTCGGGAAGACCTTCTATCAGCGCCTTACGATGTGCGCGTCCAGGCTTGAGCTTCTTCGGCTTCGGTTTCGCCGGGGCATCGGCCTTTGGCTTCCTGGGTTTGTCGTCTCTGGATGCTTTTCGGCCTTTACCGTCACGGTCCCGGCCAGCCCCTTTAGCCCGATTTTTCTTGCCATCATCTCGCCGGCGTCCATCTTTCTTTTTCCCTGAACGGCCCTTCTTCGCGAGTTGGGTGGTGACACCTTGGAATTCAGTCGTAGACCCGAGTAGCTCAATCCGCTCGTCATCGGGTCGACCACTCCGGCCTTTTGCGGGCATTACGGCAGTGACGAAAATACCGTCAATCTCGAAATCGGCCTCCGCCCTACACACATCACCTACAGCGGCACCGCTATACAGCAGCGCGCCATCAAGTGTCCCTTTAGGTTGTTTGGCGCCGGCGGCTCGCCAGGTCCAGGTTCCGTCGTCGCTCTGACTTGTCAGTTCGACATCGATACGTCGGCTCATAATGCTCCGGGCTCTCCGGCTAGTCGGTTGGGAGGCGTCAGGGGAGAAATGGCCCCCTCGCTGGTCCCTAGGTACAGGAGTAAACGTTACCGAAACGACGCCCCAGAGACGCGTTTCGGACAACAAGCTTTTTGTACCCGAATGACCTCACTAATGCCGTGGAGCGTCCTACCCTCGGCTCAACGGAGAAAAACTCAGGAAGTCATGGCCAAAGCGAAAGCACCAGAACAATTTGCTCGCGAGATTGTTGAAATCCCCGTTGATGACGAGATGCGGGATTCATTTATGCCCTATGCGCTCTCGGTTACAACGAGCCGCGCTATCCCAGACGTGCGTGACGGATTGAAACCAGTCCAACGCCGAATTCTGTATGTGATGGCAGACCTAGGTCTGCGTCCGGCTACGCCCTTTAGGAAATCTGCCGGCGTAGTTGGGGAAGTCATGGGTAAATACCATCCTCATGGTGACGGCGCGATTTACGAGGCGATGGTTCGCCTAGGACAAGATTTTTCAATGTCGGTACCGTTCGTGGCGCCAAAGGGCAACTTCGGCAGTCTGGATGATCCGCCCGCCGCCTATCGATACACAGAGGCTCGCCTGACTGAAGCCGCCATGACAATGGTCGAAGACTTAGATGAAGACACCGTGGATTTCAGTCCGAACTTTGACGGCGAACGCGAAGAACCTGTTTGCCTTCCCGCAGCATTACCGAATCTCCTAGTTAATGGAGCGGCGGGCATAGCAGTTGGGATGGCCACCAATATGCCGCCCCACAACTTGAACGAAGTTGCAGCGGTCATTGAGCACGTGTTGACCAAAAGACGACCCAAACCAACAGTCGACGAACTGATGAAACACCTAGAAGGCCCGGATTTTCCTACCGGCGGGATCATTGTCGATGATGGGGCGTTGAGGGAGGCCTACCAGACCGGTAGGGGCACGATCCGTGTACGCGCCCGTGCAGAAATTGAGAACATTACGGCACGGCGTCAAGGAATCGTAGTAACGGAATTGCCGTATGCCGTAGGCCCGGAACGAGTTCAAAGCAAAGTGCGGGAACTCATCGCTGCCGGCAAATTAGATGGCATCGCTGCTGTGGTTGACCTCTCCGACCGAAACCATGGCCTCCGACTAGTGATTGAATGTAAAGCCGGTGTCGGGCCGCATTCCCTTCTGGAGAAGCTTTACCGATTGACGCCTCTGGAGGAAAGTTTCGGCATCAACAACGTCGCTCTAGTTGATGGAGTGCCGACAACACTGGGGTTGTACGAGTTATGTAAGCACTTCATTGATCACCGCCTTGAAGTCATAATCCGACGCGCAAATTATCGGCTTTCTAAAGCACAGGAACGCGAACACATATTGCTGGGCTTGCTCTTAGCGTTAGACAACATCGATAAAGTCATTTCGATAATCCGAGGCTCGAAAGACGCAGCCAAAGCCAAGGCAAAGCTGATTAAAGACCTCAAGCTCACCGATGTGCAAGCCACCCACATTCTCGACATGCAGCTTCGGCGCCTAACGGCGTTAGAAGTCGACAAGTTGCGTGACGAACTCTCGGAGATTCAAGACGATATTGCCCAGTTGAAAAAACTTCTGGCTTCGGAAACTAAGCAACGGAACTTGGTACGAGACGAGTTGCGCGAATTGGTTGCCCGATTCGGGGCCTTGCGACGAAGCACCGTTGTAAATGCGGCCGATTTGGTTGTGATCGAGGACGACGTAGAGGAAATAGAAGAAGAACTCTTCGAGGAACTAGGAGATCAGCCAACTCTCGTTACGTTGTCTACCTCGGGCCTGCTCGGCCGACGGTCGCCAGAGGACGAATTCAAAGTCAAACCCGGACGTCACGATGTGGTGGCTCGTAGTCTCGAAACCAGCGCGTACAACCCGGTCTTGGCAATAACCGACCAAGGCAGAGTGCTAACTGTCAAAGCCCGAGAAGTTCCCGAAATGATTAGAGGAAGTCGAGGAGCTTATGTAACAGAGATGTTCTCTCTCGCACGAGGAGAGAAGGTCGTCGGTCTTTTCGCGGAAAGTGGCGACCCCGTCGTTCTAGTGACTCGCAATGGGGTCGCCAAGCGACTTGACGCAGACAGTTTGAGGTCTCTGCGCAGCGGCAGTTCGGCAATCAATCTCAAGGGGGACGACCGACTTGCATCTGCTTTCCGAGCTAGCGACGACACAGAAATAGTGATCGTCGCCTCGGATGGGCAAGCGTTACGGACTGCATCGACGGGAATCTCCCTCCAAGGTCCTGGGGCTGGGGGAGTGGCAGGAATAAAGCTCAAACCTGGCTCAAGAGTGCTAGCGGCTGGCCCTGTTGATTTCGGGACAGTTGTTGTACTGGTCAGCGATGAGGGCGCAGTGAAAGTGACCGAGGCAGCCGAGGTCCCAACCAAGGGTCGAGCCACTGGTGGCGTGCGCACCGTAAAGTGGCGGGATTTTGAAACGACAGCCACATTTGCTTGGGTCGGTAGAGGCCAGCAGCTGGCTGCCGTGGTAACAGCGCCCGACGATGACAAAAAGCTTGAGCCGGTGCCTGAACCGCTGTCGTTGGAACCCACGAGGAGAGACAGCCAGACCGTCGCGTTGGAATACCGCGTCGCGTTAGTGGGGGAGTACCGGTTCTGATGGCTGCTGCAACCAAGAAACCGAATCAGTCAGCCAATAGCGGAAGTTACGATGCTGACGACATCGAAGTCCTAGAAGGCCTGGAGGCGGTGCGTAAGCGCCCCGGAATGTATATAGGTGGAACAGGGTCAGGCGGTCTCACCCACTTACTGTGGGAGATTATCGACAATGGAGTGGACGAGGCAGCTGCGGGGCACGCAAAGCTTGTCGAAGTCATCTTTCACGCAGATAACTCCTACGAGGTAACAGATGATGGTCGCGGCATACCAATAGAAAAAAAAGACGGGGATATCACAGCGCTCGAGGTCGTATTCACAGAACTCCATGCCGGCGGAAAGTTCGGGAACGGCGCCTACGGTGCGTCTGGGGGACTACATGGGGTCGGCGCATCTGTGGTGAACGCGTTGTGTACCAAGATGACCGTAGAAGTAGATCGGAAGAGTGCCACCCATTGCCTTGAATTCAAGGACCAAGTGCCCGGGCATTTCGCAAAAAATGGACGCTTCACGGCGACTCACGATCTTAAGAAAGTGGGGAAAGTTCCATCTTCTCGCACCGGCACGCGCGTGCGTTTTTGGCCTGACCGTGACATCTTCGATCCAGAAGCGGCCATTGACTATGAAGAAGTCCGTGAGCGACTTAGTCAGGTTTGCTTTCTTGTCCCGGGCCTAAAAATCAAGCTTTCCGACAAACGAAAGGGGGGCCCGAAAACCGCAGAAGAGTTCATTTCCAAAGGCGGTTTGTCCGACTATGTCGATTTCCTCTCAGGCGACAACGCAGCGGTAACAGGTTTGGTGCGGCTGGACGGGAGGGGCGAGTTCTCAGAGAAGGTCCCCGTTGATGGCAAGTTGACCGAGGTGGTTCGAGATTGTCATGTCGATATTGCGCTGCGCTGGATTCAGAACTACGACACGAAAATCGTTAGCTTCGTCAACACCATCCCAACACCCGATGGAGGTACTCACGTTGCCGGCTTCGAACGCTCGTTGACGGCCGCGGTTAACCAAGCAATAGCGGCTGCTGATCCACGAAAGCTGCGGAAACTAAAGGATGACGCCAAAGCCCAGAAAGAGGATGTGCAAGAGGGTCTTGTCGCCGTAGTGCGGGCAGTCTTTCCCGAACCGCAATTCCGAGGTCAAACGAAACGAGAATTAGGCACGCCTGAAATACAGAAGATCGTCGGCGCAGTCGCTCGAGACGGCCTCAAAGAATGGTTTGAGGGCTCCGCTAAAGGCTCCAAAAAGATTCACGTCAAGGCAATTTTAGACAAAATTGCCGATGCGGTTGTCAACCGGGTTAGCACTAAGCAAGCTTTGGACACTCGTCGTAAGGCCGCCCAACTGGGCAATAACGGTCTTCCAGACAAACTGTCAGATTGTCGCCTACATCCAGACGGTGAATTATTGATCGTAGAGGGAGACTCTGCCGCGGGGCCCGCTAAACGGGCGAGAGACAGTGCCTGGCAAGCTGTTCTGCCCTTACGTGGCAAAGTCGTCAACGCTGGCAAGGGCACTAAAAAAGCGGTGCTCGACAACGCAGAAGCAACCGCTCTGTTCACAGCAATTGGAGCGGGTTCCGGGTCAGATTTCGATTTGGAATCCCGTCGATACGACCGACTGGTCCTTTTGGCTGACGCAGACGTGGACGGAAGCCACATTCGGTGCCTGGTGCTTACGTTGATCTACCACTACATGTTCCCTCTGTTAGAAAATGGGCACATCTACGCCGCCCAGCCGCCGACTCATGCGTTGGTGATCGGCCAAGATAAGGAATTTGTTTACTCCGAAGAAGAATTACTCCGCCGGAGCGCGGAATTGGATGAGAAGGGGCGACGCTATCGAATAACTCGGTTCAAAGGCCTCGGCGAAATGGATGACGACGAGCTCCTTGAAACAACCCTTAACCCCGAAACGCGGGTACTGCGTCGGATTACGGTAGACGACGCCAAGAAAGCCCAAAAAGCCTTCGAAGTGATGATGGGTGCTCCGGTTGAGCCCCGCAAAGACTTCATTATCAAATTCAGCAGGGATTACGGCCACGCCTTAGACGTTTAAGNCATTNAGCGNCNNCNNACGCCCATAAGCCACATTATGTAAACTCTACTAAAAACCTCTGAAAATTGGGGTTTTGGTGCGGCGGCCAAGACCGCTCCTATCGATCCCGTCCGCCTGTTCGTTTGGGGGTACTCCCGGAGTATCCGGTGTTGGGAGCGCCGGANCGGCTTNCAGACTGCCGNCCGCCGCNCTTNGACTGTTTAGCTTCNATNGCCTTGCGGACGTTTTCAGGTAGCCCTTCGAGTTTGGGTTTCGATGCCNTTTTGTCGGGCTTGGGTTTCTTGGGACGTGCCACGCTGCGATCTTAGGTGTCGTATCTGCCTTAGATGCGTCTTTCGCGGTTGGCCGGGCGTTCAANCTCTGAGAGGCCCGGCTATCTCATAGCGACGACGTGACCATCCTTTACGAGAACCCCTTCGGTCCGCAGTAGGTTCGCCTGAGCGACCTCGTTGCCCGGCGCCAGACGTCCGTTGGCGTTCACTATTCGCCACCATGGGTACCCAGGGTTCCGTTTTAGGAACTGTCCAACGGCCTGCGCTCCCCCAGGGAAACCTGCCTCTTCGGCGACCTCGCCGTAGCTCAAGACTTCTCCCTCTGTGAGGCCGGCGAGAACAGAAGCCACTGCCTCCGAAAAGTTCCTGGGTCCTCGGTTGCCTTTAGATACCACGCGCCAATGTTTACAGATGATTACGCTGTCTAGTGACTNGCGCCGACGTTTTATGTTGCTCGGCGGAATTAATTGGGGGCGAAATGGCCGACTATGACATTCATATCTCTGGGGGGACGATCGTTGATGGGACAAGGGTCCCCAGATTTAAGGGTGACCTCTGGATAAAGGACGGGGTTATATCCAAAATCGGAGGACGGGCTGATGGTGTCGCTGAGCGGGTGATCGATGCCACCGACAGGATCGTCGCCCCTGGCTTTGTGGATCTCCACACCCATTACGACGCTCAAATTCGATGGGACCCATGGTGCACCATCTCCGGTTATCACGGAGTGACCTCGGTGGTCTTNGGAAATTGCGGATTTGGATTTGCCCCCGTGGCCAAAGAGTTTCGTGAGCGGTCCATGTTGACTATGACTCGCACCGAAGCGATTCCCTTTGATTCNATGAAAGAAGGNATGGACTGGGATTGGGAGACAATTCCCGAGTATCTCGATTCACTTGATCGCATCCCCAAAGGGGTCAATGTTATTCAGTACATGCCGACAGCATCGTTGATGACCTACGTGATGGGTCTCGAAAAAGCTAAGGCGGGAGAACCAGCGTCGGAAAGNGAACGTAAGGAAATGGCNCGTTTGCTNCATGAAGGCATGGATGCCGGGCTGTGCGGATTTTCAATTCAGCGCCTGGGACCCGATAGCGTCCAGGCGGATTTTGATGGCTCTCCTATGGTCACAGACATCATGTGCGACGAGGATATTTTCAATCTGGCACGCGTNTTGGCTGATCGCGACGAAGGGTTCATCCAGATAACTCAAGGTACTGGCGACATTCGGGCAGACATAGCGTTTCTGGAAGAGCTCGCTGGGGTCGCGCAACGGCCCATCCTTCACAATGTGGTGGCTCCTGCCCGGCAAGATCCTGAGGTTCATAGGCGTCCTCTCAGGTGGATCGAATCATGCCGCGAACGCGGGCTCCCGATTTACGCTCAGTGTGGAACTGGGCGAGCGGGCTTCGCATTCACGTTGGAACATTGGAATCTTTACGACGCTTCACCCGCTTGGCGAGCAGTGACGACCGGTAGCAAAGAAGAGAAGATAGAGAAGATGCAGGACCCCGAATTGCGGCAGGCCCTGGTCGCGGAAGCAGAAGAGGCTGACCGAAGGCTCCAGGTGATTCAGGCGGGGGTCGGCGGCAACCCAAAGAGTCTTGTCGTACAGGGCGTAAATCGGCAGGCAGACCTCCAAGAATACGTAGGTAAGTCAGTTGGTGACATCGCGGAAGCTCAGGGTAAACATCACATTGAAGTCATGCTTGATCTTTCCCTACAGGGCGATCTGAATGTCGAATTTCTTGGTCCTGACAAGGGTTCGAATGCGGAGTTCATGGCGGAAATGATGACTGCCTCCCCGTACGCGATACCAGGAGTATCCGATGGCGGGGCACACACCAAGTTCTTCACNGGTGGCGCCTACACGACCGACTTCTTGACCTGGCTAGTACGCGATGAGGGCGTTGTAACACTGGAAGAAGCTCATTACAGGCTCTCGAATTTACCGGCACACGCGGCAGGTTTTCGAGATAGGGGCTCGTTGCGTGAAGGCGCTGCGGCTGATGTGTTGGTGTATGACATGGAAGAGCTAGAAATACTTCCGAATTGGATCGGTGATGTGGAATATGACCTTCCGGGTGGCGAATGGCGGCGAGTNCAACGAGCNGCTGGTTACGACCACATCATTGTTAACGGNGAAGAAACCTTCACGTCGGGAGAATGCACAGGCTCGACGCCCGGCCAGCTNCTTAGGCACGGAAGAGGNTAGGGNAAGCCCATCAATCCTTAGGGGGNGAGTCCCAGTCCTGCACGTCTTTGCCCTCGATCTGGGACAAGATGTCCAGGGCGGCAGCTGCGCCATCGCCAGCTGAGATAATTGCCTGGCTCCGGGTTGGCCGGGCGCTGCGACCAACTACGTAGACGCCTTCAATTTCTGTTTTCCCATTTCTGTCGACGGAGACAATTTCGTCGTCGCCATCTCTTGTTTGAATTCCTAACGCGTCGGCTAAGGGCATCTGCTTCCCCTCCCCCAGCACAACGAAATCTGCTGAATTGGTTCCAGCTTCGGTAGTTACTTCAATTTGGTCGCCGGTAACGACTACCCCAGTAACTTTCTCGTTACTTAACGTGGCACCAGCGTTCAGGACTTGCTGTCGAGCCGAGGCCTGAAAGTCGGTCCCACTTATAGCTTGTATGCCTAAGTAGTTGTTAAGGAACGCATAGTGCATGACGGTTTCGTTGGCCCCATAAACAGTTACCTCATGACCAGCGCGTGCGATAAACAACGCTGCACTTAGCCCGCCGGGTCCATCTCCGATGATCGCAATTGTCGCCATGGCTGCTCTCCCCTATTCGCCTTTGAACGTTTTAGCTTCTCCGCGGAGTCACTGCCTTATTATGACGCTTAGAATCCTGGCAAATCGCGGCATCGTTCCACGTTATGGACGTACCCTTGTGTCGACAGGACAGCAAGAGAAAGTTCCGATATGGACACCCATACCGCACCAACCGAAGTCGATTTTCATTTTGATGTCATGTGCCCGTGGGCATATCAGACGTCCCTTTGGATGCGAGACGTCCGTGACCAGTTAGATCTAACCGTGAATTGGAAATTCTTTAGCCTTGAGGAGATCAATCTTCGTGAAGGGAAGAAACATCCTTGGGAGCGAGACTGGAGTTACGGGTGGTCAATGATGCGGATAGGCGTCATCCTTCGGCGCCTAGACATGGACCTCTTGGATCAATGGTACGCGGTGGCAGGAAAGGCGCTCCATGTAGACGGCAATCGGCCACATAACCCCGAGGTAGCTAAGCATCTACTTGAGCAGATTGGGGCTGACCCAGAGATCGTTGAGGAATCCATTGCGGACCCGACTACACACGATGAAATAAAGGCGGAGCACGATCGCGTTGTCGAAACTGGCGGCTTTGGGGTCCCGACCCTCTTCTTTCCGGACGGTCAGGCCTTCTTCGGTCCTGTTTTGTTGGACCCTCCAATGGGCGACGCAGCGTTGCGGCTTTGGAACGGGGTGACAGCTTGGCTCGAGTTCCCACATCTGTATGAGATGCAAAGACCGAAACAAGAGGCCGACGAGCAGGCTATTTACAACACTTTTAAGCCTTATCTAGAGGCAAGGGACTGGGTTAGCATTAATCGCGGCAAAGTCGTTGGCTTCGAACCGGACTCGTAGTCTTTCTAACGGGCGTCGTCCTCATCGTCGCCGACCATCTCCGCGGCAGCAGCGAGGGCTGAAGCTAGGGCGACACTTCGCTGGTAGACGGCTTCAAAGTAGTGCTCGGCGCTTTCGGACTGTCCCCCTAAAGGCGGGTCCCCAAGGCTTCTGATTACAGCAGCTGCTTCTTCCGTGACGTGAATCTTTGGTGGTGAATCAGGTAGAGGATTCGCGCCGTGCCAGAAGTCACGTGTTTCTTTGTCGATTTCCGGACTTCGTCCGTTGTCGCCCAGCCGACGGGTTCTGGAGTTCTTTCGTTTCTTCGTCATGATTGCGGCTCCAGTACTGCGTCGTGAAGTAATTCATCGGGATCAGCGGTCAGTAAGGCGCCTTCATCAATACCCAGAGCGGTCCGGAGCTGTTCGGCGTCGAGATCCCCAAGCGAGCTTGACTTAGGTAGCACCATGTCGGCAATGCGGCGTTTGCCCTGGACGACCTCCTCGACCCTTTCGTCTACTGTTCCGGGGCAAACAAGTCTGTGACAGATAACGGTTTTGGTCTGCCCGATCCGCCAAACACGATCGCGTGCTTGGTCTTCCACGGCCGGGTTCCACCATCGGTCATAGAGGACGACATGACTTGCAGCTGTGAGGTTAAGCCCGGTGCCACCAGCTTTCAGGCTTAGGACCATAGCGCCAGCGCCGGTGCCGGTTTGGAAACTTTCGACTAGGCGATCGCGCGTTCCGCGGGCCAGTCCGCCGTGGTAGCACTCAATTTCTTTTCCGGTGCGTTGCGTTAGGTACTGAGCGAGCCGCTCGCCCCAGGTTGCGAAGTGCGTGAAGATGAGGATTCGCTCGTCCGCTGCGAACACGGCGTCAACGATTTCGTTAAGCCGGGTTAGCTTGCCGCTTCTGCCTTCCAGTTCGAGGTTGGAGTCCTGTTTGTCGTAGTTCAGTGGGTGGTTACAGATCTGTTTCAGTGCAGTGATGGCCGCTAGCACCAGCCCCTTTTGCTGGCTGGTGTTCTGTTCACTTTCGGCGGTATCACGAACGAGTTTGTCGAGAACCGCTTGGTATAGGCCAATTTGTTCGGGTGTCATAGTGCAATGAGCGAGCTCGTCGATTCGATCGGGAAGCTCAGCGGCGATCGCCGGCTCTGCTTTAGTGCGGCGGAATACAAGAACGCCGTTGAGGGCATGTAGCGCAGACTCCGCGGCACCTACCGCGTCGCCGACTTGGCTCAGTTGATCTATAAAGCCTGTTCGCCCTCCAACGAGACCCGGATTGCAGAAGTCCATGATCGCCCAAAGGTCTCCGAGACCATTCTCAATTGGGGTGCCCGTTAATGCCAATCGCACCCGAGCATTGAGTTTTCTGAGTTCTTTAGCTGTGGCGCTACGGTGGTTCTTGATGACTTGAGCCTCATCTAGCACCACCCGGTCCCACGCTATGTCGGCTAGGTCGTCAATGTCACGAACCGAAGTTCCGTAGGTAGTAATTACTAGGTCAGCGGCACGGATCTTGGCCTTCAAAGCTGCCCCGGAAGCGCGTGTAGGTCCGTGATGGACAAGTACGTTGAGGTCTGGGGTAAACCTTCGGGCTTCTGCGGCCCAATTCCCAACCACCGCTGGGGGTGCCACGACTAGGGCTGGTGCGTCACCTGGCTGAGCGCCGATACGCGCCAAGATGGTCGGCGTTTTACCTAGTCCCATATCGAGGGCCAAGCACCCACCAAGGCCAGCCTCATCAAGGAAGGTGAGCCAACCCAGGGCTTCGCCCTGGTAGCTCCGAAGCTCGCCCGTGAAGCCATCTGGCTGAAGGTCGAGATCAGAATCGATGCTGTTAGCGGCGCGCAAAAGGTCGCTAGCCCAGCTGCTTCCCGCCAAGCTAACGCCGCCAGTGACGCCGCCACCTTCGAGTCCAAGGGCGTGCCGCAGCATTTCTGCCCCGGTGAGTTCCGTGGTCTCTGCTCGTTCAGCTAACGCTGCCGCTGCTTCGGCCAGGTCGGCGTGGTCAAGAGCGACCCACCGGCCGCGCGATTGCACCAGGGGCTTGGCCTGCATGGCGAGTCTTTGGATTTCTGATGCGGAAAGCTCAACTTCTCCAAATACGGCACTCCAGCTAACAGCGGTTAGTTGTTGTGCGCCTACGATGCTGTCGGCGTCCTCTGCGGTGAGCCTTAACTGGGCGACCTGGCGACGGCGGGATAGAGCGGGGACGCGTACATCGAATCCGGCTGACTCAAGGGCCGGTCCTGTGTTGGACATTAAGTCCCATGCTTCATCTTGATCGAGCAACACTTCGCCGCGTCGTCGGCCGCCCGGCCTCAAAAGTGCGGGCACCATTCTTTCGAGCCTGGTGTACTGGCCTTTAACCTCGGTTCTGCGTGTGTTGGATCCGCTGACCATGGCCACTTCGACTGGGTCAAGCGAATTTTCTGGACCTGGGGATAGGACCTTAAGTTGCCAGGCGCCTGATTCATCGGGTTCGTCAAGCTGCACGATAAGGGCGTACTTGGCGACTGCGGTTACGGGACGGGCCCATTGCTCAAGCTTTCTGGCGAGGTCGGAGCCGTGGTCGGCAGCTGCGCTGAATGGTTTGCCGCCGAGGTTGGCCAGGAACGTTTCCGCTATTTCCGTCTTGGTTTTGGGATCTGGTGGGGGTGCAGGAACATCGAGGCGGCTAGCTGCGCTCGTTACTATTGCGTTGATCATCCCTGTTAGTGCTGATTGAACAACTGCGCGGGCATCGGGACCAGGGTCGGCGGCTGTAACTGCTCCCGGTAATGAGGTTGCGAAAGCCTCTAGTCGGTCTTTGTTGATGATGCCTGGCATCCATTGGACGATGAATTCACCCTTGTTGTTTCGGTTTCGTTTGTTTCGTCTCTTGCGTATTCGCTGCAGCTTAGGAACGGTTCGGCCTTGGGCGACCAGCCCCACAGCGGTCGCTGCGACAAGACTTANCCACCGNGCGCTAGCGCCGATTTGTTGAATNTTCGCCCGGTTNCCTGCCTCNCCGGGACNTGCCTCGGAGTTCGCGACGTCATGGGCNTCGTCGTCNGTTTGGGNCGAAGCAACGAGTTCGNGGTCGAAGNCANTCTTGTCGGCGGCGTCCTCCCACGGTTGCGTCGACAGTGCTGCCAGCCAGCCCAATACGTCGCCCACTTGAGCACACAACGCCGGTGCAGTGAAGCCAGTNGGTAACTCGATGCGGCGGTAGTCTTCCCAAGCAGTTTCGGGTGCTCCCGCAGCTACNAGNCGTTCAAGAATCTGTTCGGGGGCTTCCCCCTCGGTAAATGCGCCCGCTGCCCATGCGATTACTCGACCGGCCGTCCAGGAGAGCTGAAGTGCGGCTGGTTCTGGCACAGCATCGATGGGGATGGATGGTGAGGGGTCAGTGTCATCGTCGAGGCTGTATGGCTCGCCGGTAGCCCGCTCGTAGGCATCGGTTAACAGTGTGAACTCGCCCTCAAAGTCGATGATTACCTGCTTTCTTTGGGGCCCCTTCAACCGGCGGATTGAGTGCATCCGATCTTCTAAGTCTTCGATCATGTCTGTGAGGACGTTCCGCCAACGGATTGGGTCTGAAGCTAGTTGCTCTAGCTCGTTCGCGTCGGCGAGCCCGTCCGCTTCCGTTCGAACCAGCTTGGCTATTTGACTCCACGAAAGGGTCGCCAAGAGGGACTGCCGCTGCGCGGCGTCTGTGTTGGATCTCTCAAGCTGTATTGTCGGATTTCTTGCGTCCACTTCGCTTCTTCTTAGTGTCGCTGTATGTCGGATGGCGCAACTTCACGGTGATGCAACTGTGTGACACGTTGTGAGATGCGCCGGCCCATCGATGTAAGTGTTCGTCAAAGCGGTATCCGAGGCTTCGGCTAACCCAATGTCGATGTTCCGTCGGTCACCACCTGAGTCGCAGACGGGACCAACGGGTTTTAACGATACCGCTATTTCGTCATAAAGACCACTTAAAGGGCTCCAATTGCCTTCTTGGAACAGGCNGTAGTGCCGTACAGTGTGGATATGCGCTGGTCTTCTGCTTTTATCCCCACTTTGCGTGATGCGCCAGCCGATGCTGAGGCAGCTAGCCACAAGTTGCTTGTTAGAGCAGGTTTTATTAGGCAACTGCACGCNGGGCATTACAGCTTGTTGCCGTTGGGTTTGCGTGTCCACGAGAAGGTCGCTCAGATAGTGCGCGAGGAGATGAACGCAATTGGAGGCCAAGAGTTTCTCTTACCTGCGATGCATCCGGCTTCGCTTTGGAAGCAGAGCGGCCGTTGGGACGTNATGGGTGACGACATGTTCCGGCTCCAAGATAGAAGCGGCGCAGACCTTGCTTTAGGTATGACCCATGAAGAAGTTTTCTCTTATTTGGCGACTTCGCTGCATTCGTATAGAGAATTGCCACAACTTTGGTACCAAATACAAATGAAGTTTCGAGACGAACAGCGACCGAAAAGCGGCCTGTTGAGGGTTCGTGAATTTGCGATGAAGGACTCGTACAGTTTTGATCTCGAAGACGCTGGACTTGATATTGCTTTCGAGGCTCACCACGGCGCGTATCTGCGCATCTTTGAGCGTCTGGGTCTAGATGTTATGCCCGTCCAAGCTTCTTCCGGTTCGATGGGCGGGTCTGCCAGCGTTGAGTTCATGGTCGCGTCGCCCGCAGGCGAGGACGATGTTTTGGTCTGCGAGGCGTGCGGCTATCGAGCCAATGTTGAACGTGGGACCTCTCGGCTGGAGGAAATAGTCGACTCGGGTCCGGAGACAGCTTTGGAGCGTTTCCCCACTCCAGGGGTGCGTTCGATTGCCGACCTGACCGCGCTCGATGGCGAAGCGACGGCACTGCAACAAATAAAGACCATGGTCATGGTCCTCGATGGGCAAGTTGTTTTGGCGCTTCTGCGAGGGGACCATCAACT
>PBOM01000051.1 GCA_002724355.1 Actinomycetota bacterium | reverse complement strand
GATTGCTTCGCCCCGCAATGCTTCCACCAGATCTGCAGTCACTATGTGACCGCCTCGGGCGACATTCACTATCCACGCATGCTCGGGGAGTAGATCCAGTTCCTGCTTGCCGATAATTCCAGTGGTCTCAGGAGTCAATGCGAGAGCGAGAACGAGAAGATCTGATGTTGGGAGCACATCGTGAAGATCACCGGCGCCGACCACCTGAGCAGCTCCCTCCATCGCAACCACTTGATTACGGACGACCGTTACCTCACAACGAAAAGGCGCTAACAACGGTAAGAGCTCTTCGGTGATTCCCCCGCCACCGAGAATAGTTACCTTCGCACCAATCAAATTCTGGCCCTCAGGGTCTGACCACCGATCAGCGCGAGCGTAAGTATGGATTGACCGGAATCCCGCCAAAGCGAGAGCCAAAACGTGTTCTGCGACTGGTGAAGCGTAAACACCCTTGCCGCAGGTCCAAGTGAGATGGGGTCGAGAACGAAGCATCTCAAGGAACGGCTCAATCCCTGCGTAGGGCAACTGAACCCAGTCGATATTGGGATTTTCGTCGAGCATTGGTGGAAGAAGATCAGCTCTCGCCGGCTCAGCCCACACCAATACTTCTGCTTCGTCGGGGCTGGCTACTTTTCCTCCTCCGACCTCNACAGCAGTGACTAGGGACTGGCGCCGCCAGCAATCCGGTTCTACAGCAACTTTCAGCATGAGAAAGACGCTAGACGGCTACAACGCNCAACAGGAAGTGNGATGTTGTGGNCAGTCGTGGGCAAGACAGTCAGTTTCTTCATAGCGCTCCGCTTTATGAACGACTATCGGCGATCAGCCCACCATCTGGAAAGATGATTTCCCCGGTAACAAAGCTTGCCTCGTCACTGCACAAATAGAGACACGCATTAGCTATATCTGACGGTTCCCCGAGCCGTCGGAGAGGTGTTTCTTTAATTCTGTCTTCAACCCAGGCTTCGTTGCTGGTAGCAGCGCCACTCATTGAGGTCTTTATGTAGCCNGGGCCAACAGCGTTGACGCGGATACCGTGTCGGGCGAGTTCTATAGCGCCGCATTTCGTCAACATCCATACACCGGCCTTAGAGACGCAATAGTCCGAGGCTCCCATCAATGCCGTTTTCCCTGCTACGGATGCGATGTTGACAATGGCGCCCCCTTCGGACTTAGCCATTTGCTGAGCTACTAACTGATTNGTCAACATCACTCCAGTGAGATTGACATCCAAGACGCGTTGCCAATTCGATAAGGATTTATCGATCAACATCATGTCTTTACGATCGTGACGATCAGCGCCTGCCTGCTCTGTAGCTTCACGGCTCACATAACCGGCATGAGAAATTCCTGCCGCAGCCACGCAGGCATCAACCCTGCCGAAACTATCGACAGCGCCACTTGCCATCGCCGCCACCTCTTCAGGTATCGAAGTATCAACTGTCAAAGCGATTGCCTCGCCTCCCGCAGAAGTGATTTCATCTGCGACCGCGCTAGCGCGCTCCAGATTTATATCGGCGACCACGATTTTGGCGCCCTCTTCAGCGAAGCGAAGACAGCATGCTCGCCCAATTCCCGATGCGCCGCCGGTAATGATCGCAACCTTGTCAGCCATACGCCCAGTCATCACAAACCTCCAAATGTTTGGACACAATGTAGATACCTAAAGAGATCCTTGCTTAGAGGAAACCGNAAGCTCTTCTTGGAGCGGCGATAACGAAGCTTCGTGGAGTGGTGTCGAGTGGTCTAATACTTAAAGGCGGGTTTTTGCTACAGGTAAATTTGGTGATCGCTAGAGCAATCGCTACTCAAGTACTCCAGCTATCACAAGATCCGCGATCTGATCCCCGTCGTAACCCAAAAGATCGGCCAGGATTTCAAAATTGTGTTCTCCCCACAGTGGGCCGCTTCTTGTCGGCGTTCCATCGCTTTTCGATAAACGAAACCCGTATTGTTCGGCCCATGTTGTCTCATATATCTCATGAGGCACTTCAACAAAATGGTTGCGGTAGATCAGCTGTTCGTCAGAGGTGACTTCCGGGCTGTTCTGAACTTGATGAGATGGAACCCCTTCGCGTTGAAGGATCTCAGTGACTTCAGTTGCGCTCCTAGAAAAGCACCAAGATTGGATTAACTCGTCTAGTTCGCCTTCTCGTTCACGACGCTGCGATACACCCAAATCGGATAACTCTCCGGCATCTATGGCTACAGCAAGCGCCCCCCATTGATCATCATTTTCGCAAGCGATAGCAACCCATTCATCGTCGANGCCGTCGCGGCACGCGTACACCGAATGTGGCGTCATCCATCGGTCAGCATTGCCAATTCGACTCTGAGGGAACCCATTGACCTCTTGATCAAGAATCGCTTCGGTTAAGAAGTGAATTCCGCCCTCCGCTTGGGAGAAATCAAGAACCATGCCATCACCGGTCCGTTCGCGGTGATCTAAAGCCGCCATAAGCAGTGCCGCTGTAAGGCGCGGGGAAGTGGCGTCGGTGTAGGCGAGGAAGGGGCCAGCTGGGAGACGATCTGCCCAGCCAGTTAACTCGTAATAACCGCCTGTAGCAGCACCCATGTTGCCGAAACCGGGGATAGGGGATAAGGGTCCGCTCTGACCGAAAAGTGTTGTCGAACAGACAATTANGCGTGGGTTCACTTCTAACAGGTCTGATGGGCTTAACCCGACGCGGTCAAGTACCCCGGCAGAAAAAGCGTTAACTACGACATCGCATTTTGTTGCCAGATCCAAAACGACTTGTCGTGACTCGGGGACTTTCAGATTGATCTGCAAGCTCTCTTTGTGGGCGTTGATTGAATGCCATTGTTGACTGTTCTCGGGGCCCTCAGGGTCCTCCGGGTCTCGACTCAACCCGGATGTGCGCACCTGGTCGGGTCGCGTCTGAGATTCCACTCGGATAACTCGGGCGCCGTAATACCCCAACATGCGAGTGGCGAAGGGACCCGCATATACCCATGTGAAGTCGAGAATGGTGATTCCTTCGAATGGCAGTTTCGTATTAGCGATATCGCCTTCTATGTTTTCTAACTCTCGAGTTTCGTTCAGGACTTCGTCGGTATGCTCACCCAATAACGGTGGTTTCCCCAGCCGTTTAACGCCTGTGGGAGTTCCGTGAGCCCATGGGCCTGGAAATCTCACTGGTGCCTCGACTTGATCCATTTTGATTTCGTCCCAAAACTGCCGGTCGGCATAGTGGGGAGTTTCGAGGACATCGGCAGGAGTGATGACGGGGACTAGGAGCAGCTTGTCTCGTTGAGCCATGGAAAACAGATCGTGTTTTGTGTGAGAAAGAAGAGCGTTTGCAAGGCATTGAGCGGTTCGCTCTGTGATTGATGCGACATCTTCGAGATCTCGATCAGTAAGCAGGTCAACCCAATCGATTTCTGCGAGATCGTCGTCTAGGTGTCCTTCTTGTTGGACCCATTCGAGTAAACGGTTCGTAAATGAACCGACTAAGACACCAGGTAAGAAGGTGATGGTTACGTGACCGTCCGCGCATTCGTAGACGAACCGGAATTCAACCATCCCCAATAGTTCGAAACCGCCGCCGGTTCGTTGAGCGGGAGGGTTGTCGCACAGTGAAGGGGCTAGCCATCCCTGGGCGGTCAAAATCATTGCTTCTTGAGCCGAGACGTCAACGTGTTGTCCGAGACCGCTGACCTTTCTCTCGGTTAACGCGATGAGCGCTGCGCAAGCAGCTTCGGAGCCGGCGTTGACCCAGACCTGAGGGGCTGAGATCCGCACTGGGGCTCTATCGCGGTAACCGTTGAGCGACATAGGGCCGGCTGCTGCACTGAGGGTGAGATCTGTGCCGACCCAACCTGCTTTGGGGCCTTCGCTTCCGAAATTGCTCATCGAAACCGTTACAAGTGAAGGGTTGGCGGCGCGCAACGCGTCGAGGTCAATATCCATGGCCCCGCACTCAATGAGGACGTCAGCTGTTCCCGCTAATTCCAGAAGCTGTTGTGCGTCGTCAAGCACAACCGATCGTTTGCCTCGGTTGTAGGCCCAATGTTGAAGTGAGGATTCGGGATTTTCTTCACCGTTCGCGAAGGGTGGCAGGTGTCGCGAACGCTGACCGGAAGGTGGTTCGATGGCAATAACATCGGCACCAAGTTGCGCTAACAAGAAGCCAGCAAAGTGACCCCGATCGTCGGTTAGGTCAAGCACACGGTAATGCGACAACATCTAAGCCCCCCGGCTTCCCAATCACCTGGAAAGCTGATCGTAGTGTCAGGCTTTAGCGCAAGTCGACAGAACGTGCTGAACTGTCGACTTACCCCGAGGAACATATGACTGAAGAAGAAAACGACAACCCACTTGACCCGGTCGCAGACTTACATGAACGACGACGACGTATTCGCGAAGAGATGGGCGGCGCAGACCGAGTGGCCCGGATGCGAGCAGAGGGCACGCCCACTATTCGAGATCACATAGACGGGGTTTTGGACAGTGATTCGTTTCGGGAGTTGGGCACCCACGGTAGGTCCATGCGTTTAGAAGACCGGCATAACACTCCCGGCGACGGCAAAGTCGGAGGTGAGGGTCGAATCGATGGTCGCCCTGTCGCCATAGGTGGTGACGACATCACTGTAAAGAAGGGATCCAGCGCGATTGTTGGTAGCCGGCGACTGCATCGAATTTACGAACGTGCTCTTGAACGAGGTATGCCCTATGTGTACATCGGCGAAACGGGCGGAGGACGCATTCCTGACCTGATCGGCGCTGAGGGCATAGCCGATGTGGCTCCGGACCCAGAACTCACACAACGGCGACGCCAAATCCCAATGGCAACCATGATCGTTGGGCAAAGTTTCGGTGGTTCGTCCTTCCAGTCGGCATTTTCTGACTTCGTTGTACAGGTACGCGGTTCAGTCCTAGCAGTCACATCGCCCAGGGTCTTTGAAGTGGCAACTGGAGAAATCATTGGCTTCGAGGAACTAGGTGGAGTCGACGTACATTCTCGAATTACAGGTCAAATCGACGTAGGCGTGGACACCTTCGAGGAGGGTTACGAAGCGGTTCGGAAGTGGCTTTCGTACCTCCCATCAAACGCGTGGACGAACGCGCCACGAAGCGAATATCGAGCCGACCTAGAACCCGATGAATCGCTGGCAGGGATGGTTCCATTAAAGAGGACCCGCGGATATGACATGCGTCGATTCAGCGCTGCGCTCTTAGACCCCGGAACGTTCATGGAATTGCAGCCTGGCTATGCGCGAAACCTCACCACTGGTTTGGGACGCTTAGACGGCTTCTCGGTGGGAATCATCGGTAACAACCCCATGTTCAACGCCGGAGTTCTGGATCCAGAAGCGTGCCGAAAAGCCATCAGACTGATGTGTTTATGCGATGCGTTTAATTTGCCTGTGATCTTCTTGATGGACGTGCCGGGTTTCATGGTCGGAAAGGCAGTCGAACATGACCGCATACTGTCACTGGCGATACGTTTCGTAGAAGCGTTAGGCAATATGTCCACCCCAACGTTGACCGTGACTCTCCGTAAAGGGTTCGGTTTGGCGTTCCCCGCGATGAACGGCTCTGGTTTAGGGTCCTCGGGTCTGTATTCATGGCCCGGTGCCGAAATTGGTTTCATGGACCCGGATGTTGGAGTCAACGTCGCATATTCATCCAGGCTTGATCAGTTAGACCCAACTGAGGCAGAGGCGGAGCGCGAGAGAATGGTGTCGGAAATCTCGCTCGCAACATCCCCATATGAAGCCGCGGGGACTCTCAGAATTGATGAGGTAATTGACCCAGCTGACACTCGAAGTGTTCTCGTTGACGATCTCAGGCAGCTAGATGGTCGACGGGTCCCACCACCAGAGGCACGGCCACTGAGTTATTGGCCTACTGTTTGAGTCACGCAACGAGGTTAATGAATGAACTACGAGGTAACTGAGGAAGAGCGCGACGCGTGTGCCCGAGATGGTGCCGTGCCTCTGAGGAACGTGGTAAGCGAAGATTGGCTGGGGGTTCTTGAAGCGGCCATCGAACGCGATATCAACGAACCGGGACCATATTTCCATGGTTACGTACCCGATAGCGGCGTAGGCAGATTTCACGGCAACATCAGAATCTGGGAAACCGACCCAGAAATGGAACGATTCTGCACTCAAGGACCGTTGGTGTCGTTAGCTGCACAGTTTTTTGAATCTTCGAAGGTCAATCTCTTTTACGACCAGCTTTTTGTAAAGGAACCAGGAACCGAAAATCGAACTCGCTGGCATAACGACCTGCCGTATTGGCCTGTTAGGGGCCAACAAATTATGTCTTTTTGGGTGGCGCTCGACGCCGTCACTGTTGAGAGCGGAGGCCTCGAATTCATTAAGGGTTCCCACGCGTGGGATATCTGGTACCAACCAGAGACATTCGGCAAAACGTCAGGGCACGGGGAATACGAAAGAAACCCCGACTATGTCGACATCCCAGACATAGAAGCGGCGCGCGACGACTACGACATCATCACCTGGGAATTAGAGCCGGGCGATGTCTACGCGTTCCACGCAATGACGGTCCATGGGGCTGGAGGTAACCTCCGCAGCGACGTGCGTCGCCGCGGCTACACCGTGCGATACTGCGGTGACGACGCTGTATATGACACCCGCAAGGGAACCCAAGGCCACCTTCGGTCTGACACACACGGTGACGGCGATCAACTCGACAGCGACCAGTATCCGCTTGTGTGGAGTTCCAACTAAGGAGCTGAGAGTGCTATTCGAGTACCTCCGCTGCAGCTAAATCAGCGATTTGGTCTATGGAGTACCCCAGCAGTTCACTCAGCACTTCAAAATTATCTTCGCCCAAACACGGGCCGCCTCGATTGAGGACTGCGGGTGTACGTGACATTTTCGTTCTGCACGAATGAGTCCACATTTGACCCGCGTGACTTTGCGGAACCTGGATCTGGTGTTGTCGGTGAGCTAGCTGAGGATCTGAGTTGGTTCCAGCAGCATCATGCACCGGATAAGCCGCCACTCCCAATGCTTGGAGTTCCTCGGCAGCAGTGGTGCTGTCGCGAACTGACGACCAGGCACTTATCTGCTCGTCAATTGTTGCGCGCTGGCTGCGACGAGTCTCCTGGTCGGCCTCCGCGAGCTCACCGAGCTCCAACAAGTTAGCTAACCGTGGCCAACTGTCATCTGAGCAAGCGATCGCTAGCCACGAGTCGTCGCCGTGAGCGGGGAACACTCCGTGGGGGAACATGTTCGGATCGTCATTTCCGGATCGTTGGATTGTTCGCCCGTTGATATTTTGGTCCAAGATTGCGGGAGCTAAGTAGTGCAACGCACACTCCGTTTGTGACAGATCGATGTACTCACCGAGCCCAGTTTCCCTGCGTTTCTCTAAAGCAGCCATCAGTGACGACACCACTATCCGCGGAGCCAAAAAATCTGTGTACGGGCCGTAGGGCCCAGCAGGGGGCCTATCGGCCCAACCGGTCAGTTCGTAGTAGCCAGCGATTGCCGCAGCCATATACCCGTAGCCGGCAAGTGTTGAGTGGGGACCGCTTTGTCCAAGCAAAGAGCTGGAAAGCATGATCAACGCTGGGTTGATTTCTGAGAGCACTTCGTAACCGAAACCCAGCCGTTCCATAGCGCCTGGCGCAAAAGATTCTGTAGCGATATCAGCCCAACGGATCAGGTCGAACACCACGTCTTTGGCTTCCGGTTTGCTGAGGTCGAGACTCAGACTCCGCTTCCCAGCGTTATACACGCCGTAGCCGACGCTGTTGTCGGGATGCGGGTCTTCGTTGACAAAGGGATTCACTGTTCTCATGGTGTCGGGGCGGCTAGCAGTCTCTACCTTGACTACATCGGCCCCGTAATCGCAGAGGATTCGAACAGCGGATGGAGTTGCGATCACCCAGGAGAACTCAACAACTTTCAACCCCTCGAGAGGTAACGAATCAGTGGCCGGTTCGCGGACACGGATTTGGTTAGGTCGTTCCAACGCAATTGACTCGTTATGTTCACCCAAAGTGGGAGGTCGTCCGGGGAAAGTAGCGCTGTTGTTCTTGAACTTCACTAGTTCACCCGGGAACTTCACTTCGCCGCCTTGACCATCAGGTTGAACATCCCAAAACTCGCGAGCATCAAGGTGTTCGTAGTCGACTAGGTCAGCGATCGTCATCGATGGCGTAATGAGAAGATTGCGTTCTAAAGCTGCATCCCATAGTTCGGCTTTGGATTTTGATGCAAGGAAACGTCCGTAGGTTGCGAACGCGGCAGCGACCACGTCAAAGCTCACCTCACCAGCGAACAACTGAACTCCGATGTTGACCCAGTCAATGGATCGAAGATTTTCGTCGCTGGCACCTTCTTCTTCCAACCAATCGGTGAGTCGGCGACAAAACGGTGCGAACGCTACCCCGGGCAGGATCACACAAATGGTGTAGCCATCCAGACAGGGGAACAACAGTGGGATTTCCATCCCGCCGATCCTGATGCCCCCCGCCATTCGGTCAGCGGGTAAGGCATTCTCCATCGGCGCGACGTTCTGAGGAAATCCAATGGTTACAGATTCCTGAGCCGAGACGTCGATGTGTTGACCTATGCCGCTTCGATTTCGTTCTTGAAGGGCGACCAAACTCGCGGCAGCGGCGTCAGCTGCACCATGAAGAAAACTGTGGGGAACTCCTATTCTGAGCGGAGCACGGTCCGCATCACCGCTTGCATACAAAAAAGAACTTCCCGCCACTGCGGTTAAGTCTGTCCCCAGCCAATTTGACCGCGGACCGGTGAGCCCGTAAGGGGTAATAGAGGCATGGATTATTTGTGGATTCGTATTGGCGAGGTCTAGGGGAGAGAGACCGAGAGACTCCAAGTAGCCGGGTTGGCAATCTTCGAACAAAATGTCGGCACTTTGGATGAGACTCAAAAACTTTTCGCGGTCTTGCTCCAACTCAATATCCAAGACAACAGATTTCTTTCCTCTGTTGTAGGCCCAATGGGTGAGGCTGAAGTCCAGGTGAGGGTCATCGGCCACATAGGGTCCGGAATGACGCGTGGAGACGCCTCCACCCGGTTCGACTGCAATTACTTCAGCGCCGAGACGAGCCAAAATATGTCCCGCGAACTGGCTGACTCCATCGCAAAGATCGATAACCCGGATGTGCTCTAACAAACCGCCCCCCTAATCTTCCAAGAGCATAGATTCAGCGCCCCAGGACAGTTACACCTTCTGTATTAACTACTCTGAAACAGTCAGTTCACCACAGCGCTTCAGATCCGAATAGCCTTGTGCCATGGGCAAGGTCTTTAGCGCCGATCAAATACAACAATACGAAAATGACGGATGGGTTTCGCCGCTAGATGTGCTCACCGCAGAACAAGTCCGTGACTGTCGAACTCGCCTAGAGCGATGGGAATCGATGCGAGGCGGGTCGCTGCCCGCCCACGAGCGTTCCAGCGGACACATTTTGTTTCCGTGGATCGATGAGCTCATGAGAAACGAAACCATCCTCGACGCTGTCGAGGATCTCATTGGTCCAGACATTCTCTGCTGGAATTCAGTTTTTTGGATCAAAGAAGCCCACAGTCCCAGCTATGTCGGCTGGCACCAAGACCTCCAATATTGGGGGCTATCGAACTCTGACGTTGTCTCAATTTGGATTGCGCTTAGTGATGCAAGCGAGGCTGCTGGTTGCATGAGCGTTATCCCGGGCAGCCACAAAGAAATTCTTGGCCACGAAGAGACCTATGCAAAAGACAACTTGCTAAGTAGAGGCCAAGAACTTGAAATCGATGTGACACAACATCGCACAGTCCCTATGCCGTTGAAGCCCGGACAAGTCTCCTTCCACAACGTTCGAACTGCGCATGGATCTGGCCCCAACACCACCGACGACCGCCGCATTGGCCTTTCGTTTCACTACATGCCCACTACTACCGAACAAACACTGAGTGAATGGGACAGCGCTTCGTTGGTGCGCGGTGAAGACAAACACAACAATTTCGAGCATTGCCCGCAACCCCAACATGACCTCGAACCAGCCTCAGTTGACTTCCACAAGCGAGCAGCCGACGCGATGAGGCAGATCATTTACAGCGGCGCTCGCACAGACAAACGAACCCTTTAGGATTTCAGTGCTTGACCTGCATCACGTTCACATTTTCGCGAGCGACGCGTCAGCGACCATCGAATGGTGGCAAAACAACCTCGGAGCGGTCGTCAGCTACGACGGAGAATTCGGAGGATCGCGCAACATATTTATGAAAGTTGGGCAGGGACGTATCAATGTTTACGACCAGCAACCCCGCGGTACCTCCAATGGCGCATATCACCACGTCGGCATTCGGGTTGAAGGATTGTCCGACCTCAGAGACCGCATGACCGCCAATGGCGTCGAATTTCGGTCCGACATTAGAGAATTCGGCAACTGGCGATATTTGATGTGCTCCGCTCCTGATGGCGTCCTCTTGGAGCTTTTCGAAATAGATGTCGATGAAATGCCCCCCGAATTGATCGACTTCTTTAATTTGGGCTGACCTAGCACCAAATGTGGAAGGCTTAAGAAATGGCACTTGAACAACTCGACGTCGAACACCTCTTCACCCTCGACCTTCAGGTCGCTGAGGGGGCCCAAATCATCAAGGGAGGGCCACACGGCACAAGAATCATTGCTGAGGTCGCAGGCGGCACCTTTGCCGGTGAACGCCTCAATGGCACCGTTGTTTCGCCAGGTGGGGACTGGGTGACCGCACGCGCCGATCGGAACATTCAGCTGGACGTTCGTCTCACATTGGTTACCGATGACAACGCAGTGATCTTGATGCAGTACAAAGGCATCGGAGAACCTTCAGCGGGTGTTGCACGGTCAGCGCCTCAATTTGAGACTGGTGATGAGAAGTACGCCTGGTTGAACAATGTTCAAGGAGTTGGCATTGGGCAACTGCACCCTGGGGGCGGTGTCACGTACGAAGTGTACGCCCTAACCCAGGTTCCCTAACGAGATCTAGGCGACACCAGCCACACCGTGGGTTCACTCAAATAGGAACGAGTCTGAATGGCTGGAGGCGGCGGGGGAGTTCCACTACCGAGACGCCACATCGGCATCACCGAAAATACTGCTGCGAGAGAAACAAAAATCGCGCCAACGATCGCAACCGTGTAAGAACCGGTTGCATCGATAATTGCTCCGGCTGCAATTGGTCCAATAAGAGCGCCGACTCCAGCTGACGTGTACTGGATTCCGAGGACACCACCCAGCCCCTCAAGACCAAAAATTCCGGCCATTGCGACTGGGCTTAAAGCAACGAATCCGCCGTATCCCACACCCAGTAAAGCGGCGAATAGCAGTAGCAGCGGATAGTTCGCCCCGGCGATTAACCAAACGATGTAGGCGATGGGTTGAATGGCGAAGCACATGATGATGAGCGGTAGAACACCTAGTCGCATACCCAAAACGCCGAGGCCGAGGCGGCCAAGCACGCTGCCGAGCCCAAGTGAGGTGATGAGGAAAGCAGCGGTGCTGGATGCGATGCCTTGCTCTTTGGCGTATTGCACCAAAAAGACAAAGGGGATGAATAGAGCAACTGACATGAGGAAGCCAGCGACGTATAGCCGCCAAAATTCTGATCTTCGGAGAGCTTTGCGTGCTGCAGAAATGCTTGTTGCTACAGGGGCTGGCGGAGTTGGAGGTCTAAACGAGGTGAGGGCCACTAGGAAGTAAACGATTGCGCTTCCAATTCCCATGAGTTCAAACGCGTCACGCCATCCGGCTGTGCGAATCAGCCACTCTGCTACCGGGACCAGGATCAGAGTTCCGAGTCCAATACCGACGGTGTTGATGCCCAGGGCAAGGGTGCGATGTTTTTCGAACCAGGCGCCCGTCGCGACGCTCAGGGGTACCAAATATGAGCCGATACCCAGTCCGACACCGAGTCCGTAGATCAAGATTCCTGCGAACAGAGAATCGACTTGGGCGGTGAGCCACAGGCCCCCACCCATCAGTACCGCTCCCACCGTAATTAGTCGTCTTGCACCAAAACGGTCAGCTAATGGTCCAGCAACTATCCCGGTGGCAAAGAACAGGAATGTTGTGACCGCAAAGAACGCAGCGATGCCCGAGAGACTGGCGTTGAACTCTTCGACCATTTGTTCTAACGCGGTAGCGAACGCGTAAAAGACACCGAAGGTCCATGTATTGATGAGACATCCACCAAATGCCACAACCCAGCCGCGACCGCTGTCGATCTTGTGNGTCTGGGCCATTAACTCACCCTAGAGCAGTCNGCGAGAATCAGACTTAGTTGAATNCTGCTTTACGTGTCAGGATGATCGTATGGAAATCGAAAAAGGTTTGGACTACGTCCGCGATAATTCCCGAGCNGTTTTGGCGACTCGACGCCGAGACGGTTCCCCTCAGATGTCCCCTGTGACTCTCGCTGTNGTTGATAACGANATCATTATGAGTACCCGAGAGACAGCAATTAAGACCTGGAATCTTCGTAGAGANCCNGTGTCTTGGNTNTGNGTGTTTCCNGACAAGTGGCTTGGTCGATGGGTGCAGTTGCAGTGTCGNNCAGACATNGTGAGTCTGCCCGACGCNATGGACCTTCTGNTNNACTATTACCGGACGCTGAGTGGGGAGCACCCCGATTGGGACGATTACCGCAGAGCAATGACCGAAGATCAGAGATGCATNGTGAAGTTTGAGATAGAGGCCGCTGGTCCNGANATTCAGGGNTAGTTCTCATGNGTATGAACGGCNTTAGCGACTATCTGGTTGTAGGGGCCGGCGCGATGGGCATGGCATTNACNGATGTGCTCATGAATGAAACCGAAGCTACGGTCACCATTGTTGACCGTCACGGTCGCCCTGGTGGTCACTGGAATGACTCATATCCGTTCGTGCGGCTGCACCAGCCGTCTTCGTTTTATGGTGTGAATTCGCGAGCGTTGGGAACGAACCAGAAGGATTTGGTTGGTTTGAACGCCGGGCTGTACGAACTGGCGTCCGGTACTGAGGTGGTCACCTATTTCGATCAGGTTATGAACCAGCAGTTCCTGCCTACAGGAAGGGTGAACTACCTCCCCATGTGTGAATACGTTGGCAATGGAACCGTTAGGAATTTGGTATCTGGAGTTGAAACACGCATCGAAGCCGCAAAGACAGTTGATGCTACGTACATGAATGTGACGGTTCCGTCGGTCACGGCCCCCAGTTACGAGGTGGCTGAAGGAGTCACATGTATACCCCCGAATGGGCTGCCAGACATTGAGGACACCCCGGAGGGGTATGTGGTTGTAGGCGGAGGGAAGACCGCTATTGATTCGTGTCTTTGGCTGCTCGACAACAGCGTCGATCCAGATGCCATTAGGTGGGTCGTACCGCGAGATCAGTGGATGTTGGATCGGGCGTCCATTCAGCCGGGAGACGAATTCGCGGAGCAGGCTCTCCTTCGTCAGGTCGAGACGATGGAGATCGTGGCNGCGTCCGTTGATGCAGATCAGATGTTTGANGAATTGGTGCAANAGGGCGCGTTGCTGCANTTCGACCATTCGGTTCGCCCAACGATGTACCGATGCTGCACTGTTACNGTCGCCGAGTTAGACGAACTGCGCCGGATTCGCAATGTGGTTCGTATGGGCAGGGTCCAACAAATCGGCACAGATCACATCGACCTTGACCATGGGCAAATTCCGACTAGTCGTGACACAGTTCATGTCGACTGCACAGCAGACGGGTTAGCGAACCGACCCATACGACCCATTTTCGAGCCGGACCATCTGACATTGCAGACGGTGAGAACCTGCCAACAGGTATTTAGCGCAGCATTCATTGCCCACGTTGAGGCGANTTACGACGATGATGCAACAAAGAACGAGATATGCACAGTTGTGCCACACCCCAATNACACTTTGGACTGGATGCGAACAACGAGAGACAACGCCTTGAACTCGATTCGATGGAATTCTGACCCCGATCTCAAACAGTGGCTGTCGAATGCTCGGCTAGACGGGTTTAGTCGAGCAAAGAGAGACAAGGTACGAGACTCCAGCCAACAGGAGCTTGTAGCGCGCATCATGGAAGCGACACCGGCCGCATTAGTCAAATTGGANCAGTACCTAGAAGATGGACGTGCGGTAGCCCGATAGAACAATCCGTTGGGAAACAGCGACGCTAGTTCAATGGCCGATCAGTGGGTGCCACCGGAGACATGAGCGCTGTGGAACCAGTCAAGAAAGCGTCCACCGAAGCAGCACAAGAACGACCTTCAGCGATAGCCCAAACGATGAGGCTTTGCCCTCGGCCCATGTCGCCGCACACCCAGACCCCGTCAACATTGGTTGAGAAGTCGCTGTCGCGAGCNACATTGGATCTCTCGTCGAGNTCTACCCCNAATTGAGTTAAGAGATCGCCCTTNTCGGGTCCNGTGAAGCCCATCGCTAGNAANACCGCATCTGCTTCGAGTTCNAAATCTGAACCNGGGACCTTCTCGAAACGACCGTCTTTGAATTCGACTTCGTGTGCGGCGAGNGCNCGAACGTTTCCGTCNTCATCTCCCACAAATTTTTCGGTATTGACNGANTAGANCCGTTCTCCGCCTTCTTCNTGAGCGGANGTTGTTTTGAAGGTCATCGGGAACGTTGGCCANGGATTCCCATCNGAACGTTCCTCAGGAGGNCGTGCCATTATNTCGAATTGATGAACTGANCTNGCGCCTTGTCTATGNGCAGTNCCAAGGCAGTCCGCTCCNGTGTCACCCCCGCCGATAATNACAACTTTCTTACCTGCGGCGGAAATGGGAACCTCTTCAACACCCATGTCTCCGTGTTGGGCTCGNTTAGCCCANGGGAGATACTCCATAGCCTGGTAGATGCCGTTTAANTCTCTGCCNTCTATTGGAAGGTCGCGCCATTGNGTTGCGCCGCCAGCCAATACAACCGCATCGAACTGCTCTTGCAGTTCGCTACTGGTGATATCTACGCCTACNTCGANTCCTGTTCGAAACTCTGTGCCCTCGAGNTCCATNTGTTCGATACGGCGATCTATNTGCCGTTTCTCCATTTTGAATTCAGGGATGCCGTATCTCAGGAGGCCACCGATTCGGTCAGCGCGTTCAAAGACGACCACNGAATGCCCGGCGCGTGTCAGTTGTTGTGCGGCTGCGAGACCTGCCGGACCGCTACCAACCACTGCAACAGACTTGCCGGAAAGAACACTTGGNNTTACNGGAGTGACCCAACCCATCTCNAATGCGTGGTCGATGATGGTTACTTCAACCTGTTTGATAGCGACCGGGTCCTGGTTGATNCCCAAGACGCATGCCCCTTCGCANGGNGCGGGGCANAGGCGTCCAGTGAACTCNGGGAAGTTGTTCGTTGCNTGNAGCCGGTCAATTGCTTCTTTCCANCGGTCTTTGTAAACGAGATCGTTCCAATCNGGAATGATGTTCCCCAGAGGGCAGCCACTGTTGCAGAACGGAATTCCGCAGTCCATGCACCTACTTGCTTGATCTTTNAGATCTGCTTGATCGAAGTCTTCGTAGACCTCGTTCCAGTCAAGTAGGCGAACGGGGACAGGTCTGCGNGTCGGGGTTTGCCGNGAATGTTTGAGAAATCCTCNAATGTCAGCCANTTTCCCTCACCCCTTNGCCGCTGCCATTACGGCTTCTTCAACGTTGTGNCCGTGNTCTTCAGCTGTAGCGATCGCATCGAGCACTCNNCGNTAGTCCTTTGGCATCACTTTCTTAAATGAGCGGACATGTTGGTGCCAACGATCCAGAACGGTTGCAGCAACAGCTGAGTTTGTCTCTTCAAGATGACGTCGAATGATGTCTCGAAGAGCGTCTGCGTCTTCTTCAGACAACGAACTTTCTAAGTCCACCATCTCGGTGTTGAGGTTGCGGTGGAACTCGTCGTCCGGGTCGTAAACAAATGCCACGCCACCTGACATTCCGGCACCGAAGTTTCTTCCAGTAGCGCCCAAAATGACGACGGTGCCTCCGGTCATGTACTCGCATCCGTGGTCGCCGATTCCCTCCACGACAGCTGTTGCACCTGAGTTCCGAACGCAGAAACGTTCACCGACTATGCCTCGGATGTACACCTCGCCTGAGGTTGCCCCGTACAAGATGACGTTTCCGGCGATGACGTTTTCTTCAGCAACGAAATTTGGTGAAGCGTTGCTTGGCGGTTGCAGTGTGATGCGGCCACCTGAAAGGCCTTTACCCAAATAGTCGTTAGCGTCTCCTGAGAGACGCAACGTGATGCCTTTAGGTACAAAGGCACCAAAACTTTGACCAGCGGAGCCCGCCATGTTGATGTCGATTGTGTTGTCGGGTAGCCCTTCGCCGCCGTGGTTCTTAGTGAGGTGATGGCCGAGCAACGTTCCGACAGTGCGATTGACGTTTGAAACAGGTATTTCGATGCGGACAGGGGTGCCGTCGCTTAGCGCTGGTTGGGCTTGCTGGATCAGTTCTTGATCTAGTGCTTTGTCTAACCCGTGGTCTTGTTCTTGGGAGCAGAAACGGTCTTGTTCCCAAGGAGAAGTTGGCACGTGAAGAATTGGTGTTAGGTCAAGACCATCTGCTTTCCAGTGATTGACTGCGCGGTCAACGTCGAGACAATCAACTCTGCCGATTGCTTCTTCAATTGATCGGAAACCAAGCTCAGCTAAATACTCTCTGACTTCTTGAGCTATGTACTCAAAGAAATTAACAACGAACTCTGCTTTGCCGTTGTAGCGGGCTCTGAGTTCTTTGTTTTGAGTAGCGACACCAACCGGGCAGGTGTCGAGATGGCAGACGCGCATCATTACGCACCCAGAAACAACTAGGGGGGCAGTCGCGAAACCGAATTCTTCTGCACCGAGAAGGGCTGCAACGATGACATCTCGACCAGTTTTTAGTTGGCCGTCGGTTTGTACAACGATTCGGTCGCGTAGTCCGTTGATCAACAATGTTTGTTGAGTTTCAGCTAAACCCAATTCCCATGGTCCACCAGCGTGTTTCAGTGAGGTGAGTGGCGAGGCGCCGGTTCCGCCGTCGTGACCTGAGATCAGCACCACATCAGCTTTTGCTTTGGAGACACCAGCTGCGACGGTTCCGACGCCTACTTCGGCAACGAGTTTGACGTGGATACGCGCATCAGGGTTTGAGTTCTTTAAATCGTGAATGAGTTGTTTTAAGTCTTCGATGGAGTAGATGTCGTGGTGGGGTGGGGGAGAAATCAGTCCAACTCCAGGAGTGGAGTGCCGGGTCTTAGCTATCCATGGCCATACCTTGGGGCCTGGGAGCTGTCCACCTTCACCTGGTTTCGCTCCTTGAGCCATTTTGATCTGAATGTCATCAGAATTCACCAAGTACTCAGAGGTCACCCCGAAACGGCCAGACGCCACTTGTTTGATGGCTGACCTCCGGGAGTCGCCGTTCGTGTCTGGGGTAAACCGTTCTGGGTCCTCTCCGCCTTCACCGGTGTTGGACTTCGCGCCTAAACGGTTCATAGCGATGGCGAGTGTTTCGTGCGCCTCAGCAGAGATAGAGCCGTAGCTCATAGCACCAGTCGAAAAGCGTTTCACGATTTCGCTAACAGGCTCAACCTCGTCGATAGAGATTGGGCCTTCGTCGTTAGGAGTTAACGTAAACAGCCCTCTAAGTGTCGCTAGTTCTTCTGACTGTGAGTCAACAAGTTCGGTGTACTCCTTAAAAAGTTCGTACTGGCCGGTGCGCGTTGAATGTTGCAGGCGGTACACGGTTTCGGGATTGAACAAGTGGAACTCGCCTTCCCGCCTCCACTGGTACTCACCGCCAGCCCACAGATCTCGATGGGCTACTTCTTCAGGGTTGTCGAGATACGCGAAACGGTGCCTCAGCGCAACCTCTTCGGCAAGAACGTTGAGGTCAACGCCCCCCAACTTCGAGGTTGTGTCGGTGAAATAGTCGTCAATGACCTCATTCGAAAGGCCTACACATTCAAATACTTGAGCACCGGTGTAACTAGCAACAGTAGAGATACCCATCTTGGACATGATTTTGAGCACGCCCTTAGAACAAGCTTTGATGTAGTTCCGCACCGCTGTTTTGCTGTCAACTTCTGTGATCGCGCCCTCTTCGATGAGATCTTCGATCGATTCGATTGCGAGATACGGGTTGATCGCACCAGCCCCATAGCCGAGTAGTAGCGCCATGTGATGCACCTCGCGGGCGTCACCACATTCGACAATTAAC
>PBOM01000050.1 GCA_002724355.1 Actinomycetota bacterium | reverse complement strand
AGTTCCGGCTCATCTCGATGAACTTGTTGATATCGGATAATGCCTGATCCGTGAGCCTGGCGGCGGATTACCGGTCCGTGATGAGTGCGCCAGTACCACTGGGCATCCTCCACAGATAGAGAATCAAGCTGACGCAGCGGGAAATAGAGCTTGACGAGGCTCGAACGCTCTGTCGCAACAATGTTTTCTGGTGTTGGGTTCACCTGCGGGTATTCGTAGTTGAACCAAGCCACCGACTTCTTTAGGTCCAAAAAGTGTTCTTCGTCTTCTCGAAGAATTCGATCTACATTGCGTCCTTCGTCCGAACGTGTTGCCGCAAACATGGCTTCTCTGGACTCCCACCAAACTTCAGCAACTCCGTCGTAAGGCTCCTCCATATCCCCTCGTCGACCTGTCAATCGGCTGTGGTCGTCTTCGGTGGTATGGGCTTGCACATAGCGGAGAACTCCCAAAGCTTGCGAATGTCCGGCGACAATCGGCGCGTGTTTTTCGAGCCAATATCGCTGCATCTCCTCACGTGACAAGCTTTGTTTTCGGCGCATCAAGAAAGTTAACCGCAACATTTCGCCCCCCTACCCAAAATGACCTTAGCTATGTTCGGCCTCTGCATGTCAGGTTCGCCACTGCGAGAGATCGAAATCATCAGATAGCACTATAAATACCTGTTCTCTTGGGGTGTCTATTCCCCTACTGATATGACCTTCACCCGTGGTGTCGTCTGCCAACAACACGTCACCCACTCCAAATTGACGTGTCGTCCCGTCGCCAGTTTCGATTTCAACCGCGCCTTTGAGGTGGATCACAAATTGTCGTTGTGGGGCGCAGTGATAGTCGTACACATCTTCTTCGCCTTCCGCGCCAGCAAATCGGAAAAAAGTTGAGTGGCTTACTAAAGAGTCACTGATGATGCCGAGCGGTGGACCGAGATTGGCACTTGGAATTTCGAGGTCTTCGAAATGTGAACGTCCATCGTCTCCGGTGAAAATTCTGGTGACCTTCATAACGAGCCCTGACTCTCTTGCACGTATTTGCGTGCTTGTTCAGACCCTACAACTTGGCGTGTGGAGGAACAGTTGGCTTGGTCGGGACGGGGTTTGGCGAATTACTCAACGGAATGTGGTCGAACTTTCCGGAAAGCAGCGGTGCGACATGAATAGTCAGCGCGTCGGCCCGATAGGTTGTGGGAGGGCGCCGGTGGCGGAACTGGCAGACGCGCCGGCTTTAGGTGCCGGTGTCTCACGACGTGTGGGTTCGAGTCCCACCCGGCGCACCATTTCAAACTGAAATTTCTGTGCTATCCGTTCCACACCCTGTCGAACCATTCGCTCACTGACGCCTCTAATAGTGGGAATCCATCTTCGTTAACTGCTCCGCACGTAACACACTCGATTCCTGCGTTGCTGCCACGCCGCCAGGAAATGACTGTGTGGGTCTCATGTTCGAGGTAGAGCTCAACAATGGGAGGTTGTGACGAGCTTGACGGTTCGACGTCGTAAAGCTGTATCCAGTCGTCGCAGCTTCTGCATCGCAGCCCGATCCGGTTTTCGTCCCAGCTCTCATATCCCCATTCAACTGCTAGGTCGTGCCCGTGGTGCATTGACCATTCATCGCCTAGCTGGAGTGGTTGACCCTCTTGCTCTAGGTGTGCGAGGTAACGCATTCGCCAATCGCGAGCATGTAATAGTTTGGCTTCAATAGCTGGTTCGAGGGATTGCTGCGCCGGCTGATTAGCGTTGGCAAGAATTTCGTTAGAGAGTCGTATCGATTCTCGCAGCATCTCTAATCGGTTCTCGTCTGGTTCCACTCTGGGCTACTTTCACCGACTGATTCCATATCATCTCACGTCGACTCGATACAGAGGGCAGAATGACGGTCATGCTTTCGTCGTATCGAATCTTAGATCTCACTGATGAACGTTCTAATTTGGCCGGTCTACTGTTAGCCCAGCTAGGGGCTGAGGTCATTGCTGTAGAACCCCCCGAGGGAAATAGTGCACGTCATTTGGGTCCTTTTGTTAATGACGTTGTCGATATTGAGAAGTCCTTGACTCACTGGGCGTGGAACCGTGGCAAGAAATCTGTCGTTGGTGGCGTCGCAGAGATTGAGCAGCTAGCTGTTACTGCAGATGTCATCATCGACTGCGAAGTATTTGAGGGACTAGACCTTTCGCAATTGCGCGCAACTAATCCTTCGCTCATCACTGTCAGCATCTCTGCGTTCGGTGGGACCGGTCCGAAGAGTGATTGGTGTGCGACTGATCTGACTCTGTTAGCTAGCGGCGGTCAACTTGGCCTCACTGGAGATCCTGACAGGTCTCCCATTCAGGTAGGTGCCGTTCCTCAAGGATGGCTACACGGTGCTTTGGAGGCAGCCGAAGCTACGGCAATCGCCTTATTCGAGAGAAGCGAGTCGGGCTGGGGGCAGCACATTGATGTTTCCGCTCAACAGGCGGTTACGCAATGCACTCAGACAATGCTGATGACTAGCGCTGTCGGCGCTGCCCCTGTGGCGCGAGCAGGGGGTGGAATTAAAGCCGGCGAGTATGTGATTAGGACTGTGTACCCGGCGGCGGACGGGTTTGTGTCAATCACCTTCATGTTCGGCGAAATGCTGGGGCCTTACAGTCAGCGGTTAATGAACTGGGTCCACGAGGAAGGCTTCTGTGACGAGTCAACGAGAGACCAAAATTGGGTCGATTTCTTCACGATGATCTACTCGGGTCAAGCAGATCCGGAAGACCTCTACCGGGCGCAAGACGCTATTGCCGAGTTCACTGCAACAAAGACAAAGGCACAGTTAATGGCTGGAAATCACGAGCGAAGACTCCTCATTGCTCCAGTTGCAACAACGAAAGATATTGTCGAATCTGAGCATCTTGAGGCCCGCGAGTTCTTCGAACATGTCCCTGCAGTGGGGCACAAATTTCCGGGACGTTTCGCTAAAGCCAGCGTCCCTCTCCGAGATCTTGACGCTCCCCCCAAGTTGGGACAAAACACCGACGAATTACTAGCTGACCTCGAACGTACGCCGGTCGCTCCTGTGTTGGCTGAACCGGCTCCTACACGTAAACCATTAGAAGGAATCAAAGTCTTGGACTTCACGTGGGCTATTGCTGCCCCAATGGCGACACGGAATCTTGCTGACCACGGAGCAACCGTCGTACGAATTGAATCCGAAGGCCGAATTGACGTAATTCGAAACGCAGGACCTTTCCTCAATGACGAAACACATCCCAATAACACCGCCCAATATCACTCGGCGAACGCGGGAAAGCACATGATGAGCCTGGACTTATCTGTTGACGAAGCCAGGACTGTCGTGTGGGACTTAATTGAATGGGCCGACGTTGTAATTGAGGCATTCACCCCGAAGGCCATGGCCAATTGGGGCTTCGACTACGAATCGATTAAGGCACGCAAACCTGAGATTGTTATGTTGTCGAGCTGTCTAATGGGACAAACCGGACCGATGAACATGTACCCCGGTTTCGGGAACCTAGCTGGTGCCCTAAGTGGCTTTTATGAGATCACTGGGTGGCCTGACAGGCCCCCTTCGGGACCATTCCTCGCATACACCGACTACACCGCTCCGCGCTTCATAGTGACAGCCTTGATGGCGGCACTCGATCATCGACGTCGAACCGGTGAAGGTTCCTATATAGATCTCAGCCAACACGAGTCTGCCCTTCATCTTCTAGGTCCAGCATTACTAGATCAAGAAATCAACGCTAGGACTGCAACCCGGTCTGCTAACTGGAGCGAGCGACACAATGTGCACGGTGTTTACCCGGTGGAAGGTGAAGACCGGTGGATCGCCATCGTGTGCCAGGATCAGACAGCTGAGAACAATNTAGCTCTCCTCGTAGGGTCAGAAAATCTAGATGATTCNGCTATCGCTGAGTGGACTGCTCAACAGGATCGATTCGAGCTTCAACAACTACTTCAGAACCACGGCATCGCTGCACATGTTGTATCTGACTCCATTGATGCTGTGGCTGATCCACAATTGGCCCACCGAAATCACTTTCGTCGGGTGCCCCAGGCACACGCCGGTGAGACAGTGGTAGAAGGTTCTCATTACCAACTAAGTCGAACTCCTTCGGATGTGTTGTGGGGAGGCCCACCNATTGGTGAACACACTTTCGAAGTGCTGAGCGAAATGTTGGGCTACGACGGAGACAAGATTGCTGACCTGGCAGCCGTGGATGCTTTGTACTGAACACTTCGACCAACGCAGGTCAAAAGTTCGACGGAAAACCAAACTCAAAGGAAGGAAACTCATGGATGAACAGCAGCGGGTAGAGATTGCGAGTGCGTTCATAAACGAGCTCGAAGCTAAAGAAAAGCACCACACCATGGCGCATCAGGTTGCGGAGCCAACACTTGACAACGCATATCTCATACAGGACACATTCGTTGACATCATGCTCCAACGAGGAGAGAAGGTTGTTGGTTGGAAGGTTGCCCTTACCAGCAAAGCGATGCAAGAGTTCTGCGGCGTCGATCATCCGCTAGCAGGCGCGGTTTTCTCCAGCAAAGTTCACCCCTCTCCGTTTCAAGTATCTCTTGGCGATCACCGTCATCTAGGTCTGGAGTGCGAAATTGCGGTGGAACTGAGTGATGACCTACCAGGAGACGGTGCTCTTTACACCCGGGACAACATCGCTCCCGCAGTAGGCGCGTGCTATCCGTCATTCGAACTCATCGAAGACCGGGACGCTGACTACGACAATTTGAATCCGTTCGATTCCGTGTCTGAAAACGCATGGAATGCTGGCGTCGTTATGGGATCCCCCTTACCCAACTGGAGTGCTCTCGACCTCGTTGAAACACCTACCCTTTTGGAGGTCAATGGTGAGACCTTGGGCTCAGGTCGAACCGGAGATGCACTGGGACACCCTTTTGAAGCTGTTGCGTGGCTCGCTAACCATCTGAACGCTAGAGGTCGGTCCTTGCAGGCAGGCGAGTTTGTCATGACGGGCAGCACCGTAATCACCTATTTCCCCGAAGCTGGCGATCAAGTCAAGTTCTCGGTGGGGACTCACGGTTCGGTCGAATTAAGTTGCTCATAGGCGCTTGCGCATTGCCTCCGCTCTTACATCTGTGTCAGTGACTAGCCTGTAGTGCAGTAGGACGTGGGGGAAAGATCATGGGCGATATAGAGATCACTCCGATGGTGGACAAAAAGTTTGGTGCGATCGCAACCGGACTCGATCTCAAGAATCTGAGTGATGAGGAGTTTGGTCAGCTGCATTCGGCGTTTTTGGAGCATGGATTCTTACTTTTTCCCGACCAGCACATCAACGAGGACGAAAGCATTGAGTTCGGTCGCCGTTTCGGAGAACTTGAGTTTGGTGGGGCTCCAATGGCTAACCAAAAGAAGCATGAGGACGGGACTTTCGGAAAAATTTATGACCTTCAGTCCCAGTTGATGCGAACGAACGTTGGGAACGAAGCCTGGCACACAGACTCGACGTATAAGCCAATCGCGAGCAAGGTCGCGATGCTGTCAGCAGTCGTAGTTCCTGAAGAGGGCGGCCAAACTGAGCTAGCGGATCTGCGATCAGGATACGAGAGTCTCGACGAACAAACGAAAGAGCTGATATCGGGTCTGAGTGCTTTCCATTCCACGAACTTTTCCCAAGCAAATGACCTGGGAGACTTTCCAGATACGAACGGCGAGGGCTTGTACGGCGAGGTGTACCACGGTGAGGCGTATCTGCGCCCTTTGGTGAAGGTCCATCCTGAGACGGGGAAACCTAATTTGTTTGTCGGACGACACGCTTTTGGGATTCCAGGGCTTAGCCGTGAAGAGAGCCGGAAACTAATTAAGTCCCTCATCGATCATGTAGTGAGTGATGACTCCCGCGTGTACAGCCATAATTGGACCGTCGGCGACACCTTGCTTTGGGACAACAGACGCGCTCTTCATCGGGCGCGCCCTTATGACTACAGCAAGCCGCGCTATCTGATTGGAACCCGAGTTGCAGGTGACCCTGCGTCTGAGTTGTCTTATTTTCCTGAGGATCCCGAAGCTGAAGCTGGTCGGAAGGCTCTCACAGAAGAGCTTGAATTTTTGCGTGAGGAGACCAAGGATCAGATGTATGGAGCGACGACTGCTTCTTTCTGAGATAACCGAAGCGTTATCGTCCTGATGACCTGTGTCTGGTTACTTCACGGACATCACCTGATATAGGAACGCGTATATTCCGCCCCAGGGCGAACGTATCTGGGCGACGTAATCAATTCCAAAGCGTCCGTCAAGATCTATTGGAATGGCGTTACCAATTTCATGTTTCGTCGGCGCCAAAGCTACAAAACCGGGAATTTGGTACTGCTGAGCCCAAGCTAACTGAGTTGATTCATCGCGAGAAAAACTGCCGTTTCCGTCGTTCAAATAAACCTCTATGCCGGGGCATGCATCTTTGGCACCGTTCGCGCCGCCGTGTGTTCGGTCCGTAATGTCGACATCACCGTCGTTATCTATATCAAGCAGAACTACTTGACCTTCTCCCCATACGGTGCACGGCGCCTCGACTTCTGGGTCTTCGTAGTTCAATGCCCTCGGCTGGTCGCCCATCGCCTCTTCGCTGATGTCGGTGAAATTTCCTGAGCCGTCGTTGCGGAGGATCTGGATGAAGCGCCCTACGTAGTAGAGGTTCCCTGATCTCGTCGTCCCAATGACAATGTCTAGGTCTCCGTCGCCATCGATGTCTGCGGGGGCTGCATGGTTGAATTTGGTGCTTCCGAGTCCGAATGGTCCCGTTGGGAGACTCTGGACTGACCATTCAGCACTGGGCTTTTGCGTGTCGCTAAGAGCTATTTGGGCGGGCCAAGGATCCAAAGCATCTATTTCGTCGCCCCAAAAGAGAACTGGATCAGCTAAGCCATCGCCGTTGAAATCTGCGAGGAGGGATGACATCACATAGTGATCAGTGCGACGCATCTCCTCGGGCAACTTTTCGATTGAATTCACAAACCCTGCCCCACTTTCGTTCAAAAACAGGGTGCGCGCTGCTAGGACGTCTGGGAATCCGTCACCGTTTATGTCTCCCGATGAAGCATCGTGAGCGAAAAATCTGGTGCCGCGGTAGTCGATGCTGTCTGAAGCATCGAAAAGTTTGCCGTCACGAGACAACAGCAAAATATGCGGGTCCATGTCATTGATTCTCTCTCCGGTTGGAAGGAGCCTTAGCAAACCTTGTGACCCGGCGAAGATATCGTCGACACCGTCCTGGTTGAAGTCGTCAACAACAAGGCGGTAGGCCATGTTGCGTTCAGGAGGCTGTCCCGCGGAATAAATTGTCGGGTCTGCTAGGAGCCGGCCGGTTCCATCGTTCAGGTACACCCTCACTGTGCTTCGCTCATTTTTGGCCATTGTGTGGGGAAAGATGACCCAACCCACTACTAAGTCCTGGTGGCCATCGCCGTTGAAGTCGCCGGCCATCATGTTGTGTGCGTCAGCAGTAAACGACCCATCTAGTTCGTTGCAATTATCGACAGTCGGGTAGCAATAGGTGTCGCTGTAGCGCTCGTTCACGAAAACAGTTTCGAAACCAAAATTGAAGACGGCGTAATCGTCAGTGGCTGTTCCTTGCAGATCGGCGGGGTTGAGATGCCTAAAGCGTGCCACCTCATGTTCATACAAAAGGACCTCAATTGAATGCGCGACTCGTTTGGATCGGCCATCTGTCGAGGTTGCTTCAATGGAGAAATCTAT
>PBOM01000049.1 GCA_002724355.1 Actinomycetota bacterium | reverse complement strand
TGCCGACAATGCCGGCACCTATAACAACGCAACGAGCATGGGACGGGAATTCGCTCACTCTCAATCCTTTGATTACGCAAAGCAGTAGTGGGAGGCTAGCCCTTAACGGCGAACCTTAGGTAACACGAAGGGCGCCATGAGGGCCTTTGACGGCCCGAAGGCCTTCAGACTCTATTCTGTATGCTGGAACTGTTCCGAAATGTGAAACATTATCCGATCTAGTGGCAGACTGTCTAATGAGCGGTTCTCCTCACGTCTGAATCGGTTACGCCCATTGGAAAGGTGACACATGTCGATACCAAGCGATCTGGAAATCGCTAGCCAGGCCCAGTTGCGGCCTCTAACCGAAGTGGCGTCTTCAGCGGGTATTCCATTGGAGAATTTGGAGCTCTACGGAACCGGCACCGCGAAAATCCAGCTTGAAGCAATGGAGGACCTGGCTCAACGGCCGAGCGCCAAATACGTTGTGGTGTCTGCCATTACTCCGACGCCACTCGGCGAGGGGAAAACCACCACAACCGTCGGTTTAGGGCAAGCTTTTAAACACATCGGGAGATCAGCAACTATTGCCATCCGTCAGCCTTCAATGGGGCCCACTTTCGGCATAAAAGGTGGCGCCGCTGGAGGCGGCTACAGCCAGGTCGTCCCGATGGAACTATTTAACCTCCATCTAACCGGCGATATGCATGCGGTCACGGCCGCCCACAACATGTGCTCCGCTGTGTTGGATGCCCACCTTTTCCACGGGAATCAACTCGACCTTGATCTGCACAACATCACATGGCGACGCGTAGTTGACATCAATGACCGTGCCCTACGAAACGTGACTCTTGGGCTCGGAGGGCGTCTCGACGGCATCCCTCGCGAAAGCGGTTTTGATATAACCGCTGCCTCCGAGGTAATGGCTGCGTTGGCGCTAGCGACATCGCTTCAGGATCTTCGACAAAAAATGGGCAGCATTGTTGTTGGTTACACCAAGGGCAACACACCGATAACGGCCGAAGATTTGGGTGTTGCTGGTGCCATGACAGTCATCTTGAAGGAGGCGATTAAACCCAACCTCATGCAGACCCTCGAGGGAACTCCTGCACTAGTTCACACGGGACCATTTGGAAACATAGCGACGGGTAACTCATCGATTGTTGCTGATCAGATCGGCATCAAGACTGGCGACTTTCTTTTAACTGAAGCGGGCTTCGGAGCCGATATGGGCGCTGAGCGATTTTTCAACATCAAATGTCGGTACTCCGGCTTGAGTCCAGACGCTGCTGTTCTTGTCGCCACAGTGAGAGGACTGAAAGCGCATTCTGGTAATCACAAAATTGTGGCTGGACGCCCGCTTCCCGAAGCGCTCCTAGAGGAAAATCCCGATGAGGTGCACGCTGGTGGCGCAAACTTACGGAAGCAACTAGAGAATATGCAGATCCATGGCGTTACTCCAGTGGTCGCAATCAACACGTTTCCGGACGATAAAGAACGCGACCTTCAGGCGATAGCTGAGATAGCTGAGGAATATGGCGCTCGAGCCGCGAGGTGCACACATTTCGCAGACGGAGGGCGTGGCGCAGCGAGTCTCGCAGAGGCCGTTGAGGAGGCCGCTTCAGAGCCCAGTTCGTTTTCGCCCCTCTACGACGACGCCCTTTCGTTACGCGACAAGATTACGACGGTTGCTCAGCGCGTCTACGGTGCGAAGGACGTCTCCTTCAGCGTTCAAGCAAATAAGCAGCTCGACAGCTACGAAGGAAACGGTTTCGGCCATCTACCGGTCTGTATCGCAAAGACGCATCTCTCGATTTCTTCTGACCCGAAGCTTCTGGGTGCGCCCACGGGATGGACTCTGCCCGTGCGCGAAGTGCGGGCGTCTGTGGGTGCCGGCTTTGTCTACCCGATTTGCGGAGATATGAGGACTATGCCCGGACTAGGGAAGACACCCGCAGCCCATCACATTGATATCGATGCCGATGGGAACATCGTCGGTTTGAGCTAAAGGACTGCAATGTCGATTTTCCGAGGTAAGGAAGTGCCGGGTGACAAGGTCCACCGCCGTGCACTACTAGAGCGAGCACGCTTTGAGGTCATCCCGCTAAAGAATCTTTCATCTCAACTTCCCTTTCTGCCCACCGATACTGAGGTGTCCGTGACTGCGTCTCCTGCGAAGACCCTTGAGGACACGTGGTCGCTGAGCCGTGAGTTGTGCCAATTGGGGATGAAACCAGTTCCTCATTTAGCTGCCCGAATGATCAAGAGCCGAGACCAACTTCGTTCATTAATTGAACAGTTGCCTGATATCGGGGCGTCCGAGATTTTTCTTGTCGGCGGTGACGCGCCGGATCCATTCGGACCGTTTACCGATTCGATACAGGCGCTTGAAACGATTCTCGAGTTGGATCATGGACTGACCCACATTGGGGTCACCGCCTACCCTGACGGGCACTCTTTCATCGACTCACAAGTCCTCTCTGAAAGTCTCCACAAGAAGGAAGCGCTTCTAACCCTCAGTGGCATCGAAGGACACGCCGCCACCCAAATGTGTTTTGACCCGAACACCATTCGTAGTTGGTTGACTGACGAACGGAGCCAGGGTTTTGGCTTACCAGTTCATTTAGGTATTCCGGGCGCGGTTGAGCGGGCGAAGTTGTTGTCGGTCGGTGCAAGGCTTGGCGTTGGAGCCTCCCTGCGCTTCCTAAAGAAAAATCGAGCTACCTTAACTCGGATGTTTGCCCCAGGTGGCTACGACCCAGACAAACTCCTAAGGCCTCTCAATTCGGACCTTAAGGCGCTCGGAGTTGAAGGACTGCATATCTTTACGTTTAATCAAGTGCAGAGCACCGTTGTGTGGCGAGAACGGGCTATCGCCCGGGCCTGAGGCTAGAAGTGGTGCAAATTATTCGGCGCCCAACACATCTATGCGCAGGACGTGATCGAGGTTCTCTAGGGTCTCTAGAGTCGAAGCCGTAGGTGTTTGCGAGACTCGAATGGTAGCCATGGCGGCCGATGTTCCGGAACCGTCAAAAATTTCGTTGCGCATTTGCTGCACGTTGATGCCGGCGCTGCGTAGACAAGCGAGGACCCCTGCCAGGACGCCGACCTCGTCGCGATGGCGTACAGCTAAGGCGCACTCCCCTAACGGCCGGCTAGCGATGTTGACGCAGTTGGGAGGAAGGCCAAGTTCGTATTCTTTAATGGTCTGCAAAACACCATTTTCTATTGCATTCTGAGCTTGGGCGGTCGAGGCTCCAATGTGGTGGGTTCCCACAAAATTAGTGTGACCACTAAAGGGCGATGTCCATTGCGCGGTGCCACTTTTGGGCTCCGATGTATAGACGTCTAAGCCAACACGGATACCACGCTCGTTCATCGCTTTCAGGAGGTCCTGTTCGTTTACAAGAGCTCCTCGAGAGGTATTGATCAACATCGCTCCAGGCTGCATAAGGCTTAGGAAATCGGTGTTGACGAGGTTCTGCGTGTCAGGGTTGAGAGGCAGGTGAATGGTCACGATGTCCGCAGCGCCCAGAAGCTCTCGCTGAGTCTCGTGGATCTGAATATCCAACTCGTCGATCCTCTGAGTTGCGGTTGCGCTTCTGTCTGAAGCCTGTAGGGCGTGAAGGGAAAGGCCGAATCCTTTAGCGCGGCTGGCTACCTCAAAGCCAATATTTCCAAGTCCGAGGATCGCCAGGGCCTGCCCCTTTAGCCCTCGTGCATTGGAGTAACCGGTCTTGTCCCACACGCCGTCAGCGAAATCAGCGTTAGCTGCGGGGATCCGACGATCGATTGCAATCATGAGTCCCATCGTCAACTCAGCCACAGCGACAGCGTTCTGTCCGGGGACGTTACACACATAAATACCGGCTGCACTTGCGGCGTTGACGTCAATAGTGTCGGTGCCTGCGCCGGCCCGAACGATCAAGCCAAGGTGTGGTGCCGCCGCAATAGCATCAGCGGAGATCACCGTGCTACGGACGATAATTACCTCGGCATCGGCGACGTTATCGACGAGAACTTCGCGCTCTGTTGCTGAAAGGGAATTACAGCTATGGCCCAGACTCTCAAGTTCGGCAACAAAGTGATCTTCAGATGAATCGACGAGAACTATATGCACAGCGCCACCATGTGACCCGTTGCCGGCTCACGGTAATTAGTTGATGAGCTGCGCTGTCTCATGTCAATAGCTCGCGTATGTCACCCACGACTAGCAGCAACAGGAGGACGATAACTGAGACGTTGATTATCGTCATAGGCCATTTCCATTTACGGTCACCACTCCAGAAGCGACTGATGCTTAGAAGGTTGGCCGCTATCGCTACAAGGCCGAGGGTGAGACCAAGCCATGGACCAACACCAGACCCGACGCCCACCAGAGGCGCGAGGAACGGCAGAATTACGTACGTAAGGCCGCAACGAACGCCGGAAACGACCATCGATACGCTAAAGGTCTTTGTTTCGGCCTCTGACATCGAGGCGACAGCTGCTTTACTCATCCGTTGGTATCTCTACCCTCACTCGCGGGCGAATGGCCTTCTGAAAGGCCGGCAACCCGCAGTCCTCCAGACACAACCGTAACTGTTTGTGAGAGAGAACCCACGTCTTCCCCGTCAGCCCGAAGCCGGCAATTTTGTGAAGAGTTGGAATGGGTCATTTGGATCTCAAATTGAGTACCGGAGATAATCCCAACTGCAGGATGGTGCACGTGCGCGCCTTTGAAGGTCTTGGGGAGCATGCGAAGCAGTGTTATTGCTGAAGTATCTCGGATAACCACTAGTTCGGCGAACCCCGATGAGGGTCGCGCCTCGGGTGCTATCTGCATGCCACCCCCAAAGGCACAGGTATTCGCAATTGCAATCATCAGACAGGTGCCGTTGATAGGTTCTCCGTCGACGCGCACTTGAAACTTGTACCTTTGAAGGCGCATCACTTTCATCAAGGTTGCCACGGTGTACTTGAGTGGACCCCGTGGCCACTTCATTGATTCCGCCTTAATATTTACGGCAGCAGAGAAACCACAGGTGGCTATTGACGCGCCATACCGAACCTCGCCGGTTGCAGACTCAAATTTGAGAAGGTCACAGGGCTCAGCTGGTGCTGTGGCTGCTTGCGTCGCCTGTTCGATGCTCTTGGGTAAGTTCAGCCCAAAGGCGAAGTCGTTGCCAGTTCCTGCAGGGACAATTCCCAGGGTCCCGCCGGTTTCCGCACAGCTCTGAACGACATGGTGAATGAAGCCGTCCCCACCCACAGCAATTACCCGCTTTTGATCTTTGACTGCTTGAGCGACCATGGAATAGGTCATAGACACGTCGGCCGGGAGTTCATGCTGTACTCGATGACCGGCTTGTTCTAGATAACTCTGGACTTGGTATCCCGTTACTCTTGCCCGCCCGCGGTTCGCTGCGGGATTAGTTAAGAGAACTACATCCAAATCGCTTTCTGGACGCAGGTGGTTCATCTGAAGACTTTCGGTTGCTACGGTGACCTAAGCGTTTTCGATAACGGCCGCGCTTAGTTACCTATCTTCTAGTTCATAAGGGGTTGAAATGGCGGGAGCGTTAGACGGTATACGGGTCTTGGATTTGTCGACTTTGGTCCAGGGGCCTCAAGCTGCAGCCATGTTGCATGATCTTGGAGCTGAGGTATTAAAGATTGAACTTCCCGACGTTGGTGATATGGGCCGCCATGTTGGTGTTATCGAGGAACTCGGCACCTCAGTGTTCTGGGAGGCATGCAACCGAGGTAAGAGATCAGTGACTCTCGACCTGCGCACTGATGCTGGACGCGAGGCGTTCCTCAAACTGGTGGAATCGTCCGACGTTGTTCTCTCGAACTTTCAGCCCGGCACACTTGACGGCTGGGGCCTTGGCTATGAAGACCTCGCAGCCGTGAATCCGAGAATAATTTGGGCTGCAGGCAGTTTCCTCGGGCCTACGGGGCCCGATGCCCTGCGCGAGGGTGCCGATATAGTTGGGGAAGCGGCCGGCGGCGTCATCGCCGGCATTGGTAACGACGGCGAACCTGTAACGACCGTAGCCTCACTGCTGGCCGATCATTGTGGATCTCAAAACTTGCAGACTGGCATAATTGCTGCGCTATACGCGCGAGAGCGAACCGGTAGAGGTCAACGGGTAGACGTGAGCCTCCTTGGCGGTCAAATTTGGATGCAGGCGCCCGAATATACTCATTATTTCCTCACAGGAGAGTTGGCGGGCCGCTCTAACGGTGGACACCCTCTGGTGCATGCGCTCTACGGTGTGTTTCCTACCTCCGACGGGGCACTGGCGATGGCGGGATGCCCTGAGCACTTGTGGGAAGGAATGTGCAGGGCGATTGAGCGCCCGGAGTGGGTCGAGCATCCGACCTATAACTCTTATTTTGTGACTAAAGACATCGCACGAGAGATGCGGAAGGATTTCATCGAGATTTTCAGTCAAAGAACTACCGATGAATGGGTTGAACGGCTCAGTGCTGAGGAACAGCGATTTTCGCCAGTTCGCTCCCATGATCAAGTTGCCGCCGATCCACAATCCTTCGCTAACGGATACATCGTTGAAATCGATCACCCTCAATTTGGCACCGTGAATTTGGTGGGCTGCCCAATTCAAATGTCCGATACTCCAACGCGCTACGGAGTCGAAGCTCCCCAACTTGGGCAAGACACCGAGATGGTTCTAGTTGAGGCCGGATACGACTGGGATGAGCTTGAGTCCCTTAGAGAACGGGGCGCTTGGTAAAAGCATCGCCAGGAACTACTGGCAGGTGTTTTCCATTGCGCCGATCCCACCTACTGTCGTCCGAATTACGTCTCCGGCCTTCAGGAAGCGTTTGTCGGGCATGCCCACTCCGGCGGGGGTCCCCGTGAAGATAAGGTCTCCGGCTTCGAGCGTCATAATCTCGGATAGGTAGCTGACTAGAAAAGGCACATCGAATATCAGACTGCTGGTTCGGGCATCTTGGCGACGTTCCCCGTTGATGTCACAGGTTATGGACAGGTCATTTGGGTCATCGAAGTTATCCGGTGAGACAAGCACCGGACCGGTCGGCCCGTAAGTATCTCGCGACTTTCCCAGACCGAAGTGAGCTGGCCTGGCTGCCAATTGAAGCGCTCGATCGGAAACGTCTTGCCCAATCGTTAAGCCCGCAACATGGGACCATGCCTGATCATAAGCGACATCGCGCGTGGTCTGGCCTATCACCACGACCAGCTCAGCCTCGTAGTCGTTACTGTCGCCGCGCAACAGGACGGCGTCGTATGGGCCTGCGATGCATGAGGGGTACTTAGTAAAGACCACGGGCACCTTTGGCAAGTCCATCTTTGACTCTTCTGCGTGGTCCTTATAGTTGAGTCCGACGCCAAAGCTGTTACGTGGCCTGGGAACAGGAGCACGCAACCTCGTCTCGGAGACGACCCCGTCGCTCTCATGCGAGCCCAACGATGCGGCGAGTTCGTGGAATTCGGTGTTGCGCGCAATGGCTTGCATCGGATCCGCGCTTATGGAGCCCTGCGAAATCCGCTCCAAATCAAAATAGGAATCATCTTCGACGAGACATGCTCGCCCATCAACATTTGCGAAGCTAAATGGCACGGCGCCACCCTCTCTTGGTCTACACCTACATAAGTTAGGCCGAATGGTTGAGAAACCGACGCCTTGCTCCTGTGAAGGACTCAGACAAGCGTGGCGTCGTGCACCACCAGCGCACCGTTGCAAATGGTGTGTCGGACTCGCCCCTGTACTTCTTTTTGCGGCCAAGGAGTGTTGAGGCTCTTACTTTGCAACCTTTCCGGCTCGATCACCCATCTTTCTCCCGGGTCAAAGACAGCGATATTTGCTGCCTCACCAATGGTGAACGGACCACCATGTGCCGTTATCCCGGCTATTGACGCCGGCGCAACCGAGAGGAGGTTTACGAATCTTTGTGGGGTCATCAGGCCTCGCGCCACGAACTCATCCCAGACAATCGACGCCATTGTCTCAACTCCTAACATGCCTGGGGGTGCTTCAGGTAATCCGACCGATTTACTTTGGGGCGAATGCGGAGCATGGTCGGTCGCTACGGCATCGATCGTGCCATCTAGCAACGCAGTTCTGAGGCCTTCGACGTCGATCATGGTCCGTAACGGCGGGTTCATTTTGCCGGACGTACCCAAACGCTCGACATCCTCTTCCGTCAAGATCAGGTGTTGTGGGGTGACCTCCGCTGTTACGCGAAGGCCCTCTGCCTTGGCATCTCGCACCAAGTCGCTAGCCGCTGCCGTCGACATATGCAGTACGTGATACCGACCGCCGGTTTGTCTCGCGAGAGCAATATCCCGTTCAACAATGACCACCTCAGCTTCGGAAGGCCTCCCTTTAAGCCCTAACCGCTCTGCGACCGCGCCTTGATTGATGACGCCGTCCTCGACCATTTCTGAGTGCTCTGCGTGTTGGCTAATCACCACGTCTGGAAATGACGCACTGGCCTCCAAGGCTCCCTTCATCAAATCGGCGCTATCGACAACGGTGCCGTCATCGGTGAATACGCGCACTCCTGCTTCATAGAGCGCAGGAAAATCAACGAGCCGCTCACCGGCACGGTCGACGGTGATAGCGGCAGATGTGTAGACGTCGCAGGGCGTGTCCCGGCCCAGAGCAAGAACTTCCGACACAAGTTCAGGGTTGTCAATCGTTGGTACCGTGTTGGGCATCATTAGGCATGCAGTGACGCCTCCCAATGCGGCGCCTGCGGCACCTGAAGCTATATCCTCGCTATCTTCACCTCCTGGAGTTCTGAAATGGACTTGGATGTCGACGAAACCTGGCATAACCAAGGCATCCGATGCATCGACTTCGATCCCTCGCCCGAAAAACGCTCCTGGGCTACCGATGTCGGCGATACATCCTTCAGCTATCAATAAGTCGGCCGGTCGTTCACCTTGAAGGTCCAGCAGGGAGCCACCACTGACGACTATCTCTTGAGCCATGCCCTAACCATAAAGGGAGAAAGAGGGATTCGGACAGACCATTGATGGCCGAGATAACATTTGGTCGTGGCACTTGCTTCTGTGGACCAGAACCCGCTCTCTGAGGATGACCTGAAGCACTACCAACAACGCGGATACCTTCATCTTGAGGGCTTCGTTGATGAAGAAATCTTAGGTGGACTCCAGCGGGCGGCAGCCGAGTTCGTGGAACTGAGCCGTGACCTTGAGAGTTCCAATAGGGTGCTCGACCTCGAACCGTCACACACCGCTGAGAGCCCCCGAATCCGGCGGCTCAATTCGCCAGTCGATAACCATGACGCTTTCCGGGCCTTTGCCCTTGAGGGTCCAGGAGCCGTATTAGCGTGTGCCGTTTTGGGTGGTCCGGTCCGATATCACCATTCCAAGCTCAACTTTAAGTGGTCTGGTGGAGGCGAGGAGATCAAATGGCACCAAGACATCCAGTTTTGGCCCCACACCGATTTCACACCTCTGACCATTGGCGTGTATTTGGCTGACGTAGACGAGCTCATGGGACCCATGGGAGTCCTCCCCGGCAGCCACCAAGGTCCGCTGTATAACCAGTACCTCGACTCTGGTGAGTGGGGCGGGGCGATGAACCCACAAGACGTAGCAGGAATCGATTTGAGTAAAATGGAGTGGCTGACCGGACCTGCAGGATCGGTAACCGTTCATAACTGCTGCATGATTCACGGATCCGTTCCAAACAACTCGTCGAATCCGAGACCACTTCTGCTGCAAACTTACTCGGCAGTAAATTCCTTCCCGATTGCGCATATCGGCGCGAATGGCGTCACCGGGCATCTGAGCGGCACGGTCATTGGCGGCAGTTCGGACCAACGGATAACTGTGGATGGCCGAGAAATCCTCGGTGCACCAGATTGGTCTCGCGCAGGTGCCCCCACTATTTTCGGATCGCAACAAGAAGCTGAGTGAAGTACCGATGTCGCAGCCGGAGTTTTTCGAGGCTTTAGAGCAAGTTGTACTTCGAGAAATCCCAGGATGCACGGCGCTCGAGGCCGTTGAACGGCTTTCTGGTGGCGCGAGCATGGAGACCTATCGATTGGTCATCCGCAGCGCCGCCGGGGATCAACGACTTTGCATGAGGCGTGGTGCGGGTGGGGTCGACCGCGACAACGTAAGCGCGATAGGGCTGGCGGCGGAATCGTTGCTGATGCGAACAGCAAGGACTCATGGGGTGGCCGAACCGGAGGTCTACTACGACCTGAAGGCAGAAGATGCCGTAGGCGTAGGCTTCATCATGGAATGGCTTGATGGCGAGACGCTAGGGGCTCGTATCGTTCGGTCACCGGAGCTGGAACAAGTAAGGCCACGATTAGCTGAGCAGTGCGGCCGCGAGTTGGCCAAGATTCACGCTATTGACGTTGATCAGAGTGGATTGCGGGGCCATTTACCTACTCTGTCTCCCGAGGAGTATCTGGAACAAACCTGGGAGCGCTATAGGGAGTGGGACACAGCGCAGCCGATGATTGATTTCACGGGCATGTGGCTTAGACAACACTTACCCGAGCAGCATGACGTGGCGTTAGTGCATAACGATTTCCGCAACGGAAACTTGATGATCGATCACGAGAAGGGCTTAGTGGCGGTCTTAGATTGGGAGACATCACATATTGGAGACCCGATCCGCGATTTGGGATGGATCTGCACCAACTCCTGGAGGTTCGGCCGTCGGGACCTAGAAGTGGGCGGATTCGGAATTATTGACGACCTAATTTTTGGCTACGAAGACGAAAGCGGCAAAGCAGTTGATCGCGATGCACTCAAATTTTGGGAAGTATTTGGAAGCTTTTGGTGGGCGATTGGATGCTTGGGAATGACTGATCAGTATCGCAACGGCCCCGACGCAACTGTTGAGCGCCCTGCTATCGGAAGGCGTTCGTCAGAGTGCCAAGTGGATTGCGTCAACTTGCTGATACCCGGGGCTGTAGAGCTGATCGAACCAGAACCCTTAAGTCGCCCATCAGACATGCCGCGCGTCGATGAGCTTCTGACCAGCGTCCGGGACTTTCTCCACGGTGAGGTCATGTCCTCGACAACTGGTCGCACTAATTTCTTGGCGCGTGTTGCAGGCAACAGCCTCGACATAGTCGATCGCGAGCTCGCTATTGGGCCGGAACTACGACGCAGGGAGGAAGCACGGCTAGCTGACTTGCTGCAGCGACCGGGATCCTTTGACCAACTGCGTTGGTCGCTTGTCGAGGCATTACGAGACGGCTCGATGTCCCTGGACCGGCAGGACCTGCACCAATATTTGCGCGAATCCGTCGTCAACCAAGTCTCAATCGACCAGCCCAAATATTCCGGCTTCCGTTTCGCGGCAACGAACACTTAAGGGCGCTAGCGTTTCGTCATGACTGTTCACGATATGCACCTTGAAATCTCAACACTTATCAACGCTTCACCCCAAGACGTCTATGGCTTAGTGAGCGACCTCGGGCGCATGGGAGAATGGAGCACGGAAAATGTCGGCGGCGAATGGACACACGGAACCCCAGGAGAAGTCGGTTCACGTTTTCTGGGAACTAACCGCATTAAGACCTTCGAGTGGTCAGTTCCAGTTGAGGTAACCGTGGCTGATCCCGGTGAATGTTTTGAATTCGTTGCAGCTCCCGATGACGGCCCCTTCGTTCGCTGGACCTTCCGCCTAGCTCCAACCTCCGTAGGTACCGAATTAACCGAGATCTGGGATGTTATGGCGCTACCGCCCTCCCTCGCAAAGCTCGATACGGATGGCCTCGCAGCTCGTAAGGCCGCCGTTCAAGGAACGATTGAGGCGACACTGGAAGGTATTAAGGCAAGCGCCGAACAATGACTACTAACAACGCCGCCATAGCAGAAGCCCAATCGTGGTTGCTAGACCATCCCCCGCAGGGAAACAAAAAGGTCTGGCTGGAATCACTCGTCGATTCTGGTTGGGCTGCGCCTAGTTGGCCAGTTGAGTGGTACGGCCGAGGACTGTCGTCTGATGAAGCGCGGGCCACAGACGCCATCTTCCGCAGCGCTGAGTTCACGGATGAGTCAACTGAAGAAGGAAACTCAGCTGACCCCGTTTTCGGCAGGGGCCTTCAAGGGTGGGGTCAAGACGTAGTGAATCTCTGGGCCGCAACAATCGCTTCTCATGCCAGCGATGAACTCAAGGCGCAGGTTCTTCGAGGTCTCATGCTCGGCGAGATCGCCATGTGCCTTTTGTACAGCGAACCCGGCGCCGGCTCTGATCTCGCAAGCGTCCGAACATCTGCTGTACGTGATGGTGACGAATGGATTATCAACGGTCAGAAGGTATGGACTTCCGGAGGGCGCCACGCCGACTACGCATTTCTTATAGCTCGAACAGACTTAGACCAACCTAAACATCGTGGGTTGTCTTTCTTCCTCATCCCAATGAAGCAGGAAGGCATTGAGGTGCGCCCACTGCGGCAGGCGACTGGTGACTCCCGATTCAATGAGGTCTTCCTCACTGATGCACGAGTGCCGCACGCGAACATGCTGGGCGAACTTAACGCCGGCTGGTGGGTGTTGACCTCAGCGCTGGCTTACGAACGCGCCGCAATGGGGGCTACTCAAAACCGAGATGCCTCGCAGGGTCAACAGGAACGATCACCTAGCAGCGAGGCATCAGCCCCAATACCCGATTTGTCTTTGCAGCAACTCGCCCGAGAAAGAGGTAGGACCGCCGATATGCGCGTCCGCCAACAGCTCATGGTCCTTCACTCGTGGCGAGTCCTCAATGAGTGGAACAACCGCCGCGCTAAGGCTGCAATAGAACAGGGAACAACGACCCCCGTGGTATCGCTCGGGAAGCTCGCGATGTCCCGGATGCTCCACTATGCCGGGCGCCTGCAGGCAGAGATTCTCGGAGCAGAAGCTACTTTAGGTGTGGCATCTTCAGCTGATGCCGGCGACGCCACTTATTCGATGCTCAACGCCTACTTCACCTCGATAGGTGGCGGAACAGACCAGATCCAACGCAACATCATTGGCGAAAGGATCCTGGGCCTCCCCAAAGAACCCGAACTAGATAAAGCACTACCGTTTCGAGAAATCATCAACGCCCGTTCGTAGGAGTTAAGTCCAGAAGTTTTATGATTCGACTCCCCCGATCTACTCCGTTCCGATACGGTTCGCTACGTGCCTGACAAGTATTTCGAAATCGGCGATACAGCCATATTGGTTCATCACCGGGGAGATACGACTCTTCCCGGAAGCGCTCCGACCATGTGCAAAGGGCAGACGGTTCTGTTTCTCCACGATGCAGGCGCAAATGGAAACTCATTCAGCGCAGTGATGGATGAATTAGCTGACTCGCACTCTCCTATAAGCCTCGACTTTCCAGGACACGGCCGAAGCGGCTCCCTTGACAGCCTGTCTTCGATCACTGCATTCGCGGAGCATGCAGAAGCACTCATGCTCGGCTGGGAGGTGCCGTCGTTAGTGATCGTCGGAGAGGGTCTCGGTGCCGCAGTGGGACTGGAACTTGCTCAACGCGGCCACCTGGAAGTCTCATGCCTTATCTGTATTGGGGCGGTCGGAGTAACCGTAGATCTAGCCGACGAAATTGCTGAACTTGAATCTATTACGGCAGGTAAAGCACGCCGAAATTTCAATACCAGCGGATACGCGCCCGACCCAGATGAATCAGTTCTCAGGGAAGCATTCGCTCAATGGGTAAAGACCGACCCGCGGGCGACACTAGGTGCGCGACGGGCACAGCACGCATGGAACGAAAGCGTGGAGCTGAAGGGTCTTTCCACCCCAACCGTCGTTGTGGTCGGTGAGCACGCCGATCCTTCCTCAGTTGCGGCCAGTGAGTCACTCGCACAAACACTTAGCAATTCCACGGTTGAAGTCCTCGCCGGTGCAGGCATCCACGGTCCAATAGAGCAGCCGGAAGCATTTGCGTCCCTCATAAGCCGCTCTGCTGAAGAAATGACGAGATCCTGATGAGCCCAGCTGCCTTTCCTGCAAGCGCCGCCATTGCCGGGGTCTACGAACACCCGAGCCGATTCTCACCCAATAAAACAGAGTTTCAGATTATGGCCGAGTGCGCCAAGGGCGCTCTCGACGACGCGGGTCTCACGCGGTCCGACGTCGACGGACTATTTGGCGCGTCAATGTCGATGGGCTTGATGGGCATCGTAGATTTAGCCGAATATCTCGACCTCCGACCGGACTATATGGACGGCACTAATATTGGCGGGTCTTCCTTTGTGGCTCACGTAACTCATGCCGCTGCGGCCATACATGCCGGCCTCTGCGAGGTCGCCTTAATCCTGTACGGTTCGACAGCGGCCTCGAATTCGATGGCAATCGGAACTGGCGGATCGGGAGGCTCGCGGAACCCTGACACAGCATTCTCCAGCCCATATGGCATGACGACCGTCGGTAGCTATGCCATGTACGCAAACCTGCATATGAATACGTACGGAACAACCAGCGAACAGCTCGCCGAGATCGCCGTAACCATGAGACGGCACGCATCGCTCAACCCGCATGCCAAGATGCGCTCCCCTATCAGCACCGAAGACGTCTTAGGAAGTCGAATGATTTCCCGGCCACTACACCTGTTGGACTGCTGCATTATTAGCGATGGTGGAGGCGCGATAGTGCTCACCTCTGCCGAAAGAGCCAGAGACCTACCTAAGCCACCGGTTCGTATCCTCGGATGTGGCGAAGCGGTGCAACACCAAGGAGTGGGGCGAACCGACCTGCTCACCATTGCTGCAAAACAGTCCGGTCAGAATGCGTTCGACATGGCACAGGTGCAGCGTTCAGATATTGACTTCGCGATGATCTATGACTCCTTCACCATCACAGTGTTGGCGACTCTCGAAAACCTCGGATTTTGCGAACCAGGCGAAGGCGGAAACTTTGTCTCGCAGGGAGGGATAAGTCTCGATGGCATTCTCCCAGTAAATCCAGATGGCGGCGGCCTTTCATCAAATCATCCTGGAATGCGCGGGATCTTCTTAGTCATTGAAGCGGTAAAGCAACTGCGTCAAGAATGTGGCGAACGCCAGGTGAGCAACCCAGAGATAGCACTCGCGCACGGTACAGGAGGCACCATCGGCGACAAGCACAGCGGTGCGACCTTGATTCTTGGAGTCGACAAATGAGCGAAATTAAACATCCGCTACCGTATGCGAGTTGGGAATCCCGAGGCTTTTGGGAGGGTGCTGGGAGAGGTGACCTGGTCCTTCAACAATGTCGCAAATGCGGTCTTGTTCAACACCGTCCACGTGGGCTGTGTGCGCACTGCTTAGAGAGCGACAACCTCCAACACTTTGTTGCTAGTGGCAAAGGGGAGGTATACACCTTCACTGTCACCGAGCAAAACCAGGCTAAGGGTTTCGCTGAGGCATGCCCTTATGTGATGGCCTACGTCACTCTTGAAGAAGGGCCTCGGATTCTGACAGTAATCACGGACTGCGCCCCAGACGAGGTGTCCGTGGGAGCCCCCGTTAGCGCCTCCTTCGTTGCCCAGGATCGCGATGACGGCGAACGGTTCGCCGTGCCGGTATTCCGTCTCGATTGACTCCAACAAAATGCGCCTAGATCTTCACACCCATTCAATAAAGTCCGACGACGGACGAGCGAAAGTCGAGAACTACTGCAAGTGGATCGCGAAAAAAGAACTACCTCTTGACGGTTTCGTTCTAACGGAACACAGGCAATTCGATGCCGATTCCGACTACCGCCAGCTAGAGGACGAGTACGGGCTTGCCATTATGAAGGCGAGTGAAGTCGAAACCGACTATGGGCATGTGCTGGTCTTCGGCGTCAACGACGATCTATTAGCTGCCATAGACTTCACCAACGTTCGGTTACCCATTGAGACGGTGCTCGATGAGAGTCGCAAGGCCGGCGCGTTCGCAGCGCCCTGCCATCCGGGTCGCAAGCGTGTTGGCTTATTTGCCCATTACGAAGAGCGTGGTGTAGTCCAAGGCGTCGACACCGTTGAAGTTCTTAACGGAGGATCAATCCCCGGAGAGGATGAACTGTCACTGGCGATGGCAGATCGACTCGGCTACAGAGGCTTTGGAGGCAGCGACAGCCACGTAGTGAGTCGAATCGGATTCTGCGCCACCGATTTCCCAAACCAACAAATAGTCGACATGGAAGCGTTAGTTCATGCCCTATACGGCGGCAACTTCAGCGCGGTCTCAATGCGCCCAGGTGACAGCGACTAGAGAGCTGTAGCGACGGTGCGGTCCACCAGGTCAGACAATTGCGCCTCAGGGATGCCACTCAGACTCGTTTGCACCCGGCCGGCCCAAGGCACGGTCCACTGCTTGGGTACTTTCCTCCCGGTTAGTCCCCAAAGACCCCCTACAGTCGCGCCGTTGCAGTCGGTGTCCCAACCGGCAGCCACGGTTTCCCCTATTGCAACACTGAAATCCTCTGCGCCTCGAGCCAAGCCCCACGCAACCAAAGCCAAATTATTGACCGTGTGCACTGGTGACATTCCCTCGTATGCCTCGTGGATACGACGCGCGTTCGGACTCGACATCTCCGAAAGGCCAAGGATTAGCGCCTTTGCGCACTCGGAGTCCGCAGGAAGGAACCCCGCTGTTGTTTCGAGGGCCTCATGGATCTCCATACCCCCGCCTATCAACGCCCCAATAACGGCTATGGCAACTGCACCATAGACACCTTCGCCTCGATGGCTTAGCGACGCGTCTCGTTCTGCCATACTCGCCGCCTGCTCTGGGTCCCCCGGATTCACCCATCCATAAAGATCAGTGCGTATTTGCGCCCCAATCCAATCGTTGTAGGGGTTATCGCTGCACTCGTCGAGGTCCATCGCCGGTTCGGCTCCGTATGGAAAACGCATACCGGCGGACGCTAAAAGCTTTGCGTACGCTTCTCGTTCAGCCGTAAAGACCATCGCCCCGGGCAAATACCTAAGCCAGATCCGACCAACATCCGCGGTGGTGAAGTTAGGCCCATATTCCTCCAAGACCAGAAGGGAAATGACCGTGTAGTTGATGTCATCATCCGGTATCGCCGCCGAAATTAGGTCGCGACATGCTGCGGGGTGTTCTACGTGGTCATCGAACTCAGGCGCAAACGGTATGTAGTCCCTCAGAGGCAAGGCCTTAACCGCTTCGAGATAGTTCCCAAGGTTCGCAGGACCTTTGCGCATCGACATCATTTCGATCGGCTTGCCCAACATGCAACCACTGACCCTGCCCGCCCAAGCTTGGGCGATGCGTTGCTTGTGACCAGTAACCGATGGAGCACTCATAGGGTTAATCATTACCTGATCCAACGAAATTTGTCGTCGAGTGTTACCTTTCGAATTGGAGTAAGGGCCCGAAAAGGGATGAAGCGGAACGGATCCGACCAATGGATGACGACAACACGATGCCAGAACTGGCCGCAGTACGCGACCAATGGGTTGGGGTCGAATTTGACTGGACAACATTTGAGATGTCAGCGGAAAACATGGTCGCCTGGGCCAAGGCGTGTGGTGAAACAGATCCACGCTTTATTGATCCGAGTCACCACGACTTCCAAGCCCATCCTGGGTTCACCACCCACTGCATGTCTGGCAGGGTGTTCCCTAAAGAGTTTCCTCAAATTGGCGGCGGATTCGGCATTGACGGCGGCAAGCGGGTAGAGGTCCATGCTCCCATTCGTTCCGGCGACACGCTTACTGCGACAACCACGATCGCCGATATTTTTGAAAAAACTGGCCGAAGCGGAACCATGATCTTCATAGTGCAACGCATGGAGTTTCGAAATGAGGCCAAGGACCTAGTCTCGACGGTGGACTGGAAAATGATCAAAAAGGCTGAGTGACCGTGTCCGCGATAACAAAATTCGAAGATCTAGAAATTGGGGACGACCTACCTGGTGAGTCGCCGGACGTATCGATGCCGCGGGTCACCGCATTTTGTCACGCCGCCAAGCACGTCTTTGAACGTTTCATTGATCACGAAGCAGCCCAAAGAGAGGGATTCGCCGCTGCGATCGTTCCTGGGATTATGAGCCAAGGTTTGCTTGCGTCAATGATTCATCGTTGGGCGCCGGGGTGCGAGATTTTGGAAATTGACACCGTGTTTCGAGGTTCACTTCTGGTGGATTCCGACATCACAATGACCGGAGCAGTTACCGATACTGACGACGATGCGCTTATAGCCGAACTTGATTTAGCAATCGTCGCCGAAGACGGACGAACGGGAGTAATTGGCACAGCCCGAGTGCAATTCGAACAATAAGGCAGAAAGAACGGTAACTATGACCCTCGAGTTAAGCGCCGAAGAGGTGTTGACCACTACGCGTTCAGTGAGACGACGTCTGAACTTAGAGAAGGAAGTCAGCGTCGAGGTTCTCAGGGACTGCTTGGATATTGCACTTCAGGCTCCCACCGGTTCCCTGAGACAGGACTGGCATTTCGTGGTGTCAACAGACAGGGATCAATGTCGCGAGGTGGGCACCATATACCAAGAGGTCTGGACGGCCATGGTCACTGATGAGTACCTCGACGCCTCTGCATCCAAGCAAGGAGAAGAGAGCGATCGAGCGTCATGGCTCAACATGATGGGTTCAGCACGTCACCTGGCTGAAATTTTCCCCGATGTGCCGGCAATATTTGTTCCCTGTATTACAGGAAGACTTGAGGGAACAGACGCCATGACACAGGCCGTCAAATGGGGCTCAGTCATCCAAGCAGCATGGAGTTTCATGCTTGCCGCCCGAAACCGAGGGCTTGGCACCTGCTGGACGACCGTACACCTTCAGCGCGAGCAAGAAGTCGCTGACATCCTTGGAATTCCGTTCGCTACGGTCCAACAAGTGGCCCTGAGCCCAGTCGCTCACACGCTCGGGACCGATTTCAAGGCTGGCCGGAGAAAGGCATCTGAAGACTTCGTACATCTCAACGGTTGGTGACATGGATTTCGTTGAAAACGATGCGGACGAAATGCGTCAATGGGTTAAGGATCACTGGGACCCCTCCGGCGAACTGGTGTCTTGGCGTACGCAGTTGGCCCAGAGCGGGTGGGGCAAACCGTCTTGGCCGTCACAGTGGTTCGGACGGGATCTGCCGACATCTAGTGAGAATATGAGCCGACAAGCCCTCTTCGAGGCTGGGGCGGTCGGAATGGCATCAGGGGTGAGCATGTACCTGGTAGCGCCCACATTGTTGGAGTGGGCAACAGAACGCCAATTACAGCAATTTCTTCTTCCAATCCTGACGGGCCAACACAAATGGTGTCAGCTCTTTAGTGAGCCCGGAGCTGGATCCGATTTGGCGAGCCTCTCAACGCGAGCAGAGCGCGACGGCGACGAGTGGGTGATCTCTGGACAGAAAGTGTGGAACTCCGGTGCGCAAAACGCCGACTACGGCATTTTGCTTGCGCGGACAGATTTCGCTGCCGCCAAACATCAGGGAATCTCGTTCTTCCTGCTCCCCATGCGACAGTCAGCAGTTGAGGTGCGGCCGCTTCACCAAATGAATGGACATTCGTCATTCAACGAAGTGTTCCTTAACGAAGCGCGCCTCCCACATGAAAATCTGATCGCGTTTGAAGGCGAGGGCTGGCGAGTGGCGCTGACCACTCTGGCCCACGAACGCAGTGCCGTGGCTACACCTCGCCCAAAGTTCCCTTCAAGTAGGAGCCCCTTGGTCCAGGCGGCGAAAGCTGAGGCGGAAGAGTACTTCGCCACATATAGCTGGTACCCCCAACGAGCCGGCCGACCTCGTCTAGTTGGTTCGCAAGCCCGTCTTCTCGGCAAATCTCAGATCCCACGCATACGCCAACTAGCCGCCGGAATTGAAGAACTACAACGGACGTCTCGTTGGACAACACAGCGAGCTGCTGCTGCGCGTTCCGCTGGCCGCACACCAGGCCCCGAAGGGTCGGTCGCCAAACTCAACATGAGTATCACGGCTCGGAAAAGCGCCGCAGCACACTCTGCGATCCTCGGAACGGCAGGAGTTCTAAGCGGCAGCAGCGCGTCGCCCCATGAGCTCCTCGCAGAGGTGCTCATCTCAACACCAGCTCAATCGATCGCCGGTGGCACCGATGAAATACAAAAGAACATCCTCGCCGAGAGGGCGCTAGGCCTACCTAAGGAGCCCCCGCCTCAAGTCAAAGAATAAGATAGTTACCACCTGGACCAAGTCGATACGGCGGGGAATCATTATGGCCTCTCAAACACTCTCATCTAGCGTCAACTGGATACAGTTCCCGGGCTTTCCCGGTTTGTATTACAACGTTCTAGAAGTTGATCCCGATGATCGCTTCGTTCAATTGCTGATGATGTTTGAGCCCGGCGTGCAGTGCATTCCACACCGCCACATAGGTCCCGTACAGACCTTGGTTCTGGAAGGGGAACACCTGATTTATGAGGTCGACGACCCTTCAAAGCTCACAGATCGGCGTCCCGCAGGCAGCTACTCAACTCACAGCGGCGACGAGTCCCACATCGAGGGCGGTGGCGACGAGGGCGCTGTGATTTTGCTTTCGATGGAATCAAAAGATGGTCAGATATGGGAGACATACAACGACCAACTTCAAGTCGATAGGGTTTCGGTCACAGAGGACTTCAGGCGCGGCTTGCGGAAACAAGCGGCTCAGGGTTGAATCTGGATGTCAACTTCGGAAGAAGCTGTTGTCCGACGCTTCGCACGCGCAGCAGAACCACTTCATTCCTGTAGTTATTACGCGGAGGAAATCACTCAATTCACCGAGCTGGGTTACAAAGGATGGTGGCACGCATACTTCGCTTATCGTTCCGCTCCACTTGGTCGGGCATCATCTGCGGAGGTAACGGATGTCTTCTACAATTTTGCTCCGAGAATGGTCGAACGGGCGGTGCCTAGCTGTTGGGAGATCCTCGACCCTCAACAGACACGAACCAAGCAGCTTGAACTCCTCGAAATCGCTCTGCGTCGAATCTTCAGCGGTTACACCTTCGACGCGGCTTTGGATATCCTCGTTGACGCTCTGAGACCTACTCTCACCGCCCTCGATTCTGAAGGAAAGCCCCTCTTTGGCGCATGGGCAGCACAGCCATGGCCTCACACCCCATTACTAGGACTGTGGCACGCGAGCACCCTACTGAGGGAATACCGCTTCGATGCCCACAACCAGGCGTTACGTGACGCTGGTATCTCAGGGCTGGGATGCCACCTCCTTATGGTCGCAGACGGAAGAGGAACCCCTGAAGTAATTCAAAAGATTCGAGGGTGGACAAAGAACGAATGGGCCAAGGAAGCAGAGCTCCTGTATGAGCGAGAATGGCTTGACTCTTCGCTGGCCTATACCGACTTTGGGCGCGCCCAGCGCAAACTAATTGAAGGCAACACGGACCGGGGCTGTCTCGAGCTCTGCTCCGTCATGGACGACACAACGCTGACAGACACACTGAGCACCTTGGAGGCGATAGCTCAATATTTAATTGAGAGCGAAGCGGTACCCGGGCGCTGGCCACCCGCACATTTAGGTAAATTAGATCCTTCCCAGACCCAATATTGACGGTAACTTAGGTTCAGTTTTCGAGACGAGCGGTGACCGACTTGACCCAAAATTCACTTAACCCAAGTGAGGCTGAGGATCCAAAGCGCTCCGATTTCGTGCGAGAGCTGGTGTCAGAGGACCTTGAGAATCGCCGTTTCAACCGAAGTGTCCAAACCCGGTTTCCCCCGGAACCTAATGGATATCTACACATCGGCCATGCAAAGGCAATCGTGCTCGACTTCTCAATTGCGCAAGAGAACGGTGGCATATGCATGCTCCGCTTCGATGACACCAACCCAACCACTGAAGACCAACGTTACGTGGACGCAATTGTTGAGGATGTCCAATGGCTCGGTTACAACCCAGCTTCGATTAACTACTCTTCTGATTACTTCGAGCAGCTGTACGAATGGGCTGAGCTTCTAATCTTGGAAGGCCTCGCCTACGTCGATGCCCAGAGTGCTGAAGAAATTGCTGAACAGCGCGGCGGATTTGGACAACCGGGCATTGAGGGCCCATACAGAGATAGGACTCCCGACGAAAATCTTGCGTTGTTCCGGGAAATGAGAGACGGTCTGCACCCAGAAGGGTCATGCGTCCTTCGTGCAAAGATCGACATGCAGCACGAGAATATGCAGCTTCGGGATCCGGTCATGTACAGGATTCGATACGACCATCACTATCGAACCGGAGACACATGGAAAATTTATCCGAGCTACGACTGGGCACATGGACAAGGCGACGCTATCGAAGGGGTGACGCACTCGCTGTGCAGTCTTGAATTTTCAGATAACCGAGCCCTGTACGACTGGTATTTACAGCAACTCCCCCTAGAAGGTGAGGCCCCGTATCAAACCGAGTTCGCGCGACTAGAACTTACCTACACCGTTACATCCAAACGTCGCCTCAAACAGCTCGTTGATGACGGCCATGTCAGTGGCTGGGATGACCCCCGGCTCCCGACTCTGCGTGCTCTTAGACGTCGCGGGTACCCGGCGAGCGCAATCCGAGAATTCTGCTCGTTTATTGGAGTATCCCGCACCAATTCGCGCCATGACATTGAGTTGCTTGAGTCGTTTGTCCGCACTGAACTCAACCAAACCGCTCAACGTCGAATGGCGGTATTGCGCCCTCTTAAACTAGTCATCACTAACTGGCCTGAAGATGAGCACGGCGAGCCAGTCATAGAAATGCGCACACTGGTGAACAATCCTGAGGATGATGCTGACGGAACGAGGGAGGTCCCCTTTAGCCGCGAGTTATGGATTGAGCAGGACGACTTCCGCATGGAGCCACCGCCAAAATATTTCAGACTCTCACCGGGGACCGAAGTGCGCCTCCGGGGCGGATACCTGGTGACTTGCACTGGCGCCATATGTGACGAAGAAGGCAATCCGCTTGAAGTTCACTGCACCTATGACCCTCAAACAGCGGGTGGCTCAGCACCCGATGGGCGCAAAGTTAAATCAACTATTCACTGGGTAGCTGCAAGCCACGCAATAGATGGTTCGGTCGCCTTATACGAACGATTGTTCAAAGAAAGGATTCCTGGCGAGACAACAGGTGACCCGATCGATGATTTAGACCGGGATTCTGTTGAGATCCTTCGTGACTGCAAACTGGAACAATCATTGTCGGATGTCGAACCCAACGAGGTTGTTCAGTTCGAACGTATCGGCTATTTCGCTGCGGATCCTGTGCTCGAGGACCACTTCCATCGCACAGTCGGGCTTCGCGACGAATGGGCCCGACTCCAGAACCAGAGATAAGGGGATATTTTGGCCACTAACAAGAATGAGAACGTGGCGATCATTACCGGCGGCGGAACAGGAGTGGGAGCTGCAGCCGCGTTGGCTTTAAGTAGACGCGGTTGGTTAATAATGTTGTGCGGTAGGCGGTCAGGGCCCCTCGAGGAGGCTTCGCAGCGCATTGTTGGTCCGGTCCAGACGCTGGTCGCGGATGTCTCAGATCCCCAGGACGTCGAACGGCTATTTGATGCCACCGTAGACGCCTTCGGCCGAGTTGATCTTCTCTTCAACAATGCCGGAATTGGCGCTCCTCCCGTTCCAATAGACGAATTATCAGTAGAGCAATGGCGTTCAGTCGTCGATATCAATCTGACTGGCTCTTGGTTATGTGCGCGTGCGGCCTTTCGACAGATGAAGACTCAGACGCCACCCGGTGGTCGCATAATCAACAATGGGTCAGTTTCGGCTCAAACCCCTCGCCCGTTTTCCGCGCCCTACACCGCCACTAAACACGCCGTAACTGGGTTAACCAAAGCTCTCTCGCTGGAGGGCCGTGATTTAGGGATAACCGTAGGGCAGATCGATATAGGTAACGCTGCGACTCCGCTTACAGCGCAAATGAGTTCAGGGGTGCTACAAGCCAACGGAGAGACTGCTGCCGAGGCGACCATGAACGTCGAAGACGTGGGCGAGGCAGTGGCCCTAATGGCAGAGCTGCCTGCAGACGCCAATATTCTACAGATGACCATAATGGCGAACGGAATGCCTCTGGTTGGGCGAGGCTGAACGATCGACGGTTCATCCTTCGATTATGAACAGCGAGCCTGTGCTCGCCTCCTGACGTAAGGGACGGGCAGCGGAATATTGGGCGCTCGTGTACCAAGCGTGTGCTGCCTCCATTGAGGGAAATTTAATGACGACGTTCCGCGTCGGAGGAGCGTCTCCTTCCAATGCCACCCAGTTTCCTCCCCTAATTAGATAGGACCCTCCGTGCTTTTCGACTGACTCTGCGGCAAGAGGCTTGTACTGGTCGTATTGTTCCGCGTCGTTGATCTCCCCTTGGAATACTACGTATGCACTCATTTGGACCTCCTGGGTCAACGGTTTAGCGGTCGAGGAAACCTGTAATTGACGATATTGCGAACGACTGAGTCGCCAGCGCCAACAGGGTGCCCGTTTGGGAATAAATCTCTGCGCTTCCGTGCCCGATGCTGTTCTCAATAGCAGCTGACCGGAGGCAGATAAGCACCCAGCTGCTTATCTCTTGGGTTAGGAGCCGGACTGAGTGGTCGAGGCTCGACCCGCGAAAGCCCTTATCAAGGCTGACTCTCATGCCACTGGGGAGCAGATCGGCTAGAGCGATCAGTCCTTGCGTTGATGAAGCTAGGTTGCCATCGAGTCGAGCCCAGTAGTAAACGTCGCTTTCCCCGGGTTCCTGACCCGCTAGTCGAATATCCGCAAAGTCATTGAACGAGCTACCACTCTGTGAGGTAGGGCCGCGTATATCGCAATCCTCTGGAGCGGGGACCTCGGGTGCGGTTGGCCATTGACGATCAACCTGGAGATTGTGACCTCCTAGGGCGGCCGCGGCGCGAAAAACGATGGTTTCGCCACGGCTGCAAGTCGCCGCTGCTTGTGTGATTCTGTTCCCTACCGCGAGTTCGATTACTTCGATATCGACTTCAGCACCAACTGAAGCCCTTGCCAGAAACTGTCCAGATATGTAGGACAAACGTCGACCAGTCGTTCTCTCCAGAGCAGCAGCAGCCGCCGCAAGGCCGCAGCCACCGTGAAGGGTGCCGGTGGCGCCGGCTAGTTCGTTGGTTACCTGCAGTCTCCAGGCGGTCGGGTGATCCCCCTGTTCCAAGGAGACAATTTGGTTAGGTTCAGCGCCTTCCTGCGCGGTCTTGCCCACTAGATTCGTAAGTGGCCTTGGACCCTCACCGCTAAGGGTGAGGCGGACATCTTGACGTTTATTCGACCCACGGTCCGTTTTGGCCATTTTCGTAGTGGTCAGGTCGTATACCGAAGGCTTCAATCATTCGTTGCCAACCGCTCCCGACTGCGAGAAGTGCGCCAAGCCGAAGAATTTCGACTTCAGAGAAGCTCTCGCGCAGGCGTGCATGAAGCTCCGCGGGTATGGGTCCCTTAGGTGATCCTGAAAGATGTTCGCTGAACTGCACAGCGGCTTTCCAAGCTTCAGGCAAGTCAGAATTTTCATAATCTGCAAGCTGCGCGACCATCTCATCGGTAAGGCCAGCACGCACCAACGATGCGCTTTTAACCATGCTTCAATGGAAGCACTCATTCACATTTGCCATTCGAATTCGGCAAAGTTCAATCATTTGGCGGTCTAGGCCTGATTCGCCCCCGTACATGAGGCCGACCCAACCAAGAAACATGTCTAGTGTTAGATCGTCGTTAGCCAGCGTACGAAAAAGGTTGTCGTCTTTGTAGGCCTTCGCATACCAGGTCTCAAGTCTGGTCCGCTGGTCGGCGCTTAAATCATCGAGTTTCGGCAGATGCCCAAGTTGATTAACCAAATCTGTCTCCGAAGGTCCAATAGTTGTCAATCCGGCAGCGAGGCTTACTCACTTGCCCCCAAGCTGCACACCTATTCGCATCTTAGAAGGTGCGGAGCAGGCAAGCGGTGCGGGACCGATCTAATCTTGTGTGCACGTCTCCTTAAGGAATGAAGATGAAAGCCGCAGTTTTATGTGAACAACCTGGTGAATTGGTAATTGAAGATCTCCATATCGATTCACCTGGCCCTCAGGAAGTTTTGATTCAAACCGTCGGTGCCGGCCTATGCCATTCGGATCTGCACTTTATGGAAGGCCTTTTTCGAACCAAGGTCCCCGCTGTCATGGGGCACGAATCCGCCGGAATTGTTCAGGCAGTTGGGGCCGACGTCACCTACGTCAAGCCAGGCGACCACGTAGTCGCTTGCCTGTCAATATTCTGTGGCCAATGCAGGCAATGTCTGTCAGGCAACCCACATCGTTGCAGCAACGGCAGGGCCACATCGCGCGGTCGGGATGACTCTCCTCGATTGGCGCGTGCCGATGGGACACCCGTCGATCAGATGGCGCGTTTAGGTGGCTTTGCCGAGGAGATGCTGGTCCACCAGAACGGGGTCGTTAAGGTAACGCCGGATATACCGTTAGAAAAGGCGTGTCTTATTGGATGTGGGGTTACTACGGGATTTGGTGCCGCGGTTAGAACTGCCGCTGTCCCGGTTGGAGCCACCGTTTGTGTTATCGGATGCGGCGGGATCGGATTATCAGCAATTCAAGGAGCTCGAGTAGCTGGTGCCGGGCGCATTATCGCAGTGGACACCAGCGGACCAAAGCTCGAAACGGCTCGTCTGATGGGTGCGACAGACACCATAAACGCTGCTGAGGTCGACGACGTGGTCGCGGCAGTTCGCGATCTCACCAAAGGCGGTGTCGAATACAGCTTCGAGGCAATCGGATTGAAAGCCACAGCAGAGCAAGCCTTCGAGATGCTCGAGGTTGGTGGCACGGCCACTGTGATTGGGATGGTCCCTTCCAGTACCAAGCTAGAGATCAGGGGAATTGAACTGTTGAGCGAAAAGAAGCTCCAAGGATCGATGATGGGCTCCAATCAATTTCGCACTGACATCCCCCAAATGATTGACCTCTATCTGGGTGGACGTTTGCTTCTCGACGAAATGGTGTCAGCCACCATCTCCTTAGACGAAGTAAACGAAGGCTACGGATGGATGAAAGAGGGCACAGTCGCCCGAACCGTAATCGCCTTTTAATACAGGAGGACGCTTATGCGTCGCCGATGAGAGCTGTTATTTCCTCGGCTTCCAGACCGGCTCGTGACGCACTCGCCCGCAGCTGCTCCAGTGTTACTGGATCTACGTCGAAACCGCCGGCACGTTCTTCGCGGGCTATCTGTTCTGGCTGGCCGGGCACCAAGATCTGGTCACAATCACTCCGTAGTCGTGACTCCAAGACAAAATCCCTGAAAAGTTCAATTTCATCAAAGAATGCCTCAGCCTCTCCGGTCGCCGCCGGATCGATGATGATGGAGAGCATGTTGTTGATAATTCGCCCGTCGCGAGGATTTTTCGGGTGCGCTGTCTCCCCTCCGAGCAACGCAGCACTGAGCAACTCGCACATAATCGCTAATCCCGATCCTTTGTGATCGCCGAACGCGACTAGGGCTCCGCCTCGCTTCCCGGTTGGATCCGTGTACCAAAATGCGTTTGGGTCGTCAGTTAAATTTCCGTCGACATCAATAATGGTGTTAGGCGGCACCTTTACGCCCTTGTTGGCAGCTACTCGTGCTTTGCCTCCGGCGATGATGCTGGTGGCCATGTCTAGTAGGAATCCGGGTCGGCCGTCTCTTCCTGGTACTGCTGCACAGAATGGGTTGGTGCCGAATCTCGCTTCAGCGCCACCGTATGCAGCAACGAGAGGTGGGTGACCAATCACGTTAACCAGATGAAGCGAGGCGAAACCCCCTGCAGCGCACTGCTCAGCCCAGTGTCCAATCCGGCCAATGTGGTAACTATTACGAAGTCCCACCACCGCCACTCCGTGCTCTGAGGCCCGTTCCATGCCCATTGACATTGCCTCGTGGCCATTGACCTGCCCAAACCCGGCGTTGCCATCCAAGGTCAAGAGGGCTCCCCCATCAACTACCACTGTCGGATGACTGTTAATTCGAAGACGGCCATTCACAACTCCGTCAACATATGACGGCAACATGCCGACTCCGTGGGAATCATGGCCTGCGAGATTGGCGTCAACTAGTTGATCGGCCACCAACTCAGCTTCTAGCGGTTCACTTCCTAGAGCTTGGCAGGTGTGAACGATAAAATTATGGACTTGGTCTGGTTGAAGCTTCGGCACGCCAAGACACTACTAGGTGTCGCTTAGGGCAGGATCTCCGTACCTTCCAAGTAGCCGGGTTCAAGCACTTCGACGGTTTGGTTGACTCTCCGGATCTCTTCGATGATGGGGTCAGTATTAACTGGGATTGAAAAACCAGGTAGCCAATCATCGTGATGACCAAACAGCACTTTTTGAGGATCGAGAAGCTCTACTTGCTGGGCCATGAATTGTGCCAGAGAACCTTGTATCGGCTCGCCATCGATGTTCCCGCGCCCAGCTGCCGCCAAGATCGCGACATCAGGTCGAATTTGACCCAAGATGCCATCGTATCGACCTGAAGTGTCTTGAAATAGGACTGAACCATCAGGTCCTTCAATTAAGTACAGTAAGGCCCCGCCGTCCCCTCGATCGCTGTGACCCGGCGAGGAATCCACAAGGTGGCTTCGCACAGCGGACGTTGTATCGGTCATGAGATACGACATCAAATCAGCCATGCGGCTCTGCTGCTCTTGCCAAGTTACTCCGAGGTCTCCAATACACACCACGTCGGGTTCTTCCATTTGAGCGTGAGACCAGACACACGAATGTTGGCTTGGATACACCGAGACCTTGACGTCAGGAGACAACTCGATTGTCTCGCCTCCAGCGACGCAAATCATCCGGTCCAACGGAACGCCAGCCTGTTCCATGACGCGGACTGACTCATAAGAGGCTATGAGGGTGGCATCTGTGTTGGCGATGATGCGCTCGGCCCCCCAGAGATGGTCAAAGTGACTATGCCCAACCAGCACGTAGTCAGCTTCGGTGATGTCTGATGCTGTAAGCCCTGTTCCTTGGGCGCCAGCCGGCCGGTCTATGTATGCATCCAAAAAAATTGTTAATCCGGCCGTACGAAGTGAGAATGTTGCGCAGCCGTACCAATCCAATGTTGTAGCCATGTGTGCAACCTAGACCAGTTACTCCTCGGGAATGAGCGAGACAATGCCCACGAGATACAAAAGCTCAGAATCTACTTGGCGTCGCTTCTACGTCGTCCTAGCGCTGTGCTGCTGTCTCTTGTTCAGCGGATGCCTGAATTCCGAACGGGTGTTTACGGTGTTTGTTGCCTCTTCTATGACCGAGTTCATTGAACTAATGCTCCCAGAGTTGGAGACCCAGTATCCGGATCTACAAGTGCGGGTAAACATCGCCGGCAGTGGCACTCTGGTTAACCAAATTACCGAAGGTGCGGCTGCTGACGTCGTTTTACTAGCAGGAGCAAATCACATGGACCGGCTGCAATCCGCAAACCGGTTTCAGCCGCCAGTGCCGATCGCCCGCAACAGTCTTACAGTTGTCGTCAGTTCTGATATTGGTGGAGAAGCGACGACAATTTCAGACCTCGAAGATGAGGGGCTGCAGGGTGCAATATGCGCAGACGGTGCTCCTTGCGGTGCGCTGGCACTTGCATTTTCTAAGGCATCCGATCTTGACCTTTCTAACGCGACGAGGGAGCCCAACGTCAAGGCCGTTCTATCTAAGGTGCTTAGAGGAGAGGTCGACTACGGGTTCGTTTATCGTTCCGACGCGCGTCTGGCTGGTGACCAGCTAGCAACTATTAACCCTCAGGGTTTAGATTTATTCATCACTTCATACTCCCTTGCATTGGCCGATTCCGACGAAGTGTCACTTTCATTCCTCGAACTTCTCACAAAACCGGAAGCAGGACAGATCCTTGAAGAACTTGGATTCCTAAGACCATGAGGAATCGGCTACCTCGGCGCGTTCGGGTCCTTGGCCTTCTGGTAGTGGCCCTCGTCGCGACGCCCGTAGTTTCGCTTTTGTGTCGAGTCCCCTGGTCGCGCATGCCGTCGCTTCTAACCGAACAGGTGGTCACAGATGCACTCTTGCTCTCCCTTCTCTCCAGTGTGTTGGCAGCATTTGTTGCAGTGACGGTGGGTATACCCGTGGCGCTCCTCCTTTCTCGAATGGAAGGGGTGCTCGCATCAGTTACACGAGCGTTGATAATGCTTCCGATGGTCCTGCCTCCAGTTGTCGGCGGCGCCGCCCTCTTGTTTGCTTTTGGGCGAAAGGGAACGCTCGGATCAACACTTGAGGAAGTTACCGGCCTCGTCCTCCCTTATTCACTTGGCGGGGTCGTCCTTGCGAACGCGTTCGTTGCACTGCCTTTCGTGGTTTTAACAATTGAAGGGTCGCTCCGCAGTTTGGATCCCCGCTTCGAGCTTGCCGCGGCATCCCTAGGCGCAAATGAGTTTAAAACGACAGTACGGGTTGTCCTTCCAATGGTGAGGGGCTCCCTAGTAGCTGCCGGTTTTCTTGCTTGGGCTCGCGCTCTAGGCGAATTTGGAGCCACCATCACCTTCGCTGGCAACATTCCTGGGAAGACCCAGACCCTGCCACTAGCGGTTTTTGTAGCGATGGAAACCGACCAGGAAGCTGCATTAGCGATGAGCGTGGTGTTGATTCTGATCTCGCTGGGAGTCCTACTTACGATGCGGGAGCGGTGGTGGCCAGCGCGATGAACGATAATAGACCAACCCTTTTAGATGCCCACATTGTCGTGGAACGTGGCGATCTCCTCCTTGAAGTGGCACTGCAGGTTGGGCAGGGCGAAACCATCGCAATCATGGGTCCCAACGGCGCAGGGAAAACTAGCCTTCTATATTCATTGTTCGGCTGGTTACCGCTTCGATCAGGGTGGATCATCCTTGACGACCAAACGCTTGATTCCCCAGCAGAGGAACGCCCTGTACCGCCACATCTCAGGAACCTCGGGATGGTATTCGATGACGGCCTTTTATTCTCACACATGACCGTAGAACAGAATCTTGCTTTTGGGGCCGCAGACAAATTGGTCGATGCGCGCCTGATTGAACTTCTTGACTTGAGTACTTTGCGTTCTAAAAGGGTTCAGCAGTTGTCAGCTGGCCAACGTCAGAGGGTCGCTTTAGCTCGAACACTTGCAGCCGAACCCAAAATGGTGCTTCTAGATGAGCCTCTTTCCTCCCTGGACCCCAGCGCCAGAACGCACGCAAGAGAGCTTCTTAAATCCGCCTTCAGATCCGAGCTTGCGGGTGCGTTATTAGTCACCCACGACCCCGCTGACGCGTTCGCTTTGGCTGACCGGGTGATGGTACTGGAGAACGGAAAGGTAACGCAGTTCGGCTCTTTAAGTGACCTCAGCGCGCAACCAGCGACACCTTGGATCGCTGATTTGATCGGTTGGAATTTTTTCACCGGATCAGGGAAAAACAGCATCGTGGTCCTAGCTGACGGGACCGAAGTGGCTACGTCGCAGTCGGGATTGCTAGGTGATGTAACGGTGGCGATCAACCCAGGATCAGTGTCGTTATTTCTGGAGGCACCGGTGGGTAGCCCCCGCAACAACTGGCGATGCGAAGTATTCGACCTTCAGTTCGTAGGGGACGTTGCACGGGTAACCCTTTCGGGAGTCATGAAGATCCGCGCCGACATTACGAGAACTGCCGCGGCTGAATTAGGTCTTCGTAAAGGTCTTGGAGTCTGGGCCTCCGTCAAGGCGACCGAGGTGGTCGTTCAGGGTTCTGAGCGTTCAAACTAGATATCGCACTAACCCAAAACTGGATACGCCAACCAAGGGACCGAGGTTTTACTACGGTTTCAGCATGAAGATTGATGACCTGTTTGACGTCGCTGGAAAGATCGCCATCGTTACCGGCGGAAGTCGGGGAATTGGTTACATGATCAGCGAGGGACTACTCCGCAACGGAGTAAAGGTATATATCACCTCTCGAAAGACCGACGACTGCATTCAGGCAGCCGCGCAGCTGAGTGAATATGGTTCCTGCACCGCAATTCCCGCGGACCTCAGTGACGACGAAAGTTTGGCAGCATTTGTTGCGGAATTCCGCAAGCACGAGGGCCATCTAGATCTGCTCGTGAATAACGCCGGGGCGGCCTGGGGAGCCCCTTTGGGTGACTTTCCGGGTAGCGGTTTCGACAAGGTCCTCAATGTCAACGTCAAGGCTCCTTTTATGTTGACTCAGTCGCTGTTGCCAGAGTTGAGCGCTGCTGCGTCATCAGAGAATCCGGCACGGGTAGTCATGATTGGGTCGATTGATGGGGTGCGGGTGCCGTTTGGAGACAACTACTCCTATTCAGCATCCAAAGCGGGGGTTCACATGATGACTCGTCATCTCGCCCATCACCTCACGAAAGAACACATCAACGTCAACACGATTGCCCCTGGACCCTTTGAGTCGAAGATGATGAGTTACATGCTCGACGATCCGACGAGACGGGCGGGCGTAATTGCGTCAACCCCACTTGGCCGAATCGGGTCACCAGAAGACATCGTTGGTGCCATTATCTTTCTCGCCAGTCGTGCCGGCTCTTGGCTCACAGGCATCACCCTCCCAGTGGACGGTGGAATCTCAACCCATGGATGACACCCTCAAAGGTACGTTTCTTGTGGGAAGCCTTCGGTCAGAGTCCCTGAACAGAGCCGCCGCTGTTCACGCCCGAAGCTTTTTGGCAGATGGTGCAGAGGTAACGACCCCTGATCTCGGCGAAATTCCTCTTTACAACCAAGACCTTGAGGAGAATGCATCTCTTGAAGTGGTCACCCAGTTCCAAAGGGAGGTATCACGAAGCGACATAGTGGTCATTTTCAGCCCCGAATACAACTACGGAATTCCAGGTCTACTCAAAAACGCTATCGATTGGCTATCTCGACCATTTGGAGCCGGGAGTCTCATTGGCAAAGCCGTAGGCATAGTTTCTGTTACCCCAAGTTCTCGCGTAGGCGAAAACGTCCGCGAGCAGTTGCTTCAGACCTGTGCGATATTGTCTGATCGAACCTATGGGATCACGCTAGGTATTGGTGGAGTTGCATCGTTGAACAAGGGCGCGCTCCCTCATGAGGGCAGGCAGGCCCTCGATGATTGGCTGGAAATGTTTACCCTGTATGCCGTAGGGCGGAAACCAAGCTAAGCAAGAGGCCGGCATCGCGTCGCCCTACTATTTTCTAATTGTGGTCCACTCGGTTCTTTCGCTGTCATCGAACCTAGACGAGTATCTATCCGTTAGCCCTGAATCCACTTGGAAGGCGACGTCCGATACCTTCACCATCGCGTCTTTCCACACCGATATGAGCTGATCTTCGCCCTCGTAGTCGAATAAATCTGATAGCGAACGTTCGGCCGAGCCGCCAGGTTCCAACGGGTTGTCGACTAGGTGTTTAGCTGTGACGGATAGTCCTTGGATAGGGTCAATCAGGTCTCGGTACCCGAGATCAAAGATGGCCTTTTCGCAAGAGGTCACTCGATGGTGAGGGGTTCCTCGAACGGTCAACCGTTGGGCGAGCGTTGCGTACTCCCAAGGGACACTGATGATTTCGAATTCGTGATCAAGTGCGCTCGCGATTATCTCTGTCCATTGCAACAGTGTCGGAGTCCATTCGTCTGAGGCGTTATACACCTCACCAGCCGCAACTTCGTGGTTGTCTACGATGGTCAACAAGAGGTGGGCCGCGTTGATCGCGTACGCACGGGATTGAAGAGTCATTCCGCCGTCTGGGAGGATCAGGGACTTCCTGCCATCTAGAACCCGACGTACGATCGACCACTCCAAACTCGCCACTTGACCGGGCCCATAAATCCAGGGATACCGGAGATGAGAGGCTGTCGGGTGGAACTCGAATACTGCCACCTCTGTGCGGGCAATATTCGCGACTTTCCGGTTAACGGCGAAACCGGGTTCTTCGTCGATCACGAGGCGCGACCACTCGCGTGTTGGTACTCGCATTCCAGCGGGCCAGAGCGCGGACGCATCGCCCCAACCTGTATAGGCCGGAACGCCCCCGACACTAATGAAACGATCAACTCGGTCTTGGAGGAGCTCGGCGAGTTCTCGTAGACGGCCATACATGACGATCGCTAGATCAAACTCTCGCTCAGCCAACGCATCGGATGTCTCCGTTATCTCAAACGGATTGGTATGAATGTGCTCCACCGATTCGGGAATCTGATCGGACTCATGTGCGCCCGTATGCAGGATCGCAACTTGGTAACCACGATCGAGGAGACCGTTGACAATGTGAGGGCCTGTTGGTCCGGTTCCACCTATGACCAAAGCAGTCGCCATTTCGACACCTCCGTCGCGTTCGTCTCTTGAGCATAGATCTCATGCACAGCTGACTCTTCGTATTAGAGGCACTGGATTACGGCCGTGCGCGAGACTTGATCGAGATGTACCGGTCCCGTCGGGGAATTCCCCCGAGATGGGTTCGATTACCGCCTCGGAAGGGTCTACGATCAGACCATGGCACCTGAGAGCTCGACCCTCAAGAAAGGGTCTCGTGTTGTAGTGATCACTGATCTTCCTGGCGTCTCTGCCGGAACGCCTGGCAGAGTCGGTCGATCCATTGGTGTCAAGGCTGCCCGCTACCGGGTCAAGTTCGACAATGGAGTCGATGTGTTGTCCGTGGCTGAGGGAAAACTTGTTTCCCCCGCGGCCTGGGAGTTCCTTAAACAAAGTCAAACTGGCGACAGTTCCAACGTGACACAGGTGACGGTTTCTGCGGCCGTTCCTGTTGGCGCCGCAGCGGTTGCGGCTCCGGCGCCGGAGATGGCGCCGCCAGCGCAAGCGCCACCTAAGGTCGCTCCCCCTGCCCCGCCTGTCGCAGAGAAGCCCAAACCAGAGGCTTCTAGCGACGCTGGATCAGCAAGCGACGATCCGCGTCTCGCTGCACTGACTGCAAAGTCGCGGGAGGCTCGGAAGGCGTTAGGCATTGATGTCGACGCAGAGGACAGCGCTGCACCTGAACCTCAGACGGATGAGCAATCGGACACTTCAGAAGATGAGGTCGCCGATCAGGACACAGCCGACACAACCCCTGCTGAGGTGGAAACGGAATTGGAACCCTCGCTGCCCCCGATGCCAGATGGTTACTATCCAGCAGATAACCGAATCGCTGATCTGCTCGCTTCCGTCAGACAGTCTTAGGTATCGGCCTCGTCTGGAGTTGGAAAGGGCGTCGGGTCTAGAAAGCGTTCTAGGACGTTGCTCGTGATTCGTGCGACGTCGTTTTCGTAGCCGTTTCTGGCTAATGCCCCAAACCACGAGATCGAGCCCACGCTAAAGACAGCACCTCCTTCCGGCGTTTCGTAAAACACCATGTCGGCTCTAACCAGAGGATCGGGGTTTGGGAATGCAACGGTTCCTTCGAATTCTTCTTTAGTGCGGAGCATGTCCGCTCCAAACTCAGTGGCTGACGCCAAGATCACCGCGTGACCCGGAGAGCCGAGACGTTGGTCGTAGCGATCGACCTCTTGGCCAGCTGCCCCGCCACCGAGGCCCGATGTGCCTATTTCTTCTTCTTCCACTCCCTCAAGGATCCATGCGGCACGGGATGCTTTAGCTTCTGAATTCATCTGGTAGAAGGTGGCCTTCTCGAAGCCTTGGGCAGCGAATCCTATGCCCACAAGCTGGTTCGGTGCCCTACCGTTTCTTCTCCACAGGCCGCCATATTCAGCGCCCCACGCGTGATAGTTCTCGCCGTCACCGGTTTGCCAGTTACGGACGCCGTCCTCCGCGCGCCTTAGTTCGATGGCACCTGGCCAATGGTCGCTGAAGGCAACTCTCCAGTAAAAACCGTTGCCGCCGAGGTACATGAGGCGACCCCCAGACCGCTGCCACTCGTCAAGAGCATCGAGCATTGCTGTGGACCAGTATTCGGGGTGGCTGCCTGTAACGATGACTCTGTAGGGCGCCAAGGCGTCATAGCCCTCGATATGCAGGTCTTCGTCGGTAACTATGTCGTGGTCTACCTGTGCGTGGACAAGAAACGCATTGATATCGGTGTCGGGCGTGAAATTCCATCCATCGGCACCTGGACGAACCTGCATAACCGGCCTTCGCCTTGAACTGAACATCACGCCGCTGCCGTCCGGATGTTTTTCGTAGTGGCTTAGCCCAAGGTTGTTGTGATCGACTAGGTATTGATGTTCTGGGCGAAGGTTTGTTCTGGCACCGACGAAATCTGCTCCCTCAATCAACATTCGGTGGTTTGCATAGGCCATGTAGGTGGCTGAGGGCATCAGTAAGGCGACGTCGGAATGTTGCGCATCGGCTGCCGGACGTACAAAGAACGGAACGCGATCAACACCTAGTTGTGATTGAAATCGAAAGCAGTAGATACCGCTCGGTAGTTCCGCTGGCAGCGCAACGCTGTGAGATGGTTGCCATCCTGCGTTATACAAATCGTCGTGGTGGAAATGAATTGCGTTCCATTCGCTGGGCTGATCGCTCCATCTCTGATGCTCGCCTGTCCAATGAGGTCCCGTTACTCCCCTTGTTGGCAATTGCATCAACTGCAGTTCGCACTCCCCAACCGTTGGCGGTATGACAGCCTTTTGCATGTCGGTTTCCAACTGCCATTCGTTGACCACGGAACCAACTCGCAGCTTTGGTTCTGCTATGCGCCCGTCCCATCGCTCGCCTCTAAATCCGGCCGCCAGCCGCAGAATAGGATTCTTGAAGGTGAGATCAGGTATGTCCAACGCAGAAATTTCTTCTCCCTGCTGTAGTAAATCCCGACCCGGTGATGCTGAGCGCGGGGAAGACACGCTGACCGTGACAACCCCGTCCTCTCCGCTGACGTCAATGGTTAAGAAATACCAACGTCTGCGTTCCAGAGATGTTTTTCGTAAGGAATGTTCAGTATCGCCAAATCGCCCCATAAGTGACGTCCCGATGTTGTAGATCTCGATACTCGATCCCTCGCTCTCCAGCGACAGAATTACACCATCACGCTTGAGTAACGTTGGTTGAAACCAGAGGCTTACACCCAGGAGTGACTCCGCTTGCCCGGTGGTTACAAACGCTTGCGCATATGAACCTGGAACGACGGGCTGATTGTTGAGATCGATGGTCTCGGAGGGAACTATTTCGCACTCCTCCTCCGAGAATCCAGGGCCGCTGCGCGTTGGGTCCCCACAGTTGAGTTTGACTAGGTCAAGCTGACCACTCGTGGCCTGCAAGCTTGATCCGAACCAATCGATGGTTTCGCCTGCCCGTAGCGACCATGGCTCGCAATATGCAGTAATTAACTTGGGGTCTAGGTCGCGGTCACTCGTAGGCATCTGGTGTAGTTGGAATAGCTGGTTCAGTAGCTCACGCGTCACTTCGCGCGGTTAGCTTTCCATTCTTCGTATGTCTCAATTGGCATATCGTCGGCCTGCCAGCCGCCGAATCCGGTTTCGATATGGCTGATGCGTTCCATCCCCATATCTTTGAGGGTTTTCGCGGACAGAGCAGATCGCATTCCACCTGCGCAACACAAGATGAACTCGCGGTCCTCTCCGAACACCTCTTTTGTGTAGGGCGAATCGGGTGAGACCCAAAATTCCAACATTCCGCGCGGGGCGTGCATCGCACCCGGAATCGCGCCGTCTCGTTGCATTTCGCGGACGTCGCGGATATCGACGATCAGAGCGTCTTCGTCCGCAGCTCGACGAGATGCTTCTTCAGGAGAAATGTTGTCAATTTCGGCTTTAGCTGCCTCGACCATTTTCTTTACTGATTCGATCGCCATTGTTGTATCTCCCAAATGGTTATGAAGCGGCGAAATTTTCGCCGGTTAGATAATCATTGCCGATGTAGCCCCAAGTGTCACTTCGTTAGCTTTCCGAGAGGAGCGTGCCATCTTTTTCTAGTGCCTGGATTTGGTGATCTGGGAGAGAAAGAACTTCCCGTAACACTTCGGCGTTGTGTTGACCAAGAAGCGGGGCGGGTGGCTCTTCGTCTGGAGGGTTGTAGGCCCCGAATCGGATCGGGAGGCCGGTGACTTCAATAGGCCCGAAGTGTGGGTCATGAACAGTTCGAACCATCCCTCTCTCAGTAAAATGAGGATGACGCATTGCGTCTTCGGGGCTCAACACTGGTGCTGCTGGTATTCGGCATTCTTCTAAATATCGGAGTAGCTGATCGTCAGACTCAAATCCTTGCATCCACTGTTCCACGAGATCTAACAGTGCCTTTGCGTTCTCCACCCTGGAGTCAGCCGTCGCGAAACGTTGGTCTGTGGCCAAACTCTCTTGTCCCATGGCTTGACACAATCTTGGCCACTGTGGTTCCAACACCTGCAAGACGATCCACCCGTCGGGGCCTTTGTAGGTGCCCGAGGGAACGACGATGCTGAATTGCCTCCCTGATCTCTGCTGACTCCACTCTCCCTTCGTCGCACTGTGGCCCTGAACAGCAATTGAGTGCATGGCAAACAGCGGGTCGACCAAGGTGACTTCGATAAATTGCCCCTCACCAGTGCGTTCTCGATGGAACAAGGCGTGTCCGATAGCGCCAAAAAGAGTTAGGCCAGCGGCGCAATCCGATATCGGAGATCCGGTGAACTGGGGTGCTCCGTCTGCCTCCCCGGTCAAATGCATCATGCCTGACAGCGCCTGCCCCATAAGGTCGAAGCCTTGCAGATGTGAAAGGGGACCCGATTTACCGAATGCTGAGATGGATGCCATGATCAGACGAGGGTTGAGGGCTTTGAGTGTGTCCCAATCAAGTGACCTTCGTTCTAGAACGCCGGGGCCAAAGTTTTCGACGACTAAATCACAATTAACGGCGAGTTCGCTAGCGAGTCGGCAACCATCCTCGGTACTTAGGTCTAAGCACAAGGAGCGCTTTCCCCGGTTCTGTTGGGTGTAGTACGAAGAAGACCCCTCGCCAGATACGAACGGTAATGTACGGCTCGGGTCGCCTCCGGGCCCGTACTCGACCTTGATAACGTCGGCGCCCAGTTCAGCCAACATCCGGGTGGCACTGGGGCCAGACAGATACTGCGTAAAATCAAGGACTCGGACATTCTCCAGAAGCATCTATAGACCTTATGCTGGCGGCCCCAGTTGCGCATCCTTGTTGGCTCCAGCGTTTAAGGATGTCAGAATTCAAATGTGGCGGACCTTGTCCTTGGCATAGATGCGGGCGGGACGTTCACGGACGCGCTCCTTTACTGCAGAGAAGGGCGATCAGTACTTGCCCAGATCAAAACCCCGACTACCCACGACGATCTCAGCGTCTGCCTAGCTGCGGCTTTGGAGAAGATTCTGGACGAATCGAAGGTAGTGCCCTCCGATGTTTCTGTCGTGTCTGTTTCGACAACTTTGGCTACCAACGCTCTGGTGGAAAACAGCGGAAGGCCGGCAGGACTCGTAACAATCGGCTTAAAAGACGTTGCACTGAATCGTCCAGGGTTGTCCCGCATTAGTGATTCCTCACCACACCTAACGCTTCTTGGCGGGCACTCATCGCATGGGCATGCCCTCCAAGACCTTGACCTCAGCCCCCTAGAGGACTGGCTCACTGAACACGACCCGGTTCTTGAGGCCTACGCAATAGCCGGTTCCTTTAGTGTGCGAAATCCCGAACACGAGGTGTTGACGAGCAGCTTTATACAGAGTTGGACTGGCAAACCCGTAACCCTCAGCCATGAGCTTTCCTCCAAATTAAATGCGCCCAGGCGGGCGACGACCGCTCTCCTTAACGCTCGCCTCATCCCCATCATTAACGACTTGTTTACCGCTGTTGGGGGATCGATGGTAGCTGCGGGTGTGACGTGTCCATTAATGGTTATGCGTGGCGACGGCTCGTTGGTTTCTTCTGACTTCGTCCGAAGTCGACCCATCGAAACGATTCTGTCTGGACCAGCGGCAAGCGCTATTGGCGCCGCTGCGCTCGCCGAAATAGACGATGGTGTGGTCGCCGATATCGGCGGAACTACTACTGATATAGCCGTGATTACTAAGGGAAGACCTGTCGCTGCACCTTCTGGCGCAGTCGTCGGCGGCCACGAGACCATGGTGAGGGCTGTTCGCGCACACACGTTTGGCATCGGTGGAGATAGCCGGGTTCAATATATGCCGCTTAGCGACAATCCTTTAGAGATNGGTCCCACGCGCGCAACTCCCTTGGTGGTAGCGGCGGGAGAGCGCCCCCATCTGATGGAATCCTTGGCGCAACAACTGGAGCAGGGGCTTCAACGNGAAACTGATGGGATATTTCTGTGGCTTCGGANCGACAATCGGTCAGCCCGCGGTGCTTCTGGGGCAGAGGCTGAGATCCTGGCCAGGTTGGGATCCTTTGCTGGGGGCGCGAGCTTGCAAGAGATAGCGGTCACGAAGTTGGCACAGAATGTTATTCGTAGGCTTATCAGTGCTGGCGCCATAGGGATCAGCACTTTCACCCCTACTGACGCCGCGCAGATCCTCGGCGTGGACAAGCGTTACCCCACTGATGCGGCCGTGATTGGCGGAAGGTTGCTCGCACGGCAACTCGACAGATTCGGAGTGCCGCTCGCGGCAAATGAAACAGAGTTGGCCACTGCAGTGATTCAGCGTGTCAGAGAGCGCGTGACAGAAGCAGTCCTGATAGCCGCCGCGGACCACGATGCGCTTTCATCTGAGGAACTCTCTCTGGTTTTAGAGGCGCAACGTCGGAGGGTGAGCGACGCCGGCCAGTCGCCGCGTCTTAATATCGAAGTAGGTGTAGCTGGTCCGACTGCCGTGGTTGGGGGGCCAGCTGCTTCGCTCGGTCCAAGTAATACCAAAGAGCGGGTAATACATACCCTGATACCCGAGCACTACGAGGTAGCCAATGCATTCGGAGCGGCAATTGGCGACATTCGACTTGCGCATCAGACCACGGTGAGTGCGCCGCGTCGCGGTCTTTACCGGGTCCACACTGAGCAGCCCATGAANTTTTACGACTTAGAAACAGCGCAGCACTTAGCCGAAGAAGCCGCCGAGAGCCGCTTGCGTGATGAAATGCAGATCGCTGGTGGACAGTCGTGCAACATAACGCACAGCTGGNCCCTCGAACAGGCCATAGTCGAGGATCGGGAACTCTTCGTAGAGGCCACGCTCAATAGCGTCGCCTTAGGCAATCCATAACGAGACGCTATTTAGCTGCTGCAATTGCCGCCGCACGTCCAAGAGTTTCGCACTGCGCATCGCTTTGGAGAATTTGGGTCCGGTCTGGAGCGGGCGTCGCACACAGTGTGGTGTCGCCGAAATGAGCCTCAAGGGATTTGGCGATTCCAAGGAGGCTCCAATCCTGGTACATGGCACCCACACACTGGATACCAAACGGGAGTCCNTNGNGATCTAAGCCAGCTGGCAACGCGGTTACCGGGTGGCCTACCACCGTTAAGCAGCTTGTGAGGCCCAACCACGCCATGTAGTTCTCCACAGGGNCGCCNTCAATTGCGTCGGGATGCAGTGAAGCCCAAGGAAAGGGTGGAACGCTAACCGTGGGACACAACAACACATCGACCTCATCGAACACGCTGTCAACAGTTTCAAACAATTCCTTTTGTCGCCGGCGCGCCATAGCAATTCCAAGNACTGACGTTGACAACGCTGTCTCATAGGTACGGAACACGTTCGGGTTGAACGTGTCATCAAATGACTCGATGTCACGGTGATATTGGGTTGCGAAGATATCAGCCCGTAGTTGCCAGTCGACGTTGAGGGCATCAGTGAGATCTATCGAAACCTCCCGTATTTTTGCGCCCCTCCCTTCGAGATATTCGATGCGTTCAGTAAATGCGGTCCGGACATGTTCTGAAACCGGGAGGCCCCCGAAGTCTTCCGTGAAGCCAATTTGAAAACTGTTGAGCGCGGGTGCATCAATCGTAAGGAACCGGCTCGCGTCCAGGGGAAAACTCATCGGGTCTCTGCGGCTGGAGCGATCGCGCATGGCAATCGCCGTAAGCAAGAGTGCCGCGTCGTCCACGGTTCGAGCCATGGGTCCTTGAAGGCTGTAATTNGTTTGCGTGATAGTGCGCGCTTCGTTGGGCACGGTGCCCGGCGTCGCTCGATGACCTACGACACCACAAAAACTTGCTGGAATTCTCAGACTTCCCCCATGATCCGAACCGGTTGCTAGTGGCGCCATACCGGCCGCTACTGCTACTGCTGATCCCCCCGAAGAACCACCACAGGTCAATGTCGGCGCGTAAGGGTTCCCGGTTGCGCCGAAAATTCGATTAATGGTGTTTGCACCAATACTCATCTCAGGGATGTTGGTTTTACCGATCACGATGCCGCCGGCGGTCTTGACTCGAGCGACAATGCCTGAGTCTTCCGTNGGCACATGGTCCTTATAAAACTCTGTGCCATATGTGGTGACCAGACCTTGCGTGGCCTGAAGATCTTTGATTGCTACTGGGAGGCCGTGAAGCACTCCCGTGGCAGTCCCATCTTGAAGCTGCGCCTCTGCAGCCCGAGCGTTGTCAAGCGCAGTCTCATCGCAACGCCCTATAACTGCGTTCAGTTTGGGATTTAGCTCGCTAAGTCGCTCTAAACACGAGCGAGTTAACTCAACAGGCGACAGCTCGCCTCGCTGGATTGCTGTGCGTGCCTCGTGAGCTCCTAAGTCGCACGGATCGCTCACGCTTCAGACCTTATAACGTCGATTCCGGTGGGATCGATGCGTCGTCCGTGAACCTCCATGTTGTTGCTATGCCCAACGTGATGCAGCGAGAACGCCGATTGTAAAGCGCTATACATACCGGTCGCATCTACTGCTTGGTTCACACTTTGCTTAGCCAGGGTCAGCCCAAACATGGGTCGCTTAGCTATGTGTGATGCCAATTTGAGCGTCTCCGCCCCTAGGTCAGCTCGTGGGACAACTCTGTTGACCATGCCCCGCGCCATCAACTCTCGGGCATCTAATGACCTACCTGTGAAAAGCATTTCTTTAGCTAGACGAGCGCCCGCCTCAAAGGGGTGCGCAAAGTACTCAACCCCATTGACGTTGAACGCCACCACCGGATCACTAAAGGTGGCGTCTTCTGAAGCAACTATCAAATCCATGGGCCATACCAGCATTAGCCCTCCGGCTATCACTTTGCCCTGCACCTGAGCGATGGTCGGTTTGGCAAGATTTCTCCAGCGCCAACACAGCCCCAAGTACATTTCTGCCTCTCGTGCCATGTAGCCCTCTGTCCCGGCAGCATCGAAATGGCATTGAGTTCCAACAGTCGGAAAGTCATCCATGTCGACTTCCCCAGCAGAGAGGTCGTGCCCGGAAGAAAAGTGTTTGCCGTCGGCTGCGAGAATAACAACTCTGACAGTTTCGTCAGCGGCCGCCACATCGAATGCGGTGTTAAGTTCGGACAACATCAAATAGTCCTGCGCGTTGGCAGCCTCAGGTCGAGCGAGGGTAATTCTCGCTACTCCGTCTGCGGGCGTTTCATATCGAATGCGTTCGTAAGTCACGATTTTCTCCAACTAGTCTGCTCCGATCGTAGATCCAAGCCGCCTCATTAGTTGCCTGAACGCTTGTTTCTGCTGTCTCCGCACGTCTTCATCTCTAAACAGCTACTTTGTGGTCGTCAGGAGGTTGATCTGTGACTGCCGTTGAAACTAGAGATGTGCTTGTCGTTGGCGCCGGGTTTGGAGGGCTCTACTCCCTCTACGTTCTGAGAGAGGCAGGCTTTCATGTGACCGCCGTCGAACGAGGGTCTGGTGTCGGTGGGACATGGTATTGGAATCGTTATCCGGGTGCGCGATGCGATGTAGAAAGCCTTCAATACTCCTATTCCTTTGACGACGACCTTCAACAAGACTGGGAATGGACCGAACGCTATGCCGGCCAGCCTGAAATTCTGAAGTACGCCCAACACGTTTCAACTAGGTTCGATTTGACTGACCTCATTGACTTCAACACCAACGTAGAGTCAATGAATTACGACGCTGAGCAGCAGCAATGGACGGTCAGCACCAATTCACTTACCTACAAAGCGAAATTCGTTATCGCTGCCACGGGTTGCTTATCCAGCACAAATCTGCCTGACTTCCCGGGGTTGGAGCAGTTTGAGGGCGACACCTATCACACCGGACGGTGGCCCCACGAGAAAGTTGACTTCGCTGGTCAACGAGTTGGCATCATTGGAACAGGGTCATCTGCAGTTCAGGCCATTCCCGTCATTGCCGCCGAGGCTGCCGAACTCACCGTGTTCCAAAGAACGCCCAACTATTCAATTCCCGCTCACAACAAGCCGTTGGACCCCTCAGAACAGAATGAGGTGAAAAGCCGGTACGAGGAGTTGAGGAGCGCCGCTCGTGCCGAGCGGTCCGGAATTCTTTCAATATTTCCACCAAATGAGGATCTGGCTAGGGAAGCTTCTGATGCCGAATTCGAAGCTCGGATGAATGAACGTTGGGATTACGGTGGATTTGGGTTCTACCGCTCTTACATAGACATCGTGGTAGATCCTCAATCAAATGAACGAGTAGCTGAGTATGTCCGGGGGCATATCGCTTCGAAAGTGGATGATCCCGCAACCGCCGCTCTGTTATCCCCCTCCAACACAATCGCCTGCAAGAGGCCATGTTTGGACACGGAGTACTACGAGACCTTTAATTCCGAGCACGTGCACCTGGTCGACATCTCAGAAACTGAAATTCAAGCCATCACGCCAACCGGCGTGAGCGTAAATGGTCAGGAGTTCGAGTTCGACGCCCTGGTCTTTGCAACAGGCTTCGATGCTATGACCGGAGCTCTACTTGGTATGAACATCACCGGTGTAGATGGTTGCACCCTGGCTGAGGCGTGGGCTGAGGGACCGCGAACCTACCTCGGACTCAGTGTTCCAAAATTTCCAAATCTTTTTACCGTCACCGGCCCTGGAAGCCCTTCCGTGCTGACAAACATGATCATGGCTATCGAGCAGCACGTGGAGTGGATTCGAGACTGCTTAGTCGCAATGCGAGATGAACAGATTGCCACGATTGAAGCCTCATCCGACGCAGCTGACTCCTGGGTAGAGCACGTCAACGCGATAGCAGACCAAACCCTGTATCCAAGCTGCAACTCTTGGTACCTGGGTGCGAACATCCCGGGCAAAACAAGGGTCTTCATGCCACTGATCGGCTTCCCCGCTTATGCGGAGCGTTGCGAACAGGTAGCCGCGAACAACTATGAAGGGTTCGCGCTTGCCTGACAGTCATTGTTGTCAGATGCTGTCCGTTGCCCTGGGTGACATCACGACCATGAAGGTCGACGCAATAGTCAATGCAGCAAATTCTCAGTTAGCTGGAGGCGGTGGCGTTGATGGAGCAATCCACTTAGCGGCCGGGCCCACTGTCCT
>PBOM01000048.1 GCA_002724355.1 Actinomycetota bacterium | reverse complement strand
CGATAGACGCTTCTTCTACGATAACGGCTGTTATCGAAGCTGAAGAAGAAATCGCAGAACCTAAAGCCGCAGTAGCAGTAATAACTGGGGTTATAGAAGCTGAACTAGATATAGCTGAAGCTATCGACGCTTCCTCTACTATGACTGCTGATACAGAAGCAGAGCTTGAAAGCGAAGCAGTTAAAACAGGTTGTTCATTACCATCATAGTTGTGGGTGGTGTTTCTGTAATCTACCCCTGATTGGCGATAGTCGATAGCCATTTAAGCCGCCATCCATTCTTTTACATCTTTTTGTTTAATCCCTAATCCTTGGAAATTTTGTTTCAACGAAATGTTAGTCCAACCGCCGAACCAAGGGTGTAAATCGCTACTGGTGTTTTCTTCGTTTTTTGCTACTGCAAGAAGTTTAATCAAGCTTTCTTCATCTATTGTTTTCATTGTTTCGGTAGCTATTCTTTTCGCGTTTTTCCAAAACGGGGTTTTATGCACAGAACCTTTTAAGTAATGAAGGTTTATTATCGCTTCCACTCTTTGTAAAGCGTTTTCGTATTCGATGTTAAACGGTGTTGTTTTAAAAATTTTGTTCCAGTAGTCCCAAGCTTCCCTGTTGATCCAGTTAGCAGTTTCTAGCGCTGTGGCTTCTAATGGTTCCAACAGGTGCGACGCGTTGCCTGATCTGAAAACCCGTCCGCCTTTTTGAATCCCTGTATGGTACGCGTCTAATTTCATGTGAGTGTATGTGTCGCATTCGCCAACCAATTCGTAAAGCTCGTTTACTGCTTCTTCCTCAGTTGCATAATCAGTATTGTAAATGTAACCGTAGGAGGTGCGTTCCAGTAAAGGTATCCCGAAAGTCCAACCGTGGCGCATCGCTTGAGCCAAAGTGTATTCGCTATCTATAGGCGGTTTGTTGACAATAACCGCCGCGTTTACTGGTTCTTCAACATATTCTTTTTCAGCGTTCGTGCCTGAACAATCCAAAACAAAATCAGCGTCTAAATCCTCTACGTTGTTAACGTGTCCATCTGTGAATCTAACTCTCTTAGTTTCTAAAAGTTTTTTTGTTATGTATTCCCGAAGTTTCCCAGCGTCAAAATGTAAAGCATAAGCACCGACAGGGAAATCGTGAATGAAGTCTTGTTTACCCCATCCCCTGTAATCCACGCCGCGTTTCGGTACTGCTCCGATTTCGGGCAAATCTTCGTAACGAAACATGAAAGCCTCGTTTAACAAGATGGGTAACGCCATTTGTGACCCTTCACCTACTGTCACGGGTGGTATGGTCGGGTCGCCTATAACTTCGATTTCCCAATCAGTCCATTTCCAAAAATGCGCCGCTCCCATTAAACCAGCGGTTCCTCGTCCTACGATTGTCAGCTTCATAAGTGATATTGTGCTAATCTTTCAAGTTGTTCACGGCTTATTGCTTTAACCCATTCAAGATTCGGTTCGTCCCAAGTCCAGTCGTAACCGTTTTCTTCTGTTTCTTCGTTGCCTAAAAATTCTTCAGGTTTCGGTCCGGCTGGTGATTCCCACATGTTGTCAGCATTCAACACCCAAGATGGAAATGGTTTGGCTTCTATAAAAATGTCTTTTTCTGTGTCGTAAATATCGCCTATTTTTGGGTACACATTCCGGGTGTTTCTGTTGTATGAACATTGCACCCAGTCGCCGGTTTCATCAGGGAAAAGCTCTTTTAGGAAATCGATTCCTCGTTGTTCATCTTCCACGCCGTCAACTGTTGTGATTTCGTTTCCAACTACAAGCACTTTTTGGACTATGGTTCCGTCAACTAAAGCGAAATGAGCCATTAAGCCGCCCATCCTGTGCCAGCGATCCTGAAAGATACCCAACCCGAACCGCCGTTGCCGCCTGTCCCCGAAACGCCGGTAGCTCCCGCGCCTCCTCCAGTGTTAGCTGTAGCGTTAGACGATCCGGTTTCAATTGAACCCGAACCGCCGAAAGATCCACCGGCACCGTTGTAACGAGCGCCACCGCCGCCGCCTGTGTAGGTGTTGTAATAAAAATCCTGTGATGGTGTCAGAGTTGAAAACGCCACACCTGACGCACCAGCGCCGCCCGCTGTAGAACTTGAAGCATCCGCCCCATTGCCTCCGAAAATCGAACCGTTGTGGATGCCACCACTACCACCGCCGCCGCCTGAACAAAAAGTACCTGCGCCCCAGTCGCCGCCACCGTCGCCGCCTTGGTTTCCGGTACCGCCTGAAGCTGGCCGAGAACCGTGGGACGTGTAGTAAGTGCCACCACCACCGCCTGAACCGCCCGTCGCACCGTATCCTGTGCCTGCCGCCGCTCCTCCGCCGTTTCCTGTGATAACCGTACTGTTCGATAACGTCAAAGTGCTGTCGCTTCCCTGCGCGCCGCCGCCGTTAACATTAGTAGACCAAGAAGTCGGGCCAGCCCCGCCCGCTCCCACGGCAACCGTGTGGGTTCCTGCTGGTAACGTGTAACCCGACTGGACATTAGCCCCGCCCGCTCCACCGCCACCCGGCCCACCACGGTAAATCGTCCCCCAACCCGACCAGTTGCCCGTACCGTAACCGCCTGAAGCCCCGCCGCCACAGACAAGAATATCTACTGTGTAAGGGGCTGTTGTTGTGATAGTCCCCGCGCCTGTGAAAACAACATACGTATTGCCGCCAGACTCATAATAGTTGCCACCGCTATGTGCAATAGTAAAAGCCCCACCCGATACACCATTCATCCAGTCAGACACTTTCGTTGAAGGGTTACCGCGCGCTAAATCACGGCCACCCTTCCAATCGCCTGCCTTTCCTGAAGGGTTCGTTCGATCATTCCTGAACATTAGGCCGTTATTCTATTTACGTAACCATTCACCATAACGACATTCGCCGCCGCCGCGAAAGCTTGAATCACAAGACCATTCTGAATAAGCAATCCCGGCACAATCAAAGTCCAACCTGATTCAGCTTCAATAGTTACTTCCGTTAAATCATCCGGTGAAGTTACACCACCCCACTCAATCGTCAGTTTCCTATCAGAAGAATCAGTGTTACAAGCGTACAACCACACCTCATCCCAATTCGAGGTTCCTGCTACAGCGGTATGAATGTCATCACCGGCAGTTGCCGTTTGCGTGACCTTAATGTTCTTACCATTAGTGTTATGCGATAAAGGTAGTTTTGAAAAAGTTGCCATATAATAATCCTAACTGAAAACTAGATTCGCTAAAATAATATTAGCATTCTCGTAACCGCCTGTTAAACCACCGGAAGTACCAGTCGTGTTAATAGAAGGCGTGGTAGTCCACGCAGTAGTAGACACACCCGACCCGACAAGAATAGCACCCGACGAAGCATTCGAGTCAGTCAAACCCAACTTTGTTTCTAAAGCAATAATCGCACCCGAATGATTCGCATGAACCACATCATGTTCATAACCCGTAGCATCCATATCCGTAGTCGAAGACGGAGACGGCTGTTGAGTAGCAGTATCTAACGCACTCGGAAAATTTGTAGCCATTGGACTAAGCCAAAGTTATATCTAGCGAACCTGCCGCAAGCGAAATCGTGTCACCAGNNGTAACAGTCTTAGACGCAGACACAGCACCATAAAACAAAAGGTTCCCNGCAGNAGCATGATCCCAAATACCTATATGAGTNACAGTNCAANCNGGCATGTTAGTGAACTCCTCATCGGACGAATTGTCTATCGTACCGTTCGTAGCGTGAGCGGCATTAAAAGTAATNGCCTGCCTNGCNTAAGACCCACCAGATACCTCCGCACCCGAACCGTCTTCAGCAGGATCGGCNGTATGCAAAGNAAGATACACAGCGGTGGGAGCCCAATCCGCTGTATCACGGAGAACGTAGTTTAAGACTGCATTCTCCAAATAATTTGACATTGCTGACATTAAAATCTCCTAAAAGGTTTGAACATGTTCNCNCCTATGATATAAATATATNCGNGCCCCGTCCACATCACAGGGCATATTCATAAAAAACGAGATGTGCGAACCCTTATCAGGTTCCGTTCGCCCGTTAGAAGGGCTTCTGCTCCCTACCAGCAAGTTAGGCAGGGACAGAGCAAAGCGTGATCGCTCGAACTCGAAGTGGAGCCGTACTTAAAACGGTCGGATGGCACACCCAAGGGGAAAATAGGCAACCCACCACCACAAAACAACACAAAAACGGTGTCCACGCACACTCTTACAAGTCAGACACACATATATAGAGGGGGGTGCAGGTACATATGGGGGTTAGTCAAGAGAGCAGGACAGCGCACGGTCAGCAAGTTTCGTGTAGTTTTTGGCTGAATTGCAGGCAGTCGGCAGTCCGAGTCGTTCAGTAGTACGTCCCCTTTGTCTGATATTCTTGTCCGTACTCCAGAACGACTCAGACTGGTCGGTGTGCAATCGGAGATTGCTACCCGAAAGTCCTATCCCGCATCCCCCGCCCATTCCCCTTAGCACTGTGTTTAGGACAGTCAACTACATCGAAATCGAAGATTTCGGCAGTTACGTAAGCCCTAATCACAGCGCTATCCAGTGGTCTTGTGACCACAGCACACCACGGAACGATCCGTGGACGATCGACCGAAATCGGAGATTTCTACGCGCGAAGAAATTATCGGGTCCCTTGAACTAAGTCTTAGACACCTCACACTGTGAGGAAGCCTTAGTTCTTTCCCGATAATTTCAGCCGAGTTCGCGCGGGGGTGGTTGGTTAGAAAGAGAACGCGACTACTAACGGCGTTGAGCGACTAACCAAAAAATGGGAGAGAACATTTTTTGCTAAGTCTACTCCACTGTCGTAGAGGCAAGATCCTCAACGCAGGCGTTGATTGCCTCTACTTATCCGTAAGTAGTCCGTAAGTAGCGCTGTGCAATCGGAGATTGCTACGCGCGCGTAGTCTTAAGTAGACACACACAGTCGTTCCTGTTTAACACAAAACAGAATAGGCAAGATCACCAACGCAATGAATTGCGTTGTTGCCTATTCTTTCTCCGACAAAAGTAAACATGGCAGGTATGTAACCTCTGCGTAAAATCATCCTCACGTAAGTCTACTCGCAAGCGAGCGACTAAGTTTCTGTATTTTACACATAGCTTACATATCGCGTTGCGACCATGTTGACTTTTGCTCCGATTTGCGTTACCCAGCCCCGACTGTGCGTGTCAGAGCGTCGCAGTTTTTTTTACAGTTAACTGTTAGGAGGTTGATCTTGAAATCACGACTTACATTCAGACCATTTGAAGGTTTGGCTCACATCATTGATGTACCGAACACATTCAAGACCGAAGCGGAATTCCGTATTGAGATTAGGGGTTCTGAAGGGCGATGGACTTTACGAAAGGTTAGGAGGTAGTTAATCATGCAATTCCACGAAGCACTAATACATTACATAAAAGCCCATTACATAGAAATCGAACTACCAGAACACTATGATGAGGAAATTTTTCTTGACCATATGAAATGGCAGGGCGAAATTGAATGGATTTTACAAAGTCAATTTGGGGATGAATTAAAAGAGTTTTTTGAAAGATTAGGAGGTAGTTGATCTTGAAATCCATATCGATATTTGAGTTTGGTAGTACCAAGATGGTTGATGGCGTACTTGTTGATGAACAGGTGCGCTATCGACTATCGGATTCTACCGTTAGTTTTGAAGATTTTGAGCTAGTAGCGCGTATAGCTCAAATTA
>PBOM01000047.1 GCA_002724355.1 Actinomycetota bacterium | reverse complement strand
ATGAAAGAGCGCTTGTCATGACTGACCTCAGCTTCGATGCCGCCGACATAACGGCAGCAATCCAAAAGAATCTGGAAGGTTTTGATCCGTCGGTTGAATAAGGAACCGTGGGCCGCATCCTCGAAGTAGGGGATGGTATTGCCAGAGTCTCCGGGCTCCCGAATGCTTCCGTAAATGAAATTCTTGAATTTGAGAGTGGCGATGTGGGCCTTGCTCTCAACCTCGACGAAGACTCAATTGGTGCTGTGGTATTAGGCAATGTTGAAAACATTGAAGAGGGCCAAAACGTTAAGTCCACCGGAAGGATTCTCTCCGTTCCAGTAGGAGATGGTGTACTCGGCAGAGTCGTCAATGCGCTAGGTGAACCCATCGACGGCAAAGGACCGATCGCAGGTGCTGAACCTCGACGGATGGAAATTCAAGCACCGGGAATCATGGGTCGACAACCAGTACATGAGCCCCTACAAACCGGTATCAAGGCGATCGACTCCATGACACCAGTAGGCCGTGGTCAACGAGAATTGATTATTGGCGACAGAAAAACCGGTAAGACGTCAGTGGCGATTGACACCATCCTGAATCAAGCAGGCCTGGGAGTGAAGTGCATCTACGTTGCGGTAGGCCAAAAAGGATCGACCGTCGCTCAAGTTGTCAACACTCTGGAAGAACGCGGAGCGATGGAATACACCGTGGTTGTATCGGCACCGGCTGCTGACGCAGCACCGTTTAAATACCTAGCTCCATATGCAGGGTGCGCCATGGGCCAGCACTGGATGGAGAACGGTGAACACGCACTAATCGTTTATGACGACCTGTCGAAACAAGCGGAGGCCTACAGACAGTTGTCTCTGCTACTCAGACGACCCCCAGGACGTGAAGCGTACCCCGGTGACGTCTTCTACCTCCATAGTCGCCTGCTTGAACGCGCAGCCAAATTGTCAGATGAACAGGGTTCCGGCTCGCTAACCGCATTACCGGTAATTGAAACAAAAGCGGGTGACGTCTCCGCGTACATTCCAACAAACGTAATTTCGATCACCGACGGTCAGATCTACCTTCAAGACGATCTGTTCAAATCGGGTGTACGACCCGCTGTAGACGTTGGTGTGTCTGTTTCCCGCGTTGGAGGTGACGCTCAAACCAAAGCCATGAAGAGCGTTGCGGGAACCCTAAAGATCGATCTTGCTCAGTTCCGTGACCTTGAAGCCTTCGCCACCTTCGGCTCCGAGTTAGATGCTGCTTCTGCAGCGCAACTCGGCCGTGGCTACCGCCTAGTGGAACTTCTTAAGCAGGGACTCAACAGTCCCATGCCGGTCGAGGAGCAAGTCGTGTCGATCTACACAGGAACGAACGGCCATCTAGATGACTTGCCAGTTGAGGATGTGCAACGGTTCGAAGCAGAGCTCTTGGAGAACATGAAGACTAGGCACTCCGGGCTATTGGACGAAATAAGAAGTACAGGAGTTCTCCCCGAAGATCAGGTGAAGGCTGCCGTAGAGTCTTTCAAGGCGACCTTCCAAGCGAGTGTCGAGGCCGACACGAGCGGCAGCGAGGACTGATCGGCAGTGGCAGGCGGTCAGGAACGCATTCTTAGACGTCGCATCAGTTCGATCGATGCTACGAAGAAGATCACGCGCGCCATGGAACTGATCGCGGCTTCCCGGATTGTAAAAGCCCAAGGACGGGTCCAAGCGGCCAAACCCTACTCAGAAAAAGTTACTGATGTAATAGCGAACCTTGCTGGCGGCGGCGCTGGAGTTGACCATCCGTTACTAGCGCAACCCGGTGAAATAAACCGAGTTGCCTACGTTGTGATAGCTGCGGATCGTGGACTCTGCGGTGGCTACAACAACAATGTCCTTAGGGCCGTAGAGAGGTCTATTGATTCGGACCGAGCTGCGGGACGTGACTACGCACTTATTTTGTCCGGCAAGAAAGCCGCCGGTTACTTCTCCTTCAGAGGCTATGAGGTGCATGCAGCCTTTGAGGGATTCTCTGATCAACCCAATTACAGCGACGCAAAAGCGATGGCTGAGTCAGTGGCAGAACTATTCGAAAGTGGCCAGGCTCAACAAGTCCAGCTTGCTTACACACGCTTTTTGTCGATGGGAAGCCAAGAAGTGACAGTAGATCAATTCATGCCGCTAGAGGCATCTGAAATTGGCGCCGACGCTGCCGAGGAAAGCGGAGTCGGTGGTTACGAATTTGAACCGGAACCATCTGAAATATTGGGACGTCTTCTTCCCCGTTACGCAGAAGCCCGCTTATATGCAGCGCTGCTCGAGGCCTCAGCTTCCGAACACGCAGCACGTCAACGCGCCATGAAGGCAGCTACTGACAACGCCGAAGATCTAAAAATCAACCTCACCCGAATAATGAACCGTGCCCGTCAAGACGCAATCACTACCGAAATAATGGAGATTGTCGGCGGTGCCGAAGCAATGAGCCAAGACGACGATGGCGATCTTGAAGATCTCATCGCCCAATCAATTGAGGGTTCTTTCGCAACCCTCACAACTGACCGTACCGACGCCTGAACCTTCAGGAGCAAAAATGACCATGACCGAAGACAACACCGAAACCAAAGATGGAAGGGTTCTCGCTATTGCCGGACCGGTAGTAGACGTCGAATTTCCACGTGGATCGTTGCCCGAAATAAACACATTTGTCGAGATGGACGCCGAATTGGAAGGCGCCAAAGTGACCATTGGTGGTGAGGTAGCGCAACAAATTGGTGAGGGCAAAGTACGTGTTGTTTGTATGAAGGCGACGGACGGGCTGACTCGGGGTGCGGTGGTCCGAAACACCGGGCGTGGAATTGCAGTTCCGGTTGGGGACAACGTCCTCGGACATATCTTTAACGTTCTAGGTGAACCCCTCGACACCGATGACATCGGCGAAGTGCCTGAAAGATGGGAGATTCATCGCGACGCTCCTGATTTCGACACCCTTGAGCCGAAGGCGAAGCTTTTTGAATCAGGCATTAAGGTGATCGACCTTCTAGAGCCCTACTTGGAAGGTGGAAAGATCGGACTCTTTGGCGGAGCTGGAGTGGGTAAAACGGTTTTGATCACTGAGATGATTAACCGGGTTGCTTCACAGCACGGCGGAGTTTCGGTGTTCGCAGGTGTCGGAGAACGAACCCGTGAAGGCACTGACCTATACCTGGAGATGGAAGAGTCCGGTGTGCTGGAAAAGACTGCGCTTGTCTTTGGGCAAATGGACGATCCTCCTGGGGTTCGCCTACGTGTCGCCCTTTCAGCTTTAACAATGGCGGAATATTTCCGCGATGTGCAGGGGCAGGAAGTGCTCTTGTTCGTGGACAATATTTTCCGCTTTGTGCAAGCAGGATCTGAGGTCTCGACTTTGCTTGGTCGGATGCCTTCAGCGGTGGGTTACCAGCCCAACCTTGCAGACGAGATGGGTGAACTGCAGGAGAGAATTACCTCTACTTCAGGTCACTCAATTACTTCTCTCCAGGCTGTGTATGTGCCGGCTGACGATTACACCGACCCAGCACCCTTCACCACATTCACCCACCTGGATGCGACCACGGAATTGAGTCGCCAAATTGCTTCTCTAGGCATCTATCCAGCAGTTGACCCGCTCGCTTCTACGTCAACAATCCTCACCCCTGAAGTTGTGGGTGACCGGCACTATGGCGTAGCTCGCCGGGTGCAGGAGATCTTGCAGAGGTATAAAGAGCTGCAAGACATCATCGCTATTCTCGGTCTCGACGAACTATCCGAAGAAGACAGAATCACGGTGGATCGGGCTCGCAAGATTCAACGGTTCCTATCGCAGCCTTTCTTTGTTGCTGAAGTTTTCACCGGAATGCCTGGAATTTTTGTTCCCATTGAGGAGACAATCGAGTCGTTTGAAATGCTTTGCAACGGCGAACTTGATCATCTACCCGAACAAGCCTTCCTCAATGTCGGCAACGCCGAATCGGCGATGGCCAAAGCCCGTGAACTCGAGCAGTCCTAATAATTAAAAGAAGCTGATTTATGCAGGTCGAACTCGTTTCCCCCGAAGCAGTACTTTTCTCCGGAGAATGCTCGCAAGTGGTCACGCGCACCGTTGACGGCGACATCGCCTTTCTTGATAATCATGCTCCGTTTATAGGGGCGTTAGACGTTGGTCAAACGCAGCTCTGGGCTGCCGATGGTGTTGTCTCGTTAGCTATAAATGGCGGCTTCGTGGAAGTAAGTTCCAACGCGGTCACTATTTTGAGCGACGACGCCATGGCCGCCGAAGATATTGACGTTCAAGAAGCCCAGGCCGACCTTCAGGCAGCTGATCAGGCACTCGCATCTGATGCCGATGACGCCGAAGCAGCGCTCGCTAAGAAATGGGCGGAAACTCGCATTCAAGTATCTGGCGGGAACTAACCATTAGCTGCACCTAAGTCAGAGTTGGTGCACCGTTTATTGGATAAATGCGAGATCTTCAATGGTGGTAAGCGACCGGTAATAACAACCGCTTCGACTCGAGCCGTCGGCCCCGAGGGTGTGGCAGGCCCCCCGCCCGTCGCGTGTCACTAGGTACAGGAGCGAGTTCTGTTCGCAGTTCACGCGGACGTCTATTAAGGAGAGGGTGTCTCCTGAGGTAGCGCCCTTGTGCCAAATTTGATTTCGGGATGTGGAATACAGCACGGCGCTTTTCATTTCTAGCGTCATGCGTAGAGCTTCTTCGTTGGCGTAACCGACGAATAGAACCTCTCCCGACTCAACCTCTTGGAGGACAACTGGAAGGACCTGATGTCCGTCGCGCCCCACCCCTCCGATTTTGTCGAAGTCCAGTTGCTGGACTGTGCCCTCTTCTAAGTCATTCGCTTGGCCCATAAGAGTGAGCATAGAGGTGAAGGGAGGAAGGACCTGCCTTGATCCTTAACAGTGAAATCGTTAAGTGAAATCGACTGATGAGAATTCGCTGAGTTTGTCGATGTTATGAGTCGCTTCGATGCGCCGCACCGTTCCACTTTTGGATCTCATGACTAGGGAGTCGGAGACAGCGCCTTCGGCTGTGAACCGCACACCCCGCAACAACTCGCCATCAGTGATGCCTGTCGCGGCGAAAAACACATCATCAGATCGGACGAGATCGTCGGTGTCGAGAATACGGTCCAGGTCGTAGCCGGCATCGATCGCTGCCTGACGTTCAGTCCCGTTTCGCGGCCAGAGCCTGCCTTGCATTTCTCCGCCGAGACACTTGAGTGCTGCGGCGGAAATAACTCCCTCAGGAGTTCCGCCTATGCCGAAGAGCACATCTGCTCCATCGCTCGTAGCTGTCGCGATAGCCCCCGCTACATCACCATCAGGAATAAGCCGAATTCTTGCTCCGCTCTGACGGACTTCATCGATCAACTCAGCGTGTCGATCACGGTCCAAGATAACGGCGGTCAAGTCCCTGATACCCCTGCCCGTCGCCTCAGCGATTGCTTCTAGATTCTCTGTGGGACTTTTGTCGATTGACACTAAACTTTTCGACTGAGGGCCGACCGCAATCTTTTCCATATAGACGCAGGGACCGGGATCAAACATGGTCCCTCGAGGAGCAACTGCGATGACCGAGATTGCGTTGCCGCGCCCAAGCGAAGTCAGTGTCGTTCCATCAATTGGATCGACTGCTATGTCTGTCTTAGCGCCCGTCCCGTCCCCAATGGACTCTCCGTTGTAGAGCATCGGAGCTTCGTCTTTCTCGCCTTCTCCTATAACTACGAAACCGTCCATTGGCACTGAGCCCAAGATGATGCGCATAGCGTCAACCGCAGCCCCATCTGCCCCTTCTTTGTCGCCTCTACCCATCCACCGAGCAGCCGCCAAAGCAGCAGCCTCGGTGGTGCGAACTAGCTCAAGTGCGAGGTTTCGATCAGGACGTTCAGAATGTGAATCAGCCATGGAAACTGACCCTAGCCCCTCAGACGCAATAAGTATGAGTCAGTTGGAACATCGCCTAGTAGCGTCCATGACGTGATTTTGGCTGAGCTCAACGTCTGGCATTCTCGGCCGGCGGTTCCGACCCGTCGCGTAGCGCTGGGTGAAGACCAACTTAACTTTGACCCCAAACCCGGCTCTGGCGGCTTGCTACTTGCCGCGGTCGTTGCGGTGCACGCACAGCAACTGGGAGACGAAGAGAGTAATGATTTGATTGCCCTTTTGAACCTGCTCGAAGCTGGCGCACGAGTTCCTCAACCCCGCCTTCGACACCGATTACAAGAGGACCGCATTGGACTAACGCGTTCCACTCATCAGCTTGTCACTACTGAAGGCGGGCGAATGTCTTTGAAAATAGCGCCGAGTGATCGCCCAGAACCACACATATTGGCAGCCCTGTACAGAGCAGCCGACCAGCCAGGAGAAACTCGGAGCGCTTTATTGACCTTGCTTCGCTCTTCGACGCGCTGGCGAGGCAAAGACCATGATGACTTACTCAGGTACCTTGCTGGCGACGTACCGCAAGGGAGTTGGGCCCAAAGCCACGACATAGATCCGATCGTTTGGGCTCTTGGAGTACTGGGTTTTTCGCAGCAAGAGAGAGATAATCTTCCAGACTCACGACAAATACGACGCACATTTAGACGTCTCCTACGCAGTGCTCATCCCGACCACGGAGGCTCCAAAGAGGAAGCGGGTACTCGCATTGAGTCTTTAACAGCTGCACGCAACATCCTTCTTGATCGTAGGAGTGCATAGTCGATGAGTTCTCACCCTCTGGATTTGGTGGTTGTTGGTGCAGGTATTGTCGGTTTAGCTACAGCGCACCGTTACCTCGCCGAGCATCCAGGAAAATCGGTAGTAGTTGTTGAACGTGAGTCTGGGCCCGCCTATCACCAGACTGGACGAAACTCTGGTGTGCTTCACTCAGGAATTTATTACACCCCTGGATCCATGAAGGCGGAACTAGCGGTGACCGGTCGAAGCACCATGGTGACGTTCTGTGAGGAACGGGGTATCGACTACGAAATTTGCGGCAAGGTCATAGTTGCCACCAACGCCGATGAGGCAGAACGCCTCCGAACGCTTGGAAGCCGAGCTGCTCAAAATGGACTTGAAGCAGTACTAATTGACAAAACCCGGTTAGGGGAAATCGAACCCCATTGCGCTGGTATCGAAGCCCTGCACGTTCCTTCGACCGGAATTGTTTCGTACTCAGCGGTTTGCAATGCATTGAGCACCGAAATAGAAGCAATGGGAGGCAGAGTTCAATACGACACAACACTCCTTTCCTTCAAGGAGTCAATTGAGGGAGTCCGCTTAACTACTTCCGGTGGTGAGATTCTCGCCGGTCTAGTCGTCAACTGTGCTGGTCTTAGGAGTGACCAGGTCGCCGAATTGGCTGCGGCATCGGAAGGAAACCGAATAGTCCCCTTCCGTGGCGAATATTTCGAACTTATACCTGAACGTCGACACCTAGTAAGAGGACTGATTTATCCCGTACCGGATCCGAGCTTTCCGTTCTTAGGAGTTCACTTAACTCGCATGATCGATGGATCCGTTCATGCCGGACCCAACGCAGTCCTAGCCCTTGCCCGGGAGGGTTACAGATGGAGAGACATCCACGCCAGCCAAATCGTTGAACATCTCAGCAATCGAGGTTTGTGGAAACTAGCTCGTAAGTACTGGCGTACAGGAGCAGGCGAAGTATGGCGATCGATTAATAAAACTGCTTTTGTTAGGGCTCTTCAACGACTAGTTCCTGACATTCGTTCAGAAGACCTTGAAGCTAGTCCATCTGGTGTTCGAGCCCAGGCGATGAATTCTCACGGAGACTTAGCAGATGACTTTTTAATCACTCAATCGGAAAGTAGTCTGCACGTTCTCAACGCGCCCAGCCCCGCTGCTACTGCCAGCCTGGAAATAGCAGGACGCATCGTTCAGATGATTGACGCGCGAAGCAAATGAGTTAAGGGTTCTGTTGCGCTCGGCCACGGCTTTGTATATCCGCTCGACGTTCGGCCACCTTCTCAGGCCTAAAGTCGCTGTTTTTGAGCCACTCGGTACCCATCGAAGCTTCGATCTCCCACCCGTCGGCGACGGTTGTCTCAGCCGTCCGAGAATAAGTCTCAAGCATTTGCCGCACCCCAACTTGGTCATTTGAGCGAATGTCGCTCGCCAGCGCGTGCACGGTTTCCAACAAGGCTTCGTGTGGGACCACACGGTTGACTAAACCCCACTTTTCGGCGGTAGTTGCATCGACATAGTTGCCGGTAAGACTCATTTCTCGAGCTCGTCGAACGCCGATTGCTTGAGGCAAGAGAACGCTTAGCCCCCAACCCGGCATGACACCTACCCGAGCATGAGTATCGGCGAAACTTGCGCGATCTGACGCTATGAGAAAATCGCATGCGAGTGCTAGCTCGAGTCCTCCTGTCACAGCGACACCGTTCACAGCTCCGATTAGAGGCTTCGACCGTTCAGGAAAAGGTCGTTTGGGCTCGGACTCGGAGTCTGGGTCGATATTTCCGCCAGAATCTCCCAATTCCCTCAAATCAAGACCAGCACAAAAAGCCGGGTCGCTGCCGGTTAGAACTAGTACATCAACGCCTGAACTTCCCTCCAACGAACGAATCGCCTTCGGTAACGCTGCAAGCACGTCGCTACTCAGGGCGTTCCTCACCTCTGGACGATTCAGAGTGATAAGGCCGACTCCATCGTGGATATCGGTCAATACCGTCCCATTCCCAAACTCATCAGTAGTCATTATTGGCGCCTTTCTGCAGCTAAGACCCCTATTCTGCCCGGATGAGGAGTTGGTATGCCGGCGATTGAAGGATTGATACTGATGCCCGGAGCTGGCGGCACCAAAGACCATCCGACTCTTTTAGCTTTAGAAGAAGCTCTGTCTCCTTTGCCCGTGCTTAGGCACGAATTTTCCTACCGTAGCGAAGGACGTCGGCCTCCTCCACGAGCGCCGAAGCTCGTCGCGGAGTTACGCAACGATTACGAGGGACTGATCCGTAAATTAGGTTGCGATCCCAAGGCTGTGATCTTTGGCGGACGTTCTATGGGAGGTCGGATTTGTTCTATGGCTGCAGCTGAGAGTATGCCCACTGCTGGTTTACTGCTTCTCAGCTACCCTCTTCATCCCCCAACTAGTCCGGAAAAACTGCGCGTAGACCACTTCGAAAATATTGAATCGCCGACACTTTTCGTTTCGGGAAATAATGACCCGTTTGGATCTCCTGAAGAGTTCAAGCAACACGTGAGTTCAATAAAAGGAAACGTTACGACGGAATTTTTAGAAGGTGGACGTCACGACCCTTCAAGCAGAGCCCATATTGTTTCGATTGTGGACGCAGTCACTTCTTGGGTGTCTGCCTTCTCTTGAGCCCCGCGACTTAAATCTTTTGATCCTCAGGGTTCAGAGCCTCCAGTTCACGTCGGGTTCCCTCGTAAAACTTTCTCCAAACTAGGACAGCTGCTGCCAAGGGACCTAGCCACAGAATCGCCATGGCCGGCCCGAAAGAACCCCAACGGACACGCATCCACCCTGCAGCCACGATCCCAATCGAGCCTCCGACGACTCCGATTGCTCCAGCAATTGTTGCGGCGCGAGCTCGAACGGCTGTGGGAAACATCTCACCCCGGTACACCCCGAGAGCAGGTAAAAGACCGCTGGCAAGAGTGATAGCTGTGAAAGCAAGGGGCCATAACCAAAGTCCCGATGCATTGAAGAAGACAGTGGTCAAACCGAGTCCAGCGACGGCTGCGGTGACGACAACGATTCTTCTACCGCGCAAATCGGCTATTCGCCCGGCTAGGTACAAGCCGATCCCACCAGGTGTTGCCGTCGTGATGATGAAAAGGGTCACCTGTAGGGCGCTAAATCCGTGTTCATCGCGCAGATATTCGTTTCTAAACCAGTCGATAGGCGAAAGAAAAAGGCCGAGCAGAAAATATGTGCCCCCCAACAGAGCGAGACGTTTCCAGTAACTCCGCAACCTCAAACCCGACGTGTGCTCCGCGAAACGCCGGCTCTCCGGTAACCGCCGAATGGCGCTCACGACTAGAGGTGTCATCAACACAGGAATCATAAATATGAGACGCCAAGACCACTCAGCGACACCCGCAATTGGTTGTGACCACACGACGACTCCTGCTCCTAAAGCTGCAGAAAGGCCGAGAACTGAAAGGCCCCAAGCACGACTTCCGGAAGGTAGTTCCTCTAATGCGAAAACGACGATCAGAGCAGCAAGCGTTGCATTAGAAGTTCTAACTACCACCAAGCAGGCTGCGAAGCTCTCAATCGAAGGCGCTAACGCAGAGGCGCAAGAAGATACGATCCCGAATCCAATAGCTAAAGTCAACACTTTCTTCCGACCATGCCGGTCTGCCAACACAGCGAAGCCGATGGCGAGCAAAGTGCCAACTCTAATTAGAGCACCAAGGAAACCTTGGCTTAACTGATCGACGTCGAATTCGTCAGCGGCGTATGTATGTGTTTCGGCAGGCGCGTTTGACAAAAATCCAGAAAGTACGGCAATCGCACATAAGGTCGCAAAAATGTGGGTTGCTCGCATGCCCATATGGTCTGGCGGAGCCCAGAACGGCATCAGCGTCTTGTCTCGACGATTTCGGAGCGCATGACGCACGGGCAAGCGAAACAAAAACCCGAACCAGGGGATAGATAACCGGTAGTCGATTGTTTCGATAACAGTGTGACCGGTCGATGTGGACTCCACAACCAGAGATCTCTTATAGAACTCGAAGGGCCCATCCACCAAGGCAAACGAATCGTGTTCCACCTCTCTTTCGACGACTAAATCAGTTCTAGGAGAACGGACGCGCCTAAGTCCCTCGTCATCGACACGGTGAGTAATTTCTAAATGAGTCACGATAGTGATGTGTCCTTGGCCGCTTCGATGAACATACTGGAGGTGTGGAGAAATTCCTTGTTCAGGGAAGCGGTCCCTTAAACGGAGAGATCCGAATTGGCGGAGCGAAGAATAGCGCTCTGAAACTAATGGCAGCGTCGTTGTTGGCTGAAGGTTCGACGTCACTAAACAACGTTCCCGAGATCACCGACGTTGCCATCATGATGGAACTGCTCGAAGCGATGGGTGTTCGAGTCCAGCGCGTGGGGCAACGAATCGAGATTGACGTACCGGATGAAATTGAACCAGTTGCCCCGTACAGCCTGGTAGAGCGGATGCGTGCCTCAATAGTTGTTTTGGGGCCGTTGTTGTCAAGAATTGGACGAGCGAAGGTCGCCCTACCGGGAGGTGACGACTTTGGATCTCGTCCTATCGACATGCATTTACAAGGCCTTGAACAACTGGGCGCCGAATTTTCATACGAACACGGAGATATCAACGGCAGGGCAGACCAATTAGTGGGTGCAGAGGTATTTCTGGAGTTTCCATCAGTAGGAGCAACTGAGAACTTGCTCATGGCTGCGGTATTGGCTGACGGCACAACAGTGATAGAGAACGCAGCTCGCGAACCCGAAATCTCCGACCTGGCTAACTTTCTCTCCAAGATGGGTGCAGTAATTGAGGGGATAGGAACCTCTCGCCTCACTATTGAAGGCGTCTCAGCTCTTCACCCCGTGAGCTACGAGGTAATCCCTGACCGGATAGAGGCTGCTACGTATCTAGCTGCCCTCGGAGTCTGTGGGGGAGAGCTCAGATTGATTGGAGCACGTTCGGACCACATGGAGATGCTGTTGCGCAAACTCGAAGAGATGGGAATGGAGTGGAGCGAAGACGAAGACGGACTCACCGCTCGAGTTCTAGAACGCCTCCAATCCGTAGACGTATCTACGCTGCCTTACCCAGGGTTGGCAACCGACTACAAACCCTTCTTGGTCGCGGCCCTCTGCGTATCCCAAGGCGCCGGGATGGTGACCGAAAATATTTTTGCTGGACGGTTTCGCTATATCGACGAGTTGGTGAGGATGGGCGCAGAGATACGTGCGGAAGGTCGACATGCAGTAGTGCGTGGGGTGAAACGACTATCAGGAGCGCCTGTTCGAGCACATGACATCAGGGCGGGAGCCGCCCTGGTGGTCGCTGGACTAGCAGCTGATGGCGAAACTGTAATTTCGGATGCTCATCACGTTGATCGGGGATACGAAGATTTGGCGGGTAAGCTCTCGTCGGTCGGTGCCCAAGTAACGAGGATTTGACTCCTTGTCCGACCACCGACTGTCTCCGATGAACCGGCCAAACACAGATCCCGTAGCCCTATTCGAGGCAGCACACAAGGGAGAGCGTCTTGCGCTTGCGAGACTCATGTCTCTTGTAGAGCGCGGCGGAGACGAGGCTCGAGTCATCGGATCTCACACCTATGCCCAAGTAGGCAACGCATACACCATTGGAATGACCGGGGCGCCCGGATCGGGTAAATCCAGTCTCACATCCGCTCTTGCATCGGTTGTCCGGTCCGAAGAGCAGCGCCTAGCGATCTTGGCAGTTGACCCATCGTCGCCATTTACCGGAGGCGCGATTCTCGGTGACCGGGTTCGGATGCAAGACCATGTCACGGATGAGGGTATCTATATTCGATCAATGGCCACTAGAGGCCACCTAGGTGGCTTAAGCCTCGCAACTCCCCAAGCGGTTCGAGTTCTAGACGCCTTGGGTTGGCCGTGGGTCCTGATCGAAACGGTTGGCGTTGGTCAAGTGGAAGTTGACATCGCAGGGGCGGCTGACACGACAATCGTTGTCGTAAACCCTGGATGGGGGGATGCTGTTCAAGCCAATAAAGCGGGGCTGATGGAGGTAGCTGACATCTTCGTCATCAACAAATCGGACCGAAAAGGAGCTGACGATACTCGTCGCGATATCCAACAGATGCTCGAGCTCTCGTCGCTAGGTGATTGGGAACCGCCGATCTTGATGACAGTGGCTACCGACCAGCAGGGAGTGGATGCCTTGTGGGAAGCAGTAAACGAACACCGTTCACACTTGCAGGTGAGTGGAGAGTTGGCATCACGTCGAAGTGCGCGCATACAAGAGGAACTGCTAGAAATCGTCCAACGAAGTATCGAACACCGGGTTGCAATGCTTATGGAAGGCCCGAACGCGATGAAGCTGCGAGAAGAACTTGCCGAAGGAAAAATTGATCCCTATATGGCGGCATCGCGCCTCATAGAGATGGGCGAGGGCGACTAGTCAAGCTCGTCGCGAGCCAGAGCGAACACAGCTTCCCTCTCCGCCACGGACAGGCTGCTGTCTAATAACCGAAGTTCCGCCGCTTCTCGGACCCGATCCAACACCTCTGCTGCGCCGAATTCCTTAATGAATATGTTGGCGAACCGCTTCCGTAAGCCGCTAATCAAAAGGCGATTGAGCCGCCCATTTTTTGATTCTGCTGTTCGGAGGATCACGTAAGTCACTGCGGCATCAAACGATGATGACCCTCGTGCCGATCTGCCCCAGTTCAAAACTACTGGTGAGCCATTACTTATTTTGATATTCCCTGGATGCAGATCCAGATGCACAACAGACTCACCCTCGCTGACGCCTTCCCAACTAGGGGGAGCAACGATATTGCCCAGAGCCTTGTGCAGTCGGGCGAGATTCTTGGCATGTCGGTTCAACATCCACGGTCGAGACGTCAGATCCTCCAACATTGTTGGGCCATCGATACGCTCAATCACAATCGAAGACGGTGTGATCTTTTCTGAAAGTTCGGGCGCTGGAAAGCCTGCTGAGCCGACGACCTCTAACGCCTCAGCTTCTCGAGACAAATCCTTGTCCTGAGTGCTTGTTCGGATGACATGATCTGGCCCGTAATGGCGCACCTCCCACTCTGAACCGATGCCAATTAAACCCCCAGGTTCTTGGCCTGTTCCCGCTTCCTGTCGATGAATAATTTGTTTTCGAAGCGACCTAAGGTTTCGTCGCCAAATCGCTGTCAGAAGTGGTTTGGCGATGCTCTCGCCGAGTCTGCCTCCGAAACGCAGCGGTAGTTCGATCGACTCATACCAACTAAACCGAGTACCGCTGGAAGTTGGGGTCAGTGTGAACTGACCAATTCCGGTCACAATCCCCGAATGCTTTACACCCATCGCCCGTTCAGGCTCCCATTCAACGACTTCCATTTGATCCCGGACGCGGAACGGGCCGACAGCGGTAAGACAGTCAAATGTGAGCCCAGGGCCCTCGGTCACTTCAGAGGTAATGTCGACACTTAACGCGTCCATCATCCATTCGCTGTGTTTGGTGACGTCGCGCAGGTAAGCCCAAACTTCGGTTGGAGTCGCGGGTAGATCTACCACGACTTGGATCTCCATTTATGTTGACCTCCACGGAGTCAGAGTAGAACTAGGGATTAGTTGAAGCGTAGACCGATATGTGATGATCGCTGCTGCTAGTAAAAGGGCTTCGATACCAGTCCTGCCAGCGTTCCACGAGCCTGAGGCCATGGTCGCTTGCCAACTGGTCCAATTCATCGGGGGTTCTGACCCGTATCCTCCACGGTCTCAGAACGACGCCGTCGTCCCCTAATTCCACACTTTGGCCTCTGATTATGCCTGACATCTTTTCTCTGATGGTGATGTTGAGCACCGCACTATTCGACAAGTGTCGCGATTCGACACCCCTAGTTGGTAACTGCGAATAATTGGATGGGACAAAGGCTTCGACGACAAAGAAGCCGTCGGGGCGTAAGCGATCACGGATCAGCGTTAGACACTCCTCCTGGGCACCTTGTCCGACCAAGTTGAAGAAAGTGTTGTAGGCACAAAAGATGACTTTGTATAGGCCAGAGGGCAACCACTCTGACATATCAGCAAGGTAAGAGTCGATGAGCTTCTCAGAGTCTCGAACGGCAAGGCGTTTTAACATCTCCGGCGAAGCGTCGACGCCTGATACTGGAATACCTCTTCGGGCGATCGGCAGCGCTAAACGGCCAGTCCCAACGCCGAGTTCTAAAACCCCCAGGCCATCAGATAGATCAGTAATTAAGTTGGTGGTCCCATCAACATCAGTCACCTGCTGATACCAATCGTCGTAAACATCTGCAAATGCATCTCCGTAAGTTGAACAGAGATAGCTCACCGAATTTGGCAGGTCCATGCCGGACACTTTATTTGGGCTCTAGCCTTTAAGTGATGGTCACAGCAAAGTCACACCGACCCGCGTATCTCGATTGCGCAGCTTCGACCCCCGTGAGGTCGTCGGTTCTTGATTCGATGCTGCCGTACCTGACCGAGCATTTCGGTAACCCTTCGGGCGCTCACAGAATGGCGCGGTCATCTAGAGCTGCGATAGACGATGCGCGAGACATATGCGCAGCTGCGTTGGGCTTTGATCCGCATGGAATCGTCTTTACAAGCGGTGGTACTGAATCTGACAACCTAGCTATTCATGGGGCGTGCGGAGCGCAGGGTCGTGCCATTTGTCCGGAAACGGAACATCACGCAGTTTTGTATCCCGTAGAAGCACACAATGGTTGTTTCGTAAAGGTCACCGAAACAGGAGACATAGACCTCGAACACTTTGAGACCTTGCTGGACCTCGACCTTTCGATCATTTCGGTCATGTTGGTGAATAATGAGTCAGGCCGAGTCATTGATCTTGAACCAATAGCGGATCTAAGGGATCGTTTCGCGCCGCAGGCGCTGTTGCACACAGACGCGGTTCAGGCGGTCAACTGGCTAGATGTTGCCGCTGCTGCTGAACGCGCCGACATGATGTCACTCAGCGGGCACAAGTTTGGCGCGCCCAAGGGCGTCGGGGTTCTGGCGATCCGCAAGCAAGTTGGCATTACTCCACAGTTACTTGGAGGCGGGCAAGAAGCCGAACGGCGCAGTGGGACTCACAACACGGCTGGGATAGTCGCCCTCGGAGCGGCAATACAATGCCTTCACGAATCGCGTGCTAGCGAAATAGAAAGACTCGGAAGCCTCTCCACCCGATTAGCAGAAGGGCTTACAGCCGCAATACCTCGCTGCTATGAGACCGTGCCGCGTTCTCACAGGGCCGCCGGAATATTGCAACTGGTCGTTGAAGGTATCGAAAGTGAGGCACTCTTAGTTCTGCTGGAACGCCACGACATCATGGCTTCGGCAGCCGCTTCATGTGCTTCAGGGGCTATGGACCCCTCGCATGTTTTAGCGGCAATGGGTTTCGAGAGAGCGGCTGCTGCGGGGTCACTGCGGCTCTCGCTTGGGTGGTGCACCGAGGAGTGGGAAATTGATCACGCGCTTGAGTTCATTCCCAAGTGCGTCGAACAACTCAGAGGCAACTCATGACCCGTGTATTGGTAGCTATGTCCGGGGGAGTTGATAGCGCGGTGTCGGCAGCGCTCCTAAAGCGGCAAGGCTACGAAGTGACCGGAGTGACGCTGAAACTTTGGGGTGGAGCGCAAGACCAAGGTTGTTGCTCAGTCTCCGACGTCGATGACGCTCGACGGGTTGCGCAACAGCTAGAGATTGACCATTTTGTCTTCAATTATGGTGAAGCATTCGAACGACACGTCGTGGGACCCTACGTAGAGGCCCACGCATCAGGACTCACACCTAACCCCTGCATCGAATGTAATCGGCACATAAAGTTCGACGCATTGCTTGACCGTGCCCGTCAACTGAATTTTGACCGTGTAGCGACAGGCCATCACGCCCAAATTGTTGGCACTGAGAATGGTCCGAGACTCTCTCGTGGCGCCGACTTAGACAAGGATCAGTCTTATGTCCTTTACATGCTCTCTGAGCGGGATTTAAAGATGCTTGAATTCCCTATTGGGCATATGAAGAAAACCGAAGTCCGTGAATTGGCTAACGAATTGGGTTTGCGATCAGCTTCCAAGCCCGACAGTCAAGATGTTTGCTTCATTACTGCATCTGAGGGCAGGGGGAGATTCTTGTCTGAACGGCTCAATCTTCATGCAGCGCAAGTCGTCGATATAGGTGGCAACAATATAGGGACTGTAGATGCCGTTGAATTGGTGACCGTAGGTCAACGCAAGGGACTCAAACTTGGAGGCAACGTCGGTCGGAGCTATGCGGTGGAGGTCGACATTCCATCGCGACGGGTTGTCGCAGGGAGCGCGCAGGATCTTCTATCTGAAACCGTAGAACTGAGGGATCACTTTTGGACCGGGCCCGAGTATCAGGGTTCTGTAGCTGTTCAAACGAGCGCACATGGCGATCCCGCAGCAGCGCACTTGAACGCAGATGGCTCCGTGCAATGGACTCAAGCTCGCCGCAAGGTAGCACCCGGCCAGGCTGTGGTTTTTTACCTCGACGATGCCGTTATTGGAGGCGCGATCGCTTGCTAGAGGTCAACGCAATAGTTTTCGTTGATGTGCCTCCCCAAGCACTACACCCGGTCGAGTCGGAGAGAACAAAATCTGAGCTACTTGCCGTACTTCGCTGACTCCCCTTGAACGTGGCACCACTTCTACATCGCCTCGGAGAACGACATGGAGTACAGGACCTAAAGCCAATTGGCTGACATCAATGAGGTCTTCGGAACTGACGTCAATCTCTGCTGCTGCTGGACCAAGAGAAGATATGTCTTGGCGACGAAGTAAGAATGGCTCGCGTGTTGCCAAGTAGTCGTGGATGACGAACCCATTCGGGACAAAAACAATCCATCTACGCGCCAATTGATGCATTGATCTAGTCGCAAAGACCGCGAGCGTCCAACCGATGCCCCAAAGGGGCAGGCCAACGCCCCATCTACCTGACGTGACGAGAATCGGGCCGGAAAAGATACCTGACACCGTGATCGCCCAGACCAGTGGCAGCGGACCGAAGAGTACTGCGGTAGGTACGCGAAGCAGGAACCGTTTTTCGTCCCCGTAACTAAGACCATCCACCATAAGGTGACCTGTCTCAGGCAAAAGCGCCAAAAGGCTGACTAGAACTGCATGAGAGAGCGCTATAGCCAAGGCGCCGGCGGGCATAGTCGCGCTCCAGTGAGTCACCAAGAGTGTCGGCACAGTCGCTGGAGCGAGAATGCGCATGATTGTCAAACCCCAGGGCCTCCGAATAATTGAAGACCCCAGTACTAGACCCCAGGCAATCCACACCCCGACAGAAACGGACGTTCTAACCTGATCGTCATTTTGAGCAAAAGCAGAATCGATAGCTGCGCCAAGTGAAAATGGCAGCACCGCCCATAGGCCGATGAATATTGCAAGCGGATTTCTGATCATCACACCCTAATCGTGACTCATTTGAGCCTGTACGACCTAACCGCCGATGTGAGAGAACGACAAATATGTTCTTCCGGCTAGCTAAAGTCGGGATTGTTGTGAATAAGCCTGATCCAGATTACGACCGTGCTACCGAGCTACGGANTCAGATCGCAGCTCACGATGAGGCCTACCACGGACGNGATGAGCCACTCGTCCCTGACGCGGAATACGACGCGTTAGTTCGCGAATTAATCGCGATCGANGATCGGAGGCCGGANTTAGTCACTCCNGACTCACCGAGTGGCTCAGTTGGGTCTGAACCCAATGAGATGTTTGCTCCGGTCGAACATGAAGTTCCCATGATGTCTCTAGACAACGCCATGGACCTCGAAGAACTTGATGCCTGGCATGACCGAATTCTGAAGAGTTTGGATGCTTCGGACAAGCCAAAATTTGTTTGCGAATTAAAGTTTGATGGCCTNGCTGTCTCTATCCGCTACGAGGACGGGGAACTGATCCGAGCTGCCACTCGAGGTAACGGGCGAGTCGGTGAAGATGTCACACATAACGTGNTGACGATCAAGGGGATTCCACACCGAATTGATGGTTCACCGACAACCTTGGAAGTACGAGGTGAGGTGTACCTTCCCATTTCTCATTTTGACGAATTGAACCGACAGCAGATAGCAAGCGGTGGAGCTGCTTTTGCGAACCCTAGAAACACAGCGGCTGGAAGTTTGCGACAAAAAGACCCCGAAGTCACTGCCTCAAGGAACCTCGCCTTTTGGAGCTACCAACTGGGACAGGTAAGTGGTGGCCCAGCCATATCCTCTTCTGAGGAAACCTTCGCATTGCTCGAAAGCCTGGGACTCCCAGTCAATCCTGAAATACAAGAATTTTCAGATTTCTCTGACGTTCGAGAATATTGCGAGAAGTGGATGGGGAAACGCCATGAGCCTGACTATGAAATAGATGGAGTCGTAGTTAAGTTGGCCGATCTCGCCCAGCGAGAGAAACTTGGCTCAACGAGTCGTGCCCCACGCTGGGCGATCGCATTTAAATTCCCGCCCGAAGAGAAGATTACCCGTCTCCTACAAATCGACGTTTCAGTAGGGCGTACCGGACGAGCGACGCCGTTTGCTGTACTCGAACCTGTCTTTGTGGGAGGTTCCACGGTGGGTATGGCGACCCTTCATAACGAGGACCAGGTAGCGGTCAAGGACGTTCGCCCCGGCGACATGGTCGTAGTGCGTAAAGCTGGAGACGTGATCCCCGAAGTAGTGGGACCAGTTTTAGCGGAACGTGATCCCGAATCGCAGCCATGGTCCTTTCCGAGGACATGTCCAAGTTGCGGTTCGGCTTTTGTGCGATCAGATGGCGACGCCAACACCTATTGCCTCAGTCGAACATGCCCGGCCCGCGTACAGACAGGCATCATTCACTTCGCTAGCAGAAACGCTCTAGACATCGAAGGTCTTGGCGAACGTACGGTTCGGGGCTTGGTAGAACAAGGCCTTGTAAGAGATGTGGGCGATCTATTCGGGTTAACCAAAAATCAGCTACTAGAAGTCTTAGTGGCGGACGCGTCTAATGAAACTCTGGTCAACAACCTCATGACTGCAATTAACGAAGCACGTGAGCGTCCACTACCCAATGTTTTGATTGGCCTAGGAATTGAACATCTTGGCCCAAGCGCTGCTGAACTCATTGCGCGACGGTTCGGTGGTCTGGAAGCAATTGCTAACGCAGATGCAGGTGAGATTGAAGCCATCGACGGCATCGGGCCGGTGATCGCTCAAAGCGTCACAGATTTCTTCAGCGATAGCCATAATCAGTCGGTTGTAGAAAAGCTGAAATCCAACGGAGTACGGCTCGACCTGATTGAAGGAGAGACCGAAGCGCCCCAGATTCTGGTAGGACGCTCCGTAGTGGTTACAGGATCATTAGATGGATGGTTCATCAACCGAGAAGAGGCCAAAAAAGCAATAATCGCTCGGGGCGGCAAATCTCCGGGGAGCGTTTCAAAGAGTACGTTCGCCTTGGTGGTAGGCGCCGAGGCTGGCCAATCGAAACTGGATAAGGCCGAAGAGCTGGGAGTCCCGATCGTGGGGGAGGATGAACTTCGTCGGATACTNGAGATCGGCGAATTGCCCTAAACGCCGATCAAAATGAAGTCCAACACCAACGATGGTCGATGTTATCTACCTCAATATCGATAGTTGGAATAGCAATGACCTGAGCGCAAATGTGACCCCGTCGCAACTGGTTGATCACCATGTCTTCCCCCGGTGCGAAAAAGAATTCTCCGAGTTGNCGAGTGCCTCCACTTAATTCTTCGTCNGGAATCACAATTCCATCAATTATCACCGTTGGTTGCCAGCCAGGACTCAGGGAAACACCAACGAGTGTCTGTTTCGGCGCTTGATCGCCTTCTTCGGGGATCACTGCTAACAACCCTGTCGGGAACGTCGACGGACGCGGAGCGCCTCGACTTGCGGCAGCAACCCAAACAACTACCAGTAACAACGCGACTACCAATATTGTCAGAGTCGGCGCAACCCCTCGCCGTAAGCTCCAGTTCGTGCGGCCATCAGAGTCAAATGGTCGATCGCTTTGTTGCTCTTCCACCTCCCTATCTTGCCTGATTGTCTTGAATCATAAAATTCAGCGACGTCAGATATTCGACGAGTAGCGGTACTGTCAGGGTGTGCTTAGAGGTGAACCAGATCAGTTCACGGGTCGAGTCCTCAACGATCGGTACCGTCTCACGGTTCTTTATGACGCCCATGAAGGTTCATCTGAGTACCTGGCCCATGACCTAGAAACCGGAGATCAGGTCTCGGTGAAGATCTTGAATGCCTCGATCTCCGAGGACGTCGAATTCTCTCGGCGGCTGGCCGCAGATACTGCCACAGCGGCATTGGTGTCGCATCCGTTCGTNGAACAAGTCCTCGATTGGGGTCGCTTTGAGGACAGGGTGTATGTCGTAACTGAATATTTTCCAGGTATTGCTTTGGCATCATTCCTGGAGGATGGCTACCAGCTGACGGCATCGCAGGCGATCAAACTTGGATTCGAACTCGCTACGGGCTTGTCAGCTATCCATGATCAAGGATTAAGTCATGGAGATGTATCACCAGCGAACGTGATACTGGGCTACAACGGTTATCCCAAACTCTCAGCGATTTACCTAACGAACGCGCTGGTTGCTGCNGAAAAGGGTCGACTAGACATGGTGGGCACCGGATTTGCGGGTCGATCGTCAGATTTTGTAGCTCCGGAAACCGCTCTGGGACTCAACTCCCCGAAGTCCGACGTCTACTCGNTGGCAGCGACACTCACAGCAGTGATTGGAAATTCACCAGTCAAAGGTTCGGCCTCAAAACGATCTCGTCTCGAGCCTGAGAATGAGGAAACAATCGAAATCAGCGAAGTTTTCGGCTCCGCGCGAGTGATGCTTGAAGCAGCCCTCGCTATCGACCCTGCGCAGCGAGTTAGNGCTTCAGCATTNGCAGAAGGCCTGGCAGCAGCTGCTAAACACTTCGTTAAGCCCGCACCTGTGGTGGTTCCGGAAACCCTTTTCGACCCGGAGGTTCTGGCAACTCAACCTTCAGGTTCTATGGCCGCTCCGATAATCGAGACGGAAGAGATTTATTGGCGTCCAGTATGGAAATTGGGTGGCCTAGTAGTTGCCGTGCTCGCCATATTGTCAGTTGGTGCAGCGTGGGCAGTTAGCAGCGTGCGTCCTCAGGGAGTCTCTACTCACCTTGTCGAACGGTACGAGGGACGAACGATCGGTGAAGTCAGAGCCATAGCGGACTCTTTTTTATGGGTACTTGATGAAGATCAAATCCGAACCGATGAATTACCAAGTGGAATCATTGTCGCTCAATGGCCGTCACCAGGAAGTCGATTAGCGGAAGGCGACATGCTGATAGTAGAAGTCGCGAGTGGGCCGCGCCTCCGCATGACTCCGCTCGTGCTTGGATTATCCACTGAAGTCGCTTCTGCCCGACTTGAAGCGAAAGGTTTCGAAGTAGATCTAGTACAACCTGTTTATGACGAAAACGTTGNAGCCGGGCAAGTCCTCAAACTGTTGATTGACAGTGAACCGGTATTGGGAGGAAGACTTAGAGAACCTGGAACGCGAGCGGTCTTAGTCGTCTCAGGAGGACCTGTACCGCGAACAGTCCCACAACTAGTAGGACTCACTCGAGAAACGGCCCGGCAGGCTATCGATGCTCTCCAACTCACCATTGGCAAACCAGTCAAAATGGAGAACTCTGAATCTGTTGCTGAAGGCGTCATAATAAGACAAGACCTCCCAGCCGGACTGCTTGTGGATCGAGGATCGCCAATTTCCATCACGATCTCAGCAGGCCCTGATCGGCGTGAAGTGCCTGACATGCGCGGGTTATCTGTACTTGAAGCAGAACGACGTCTCGCTGAACTCGGACTCGTGATTGGTGAAATCGACGGTTCCGGGCAGGAAGTCCAAGGGTCAGANCCACCACCCGGCTCTATGTTGCAACCCGGNTCGCCGGTATCTCTGTGGGTGCCCTCTCAAGAATAACCTCGGATGTTTNGGTAGTTGCGAGTTGGTGATCAATGTCGCCACGTAGAATTCTCTTAATGGCATCGGGAAACAGCGCCGCGAGATTGTCGCGNATCGAGAATCGCTTACGTAACCCGAAGTGGCCAAACGCGCCGATGTATATAGACATGTCAGAGTGCATCAACTGCGATGCTTGCTTACGAGCCTGCCCACCCAACTTCGGCGCGATCTTCAACCATGGTATTGATGTGATCATTCTCCCGGAGTTGTGTTCGGGTTGCGATAAATGCCTTGATCCATGTCCTGTGGATTGCATCTATCCTCTTCCTGTTGAGAGTTGGACACCGTCCCCAGAGGATTGGTGGCAGGAACCTTTAAGCGCAAATGACCCATACATGTGAACTGCTTCGGAGATAACAAATGGAAGAATCACTCTCACAAGATCTCGTAGCCCATATAGCTTCACTAGCTCGGATAGACCTCGATGAAGCAGAACTGCTGCATTTCACCGAACATCTCGGAAAGATTCTTGGTCATGCTCAACAACTTGAGACACTCGACCTTGATGCTGTCGAACCGATGTCACACCCCTACCCGCTGAATAATGTCTTAAGAGACGACGTTCCTGGACCGACTATCGAACCTAGCGANGTGATGAATCAGGCGCCTGATGTCTCCGAAAATCAATTCCGGGTTCCTCCTGTCCTAGGAGAATCATCTTGAATTCAGCGACAGACCTCGCCTCAAATGTTCGCGATTCGCGTCGAAGCGCCCAAGAAACGTTGCAGGACTACCTTCGAGTGATCGATGCTCGGGAGAATGATGTACACGCCTTCAATGCAATTGACCGCGAAGTGGCGATGGAAACAGCAGCGACCATTGACGAAATGGTTGCCTCGGGCCGGGACCCTGGTCCGCTGGCCGGTGTGCCTGTAGCGCTGAAAGATAATTTGTGCACCCGGGCGCTTGCCACAACATGCTCGTCAAAGATCCTTGAAGGTTGGGAGCCACCCTACGACGCAACGGTCGTGGAACGTTTGCGTTCAGCGGGGGCTGTCATTGTTGGTAAGACCAACCTTGATGAATTTGCTATGGGAAGTTCGACCGAGCACTCGGCCTTTGGCCCAACTCGCAATCCTCATGACCTAACCCGAGTTCCTGGAGGTTCTAGCGGAGGTTCAGCGGCAGCGGTAGCCGCAGGATTTGCACCCATTGCACTCGGATCCGATACCGGTGGTTCCATACGGCAGCCAGCGTCGCTGTGCGGGGTAGTAGGAGTAAAGCCCACATACGGATTAGTCAGCCGATACGGACTCATAGCGTTCGCGTCCTCATTTGACCAAATTGGGCCGTTTGCCAATGACGTTAGAGATGCGGCGCTAGTGCTCGAAACCATTGGAGGGCATGACCCTCGAGACAGCACGTCGATCCCTTCCCCAATGATGAACCTCTCTGAAACACTCGACCGCGGTGTCGAAGGTATGCGAGTNGGCATAGTTAGCGAACTCTTAGAAGGCATCGACGAAGATGTCACCGCTCGACTGCATGAGGCAGCGGCTGCCCTGTCTGAAGGCGGGGCTATCGTCGACTCGGTCTCGGTCCCAGCGGTCGAATACGGGCTCACGGCCTATTACTTGATTGCGCCGGCGGAAGCTTCGAGCAACTTAGCCCGCTACGACGGTGTTCGTTACGGTATGAGATCTGAAGGNCAAGACGTTGCGGCCATGAACGCGGCCACTCGTAGAAATGGATTCGGAGACGAAGTTATTGCCCGCATCATGCTTGGAACCTTTGCTCTTAGCGCCGGCTACTACGACGCCTACTATGGCAAGGCTCAAAAAGTGAGGACCCTCACCCGCCAAGATTTCGATGCCGCATACGCGAAACATGACATCCTCTTGTCACCCACGTCGCCATCGGTAGCGTTCGAGTTCGGTGAACGTTCTGACCCAATGACGATGTATCGCTGCGACACGTGCACCATACCCAGCAATTTGGTTGGCGATCCCGCGATGTCTGTGCCCTTTGGAACAGGTGACCACGGGTTACCGGTTGGAGTCCAAGTGATGGCTCCACAACTAGAAGAACAGCGTATGTTCCAGGCAGCCGCCTTCATCGAATCTCAACAGCCGACGAGGAGCGAGTCATGAGCGAATGGGAAACTGTTGTCGGTCTTGAGGTACACGTCGAATTAGCGACAGAAACTAAATTATTCTCCCATGCGCCGAACCGTTTCGGGGATGCACCCAATACCAACATCACTCCCGTCTGTTTAGGCCTTCCGGGTTCANTGCCTGTGCTGAATCGACGTGCAGTTGAACTGGCAATGACTATCGGGCTGGCACTCGGCTGTGAAATTCGCCCATCGGTGTTCCACCGAAAGAACTATTTCTACCCCGACATGCCCAAGGACTATCAAGTAAGCCAATATGACCGTCCGATTTGTGTAAACGGGTCCTTAGATCTTCCAAACGGAACGCGTATAAGAATCGAACGAGCACATCTAGAGGAGGACGCGGGAAAGACCACTCACCTAGGAGGTGAAGACGGCCGGATCCACGGAGCCGATCAGGCATTAGTGGATTACAACCGAGCGGGTGTCCCGTTATTGGAAATCGTTTCTCAGCCAGACATCAGATCNGCTGAAGACGCTCGAGCGTATGTTGAGGAATTGCGTGCAATTTTGATTGCAACACAAGCATCAGAAGCTCGTCTGGAAGAAGGATCAATGCGAGTCGACGCGAATGTAAGCGTCCGACCATCCGGATCAGAAGAACTTCGCACCCGGTGTGAAATAAAGAACTTGAACTCGCTGCGTTCCTTACAACGAGCCGTTTCCTACGAAGCGCAACGACATATCGACCTTTATGAGGCAGGCGAAAATCCAACCCAAGAAACCCGACATTGGTCCGAAGATGGACGAACTCATACGNTGCGCTCCAAGGAAGAAGCGAACGACTATCGATACTTCCCAGAGCCAGATCTGGTGCTTCTAGAACCTGATCCAGCGTGGATTCAACAAGTCACTGACTCCATGCCTGAACTCCCCGCGCAGCAGAGAGAGAAACTCATAGACCTAGCNGGGCTAGACATGGAAGACGCGGCAACGATTGTCACTCGAGGTATGTCACAACTTGTTACTGCCGCTGTCGAAGCAGGTGCCGACCCCCGACGAGCGGTCACTCACGTCATCCAGAATCTTGTGATTGATGGCGCTGAACAGCTGGATCCGACACATTTCGTAGAGCTGATTCGATTGGAGCACGCCGGTGACCTNACGGCTACTCAGACAAAACAAGTCCTAAGTGAGATGGTCGCAACTGGGCTTGCCCCTAGTGAAATTGCACAAAATCTAGGATTTGAGTCAATGGAGGCCGGAGAACTCGAGACACTGGTAGATGCAGCTATCGCAGAAAATAGCGAAGCCTGGGAAAAGTTCTGTCAGGGAGAAGAAAAAGTTCAAGGGGTTTTCGTAGGGGCAGTTATGAAAGCTTCAAAGGGNCAGGCTGACGGCAAAGCAGTNACAGCAATTTTGAACCAACGACGCGGATGACTCCACCGCTAATTTCANTTCACCAGCTGCGGCAGCCTTCGCGCTTGTTTCACCCACTGTCCGACTTGCTTTGCGGAAGGCGCGCGACCCACTAACCGCTTCCGTCGCTGAGAGTTTTCAAGTACGAGCGACCGGTAAAGCTGTGTCGGACGGCATTTCTTTAATTTNCGTACTGAGTCGACGCCGACAGCTTCGAGTAGCTGCGAGTAACGGGTAGAGATCCCTCTAATCCTCATTAGATCTGCTTTGTGGACCCACTCAAGGACCCTCGTTTCAGCGACACCGACAGTCTCGGCGATGATGCGTCGTCCTCGCCTTGTGGCGCCAGCCTCAAGTAACGCTTCACACGANGAAAGATCAGCCGCAGTTAGACGCGACCGATGGCGTGCGCCTATATCGTCGATTGCGTCGATGGATGCCATACGAACCTNGGTCTTTAAATGCTGCAACAGTTTGTAGCACTTCTGTCTCGGNGACTTCTATCGGCAAAGAGAGTTACCTTGACCCCAATTGCCACACTCCGTTGGCTAAATCCACGACGTAGTAATTGTTCGCTGGGTCGCGAGCAAAGGCNACCGGCTGCTCAACTCGCAGTGACAACTCAAAAACCTGTTTGGAGGCTCCACGGTCGAGAGCCATCAGATAACCACCGCACATATCAGTGAATAGATACCGACCTTCTAAAATTGGATCAAGTGCACCGTAAACAACCAAACCTCCGATAATCGCGCATCGCCCTCGAGCGTGCCTGTACTCGAAGTCCGGATCTCTCAACGACCGNGANGGCACTCCTAGAAAAGGCCTTGAACCCTCGACCAAGTTCCACCCTAGGTTTTCTCCACCCTCGGAGAGANCCAAAATGTTTATCTCTTCAACGCATTGCTGCCCGAGGTCAGTGAGCCACAGATTTCCAGTTACCTCATCGAAAGAAAACCGGAACGGGTTTCTCACACCATTCACCCAGATCCGGGGATCGGAACCGATNCCTAGGTCAGGGTTATCCGGAGCAGGTTGATGCGGAGGCCACTTTGTTGGATCCACCGAAAGTCGCAGGATGGCTCCCAGCGGAGTNGAAAGGTCCTGACCGTGCCCATAAGGGTCGCCTAAACCCCCTCCATCTCCNAACGAGACGAACAAATGTCCTCTGGGACCAAAAACAAGATCGCCCCCGTTATGCATTGCTGATGGCTGATCTACGACAATAATTTCTATGCCCGATCCCAGTTCACCGATAGTTGAAGTGATTTCATGAGCGGTTACTACGCTCGAACCCGCCAAATCAGTTCGATTCAGATACAACCACCTCATGTCTGGCGAGATGGTCATACCAAGTAGCCCCTGGTCCATTTCGACACTTGTCTGGTCTGAAAGGTCGATCACAGGTTTTGCTAACATTTGTCCTGATCGAAATTCGAAGACACGTCCTGTTCTTTCTGCAACAAAACCCCGTTCGGGATTTAGGAAAGCGACAGATGTCGCGCCAGGCAGCTCAACGAACATGGACAAATAAAGATCAGGTGTTTCTACCTGTAACGCTTCGAGAGAAGGAAGATCTGACGGGCATTTTTCGTTGGAGAGCTCAAATTCAATGGAGTCTTGAGGATTAGCTACCGATTCGTGTTCAGATTGCCACCAAATTTCTTCCCGAAGCGAGTCTGGCTTAGAGGAACGGCCTTCAGATGTTTGTAAAAGTGCAATCGCGACGATCGCGATAGTAAGCACAAAAGCAAAACGAGTGGTACCTGAAAGCCGTGCCATTGAGTGATGAATCTACCGCTGAGATGCCGACACCAAGCAGACTTCTGACCTCTGAGGTTGCGACTGGCATCTGACGCCGCCAAAATGGCTAAATGCGATCACACATGGACCAGTCCTGGGTTAATCGCTTTCTCGTAGTACTCGCATAGGCGGGTCATTCGATCCCGCTTGCCCATGGTCCCCGGAGGGGACCTTTTCCGTTTAGGGCTCCCTAAAAGCTCACCTAAAATAATTCGTCGTAAGGAGAGGACAGATGGAACTGACAGGCGCTCAGGCCCTCATAAANAGTCTCGAGATGTGCGACGTAGAGGTGATGTTCGGCCTTCCAGGCGGGGCGATCCTCCCNGTATATGANCCAATCCTCGACTCAAAAATCCGACATGTCCTGGTTCGGCATGAACAGGGAGCCGGTCATATGGCGCAAGGCTACGCACATGTGACAGGAAAGCCCGGAGTGGCAATAGTGACAAGCGGACCAGCTGCGACCAATATCGTGACCCCGCTATGCGACGCTTACATGGACTCAATACCCATGGTTGCNATTACGGGTCAAGTTGCGCTTGGCTCAATTGGTTCCGATGCCTTCCAAGAATGTGACACAACGGGAATCACTATGGCTGTCACGAAACACAACTACTTGGTGACAGACCCATCTGACATTCCNAGAATTGTGAAAGAGGCTTTTCATATAGCGACAACTGGNCGGCCGGGCCCNGTTCTTATNGACGTGCCCAAAGACGTCAGCAACGAAATGATGGAGTGGTACTGGCCGGAAGAACTAGATCTTCCGGGTTACGCACCAAATAGTGATGTTGAGATCGAAAAAATTCGTGATGCCGTAAAGCTCATTCGGGCTGCCGAGAGACCTGTTATCTATGCCGGAGGGGGTCTACTCAAAGCCCGAGCCGCTGAAAGTCTCAAGCAGTTCGTCGATCTGACAGACATCCATGTGGCCACCACTCTGATGGCTCGAGGAGTGTTCCCGGATCGTGACCCCAGATGTTTGGGGATGCCAGGAATGCACGGCAACTACACGGCAGTCACCGCGTTCCAAAAGTCTGACCTGCTGATTAATTTAGGGGCGCGCTTTGATGACAGAGTCACCGGCAACACAGAGTTCTTCGCGCCGGACGCAAAGATTATTCATGTTGATATAGACCCCGCTGAACATGGCAAAGTCCGGCACCCGGACATAGCGATACAAGGTGATGCAAATGCAGCGCTGCAGGGACTGGTCGCAGAGTATGAACTATCAGATGAGGCGGAGTCAGACCGTTCGGAATGGAAATCGACCATTAGCGGCTGGCAAGAACAACACCCGCTGCAATATGAACAACCTGACAGTGGCTTTCCGCTGAAACCTCAATATGTCTTGGAACAACTACGAGATAACACCCCAGATGACACGATAGTTGTGGCGGGTGTTGGNCAACACCAGATGTGGGCAAGTCAATTTTGGAAATTCGATCACCCCTACACGTGGGTTAACTCTGGTGGGCTTGGAACNATGGGATTCGCAGTTCCGGCCGCCATCGGGGCCAAAGCTGGTCAGCCAGACAAAATGGTATGGGCAGTAGACGGCGACGGTTGCTTCCAAATGACCGCTCAAGAATTGATAACAGCCGCCGCAGAAAATATTCCGGTCAAGGTAGCCATCCTCAATAATGCTTACCTTGGCATGGTCCGCCAGTGGCAGGAACTTTTTTATGATGAGCGTTACAGCGAGGTCTATTTGAGTCCCGACCATCCGGACTACGTTGGCTGGGCNGAAGCTATGGGTTGTACCGGTATTCGAGTCGAGTCAGCGGAGGAAGTTGTCGCTGCGATCGAAAAAGCCAATTCGATCAATGATCGCCCAGTAGTTATCGACTTTCGCGTTGACGCTTTCGAAAAGGTCTANCCCATGGTTCCGGCCGGGGGCTCTAACGACGACATCATCCTTGGACCCGAAGGTGACGCAGACGCNAAGGCGAAAGGCACGGCGCCCTCATGACCCAGGAGGACCCAAGTGNCACACAACCGAACCTTCACATACTGTCTGTACTGGTTGAGAATAAGTTTGGGGTCCTAGCTCGTATAGCAGGACTGTTCAGTAGGAGAGGTTTCAACATCTTCTCCCTTGCTGTGGCNCCTACAGATGACCCATCGTTAAGCAGAATTAGTATCGTCGTTGACGTTCACAACACTGACGCAGCTCAGATAGCTAAGCAGCTCGACAANCTCGTCAACGTACTTGAGATCACTGAGCTACAACCGGCTTCTTCCATCGAACGTGAGCTCATGTTGGCGCGAATAGCTTCGAATGACTCCAAAGCTGTGCACGAACTGCTTGAGTCATTTGGAGGTTCGATAGTCGACTCAAANCCAAGCGAGACAATAATTAGTGTTCACGCCCACCCAAACCAGCTNGATCTCTGCGAGACTGCATTGCGCAAATTCGGCATTATTGAGCTTCAACGAACAGGTCGGATTGCATTGGGGCACCTTGGTGACTCAAAATCAGATTAAGGAACAAACGAATCTCTAGCCGAAGAACGGCTTTCTAAGAGGAGCAGAGCGATGCCCGCAACTATTTACTATGAAGACGACGCCGACTTGGGGCACCTCGCTGGGCGCACCGTGGCAATTATGGGTTACGGATCGCAAGGCCATGCGCATGCGTTAAATCTCCGNGACAGCGGCGTTAATGTCGTAGTTGGTCTCAGAGAAGGATCATCTTCGGTTGCCAAGGCAGAATCGGAAGGTCTCACCGTCTTGAGCATCGCTGCAGCGGCAGAACAGGCAGACATCATGATGATGGCGCTTCCAGACACCGAGCAAGCTGCGATCTATTCAGAGCACATAGCTCCCAACTTGTCGGCAGGCAACGCCGTAGCGTTTTCGCACGGATTCAACATCCACTTTGATCAGATCCAGCCGCCCGATGATGTGGACGTGTGGATGATCGCTCCAAAGGGTCCGGGTCACAATGTGCGACGCACGTATGCCGAAGGCGGTGGCGTTCCTGCGCTCGTCGCGATTCACCAAGATGCGAGCGGNAACGCGTTGAACGATGCCTTGGCCTACGCGAAAGGAATCGGAGGCACGCGAGGTGGAGTGCTGACAACCACCTTCGCTGANGAAACAGAAACAGATCTTTTCGGTGAACAAGTCGTTCTATGCGGTGGCCTTACTGAACTCATTCGCGCTGGNTACGACACCCTTGTCGAAGCTGGCTATCANCCTGAATCCGCTTACTTTGAAACGCTCCACGAGGTAAAGCTGATTGTGGACTTCATATACGAAGCTGGAATCGCTGGCATGCGCTACTCGATTTCAACTACTGCGGAGTACGGTGATTTGACCCGAGGTCCGCGGATTATCACCGATGAAACGCGCGCTGAAATGAAGCGCATCCTGGCAGAGATTCAAGATGGAACCTTCGCCAATGAATGGATCGAAGAAAACCGCAAAGGATTGCCCAACTACAAGCGCCTTGTTGACGAAGGTAAGGAACACCCGATCGAAGCAGTAGGTGCAGAACTTCGAGCGATGATGCCTTGGATCACAGCGGGTAAACAAGACGTGACTGAAGCATCAGGCGGAGACGTCAACTAGGAACACNCAACCTTATGGTGTTATGAGATATTGCGAACTTTGAAAGCNGNAGCAATATGACGGACCGGCTTATAACGCCGACNATCGAACCACATCGGGGTTCGTTGCTAGTAGCGACGCCNCAACTAGAGGATCCAAATTTCCGACGTTCGGTCGTTCTTATGCTGGAGCACGGCTCTGAGGGCTCGTTGGGAGTCATTCTCAATCGACCGTCCTCGGCTGTTCTAGATGGGACTCTTCCGGAGTGGACGGTCGGTATAGATTGCTCGACTCAGGTGTTTTCAGGAGGACCAGTTCAACCTGATGCNGTTCTAGCGTTAGCGCCCGTNTCAGAGCNCTGGGCGGGCTCCACTGCAGTCACAGAAGGAATTGCGATCCTTGATCTTGAAGCCGACCTAGATTCCGATCAGATAGATGCGAGCACAGTCCGCTATTACATCGGATACTCAGGATGGAGTCCCGGGCAGCTCAGATTGGAGATAGAAGAGGGTGCTTGGTGGACGTTTGACGCCGCGAATAACGACCTTTCGCTGGAGCCGTCAAACTGTTGGAGCCAAGTTCTATCCCGACAGCGATCAGCGGCGCGTCTGCTAGCGATGCATCCGGATCATTCGTTCCTGAACTAAGCGAAAGCCTTCGTTGGACATGAGCCCTTTGACTCCGTGCTCTGGGTGACCGGCTAGGCCTACCTGACCCTGTTTAGCCCAGTTCTTCCACGACGTAGTCAATGCAAGCGCACAAAGCTTCCACATCTTCAGGTTCGATAGCGGGGAAAGTAGCTATACGTAATTGATTCCGACCAAGCTTTCGATACGACTCGGTATCTACAATCCCGTTTGCTCGCAGNACNGCACTNATGGTGTCTGCATCGACGCCCTCGAAGTCAATGGTGCAAACAACAGGGGAGCGCTCACGAGAGTCGGCCACAAATGGTTGAGCGAAGGAGCGTTCTTCCGCCCANCGGTAAATAATTCCACTGCTATGGCCGCATCTATCTTCTGCCCAACCGAGACCACCGGACTCATTAATCCAATCGACCATCTCCGCCGCCAAGAAAATCGTCGCCAAACTCGGCGTGTTATAGGTCTGATCTTGCCGAGAGTTAGACAACGCAACCCCCAGGTCCAAGCTGGCGGGAACCCAACGGGAACCGGAACATAAGGTCTCGATTCGGGCAACAGCAGCAGGCGAGCAGGCAGCGAGCCATAACCCGCCGTCTGACGCTAACGCTTTCTGAGGTGCGAAGTAGTAACAGTCCACCTCACTTAGNTCCCATCGAATAGCTCCCGCCGCAGAGGTAGCGTCAACTATTACGAGACCATCTTGACCTGGGCGCTTCAGGGCCGCTGTCACACCAGTTGAAGTTTCATTATGGGTCAGCGCATAAGTATCAACCTGCGACTCCACGGGNGANGGGCAAGAACCAGGNTCGCTAACGATTACTTCTGGCTCCCGAAGATGCGGAGCTTGCTCAACGACTTTCACGAATTTGGANGAAAACTCGCCGAAGGACAAATGTTGACTTGACGATTCGATGAGCGAGAAAGATGCCGCATCCCAGAAAGACGTTGTGCCGCCGTTCCCGAGAATTACTTCCCATCCGTCTGGAAGATCGAACAAAGAAGATAAGCCGGAGCGCAACCTGGCAACATGTTGCCTCACATTATTTTGACGATGGCTAGTGCCTAAATAGCCAGGCGCTGCATCAAAGAAGGCCTGAAGAGCTTCAACCCGGACTTTGGATGGCCCTGAACCGAAACGCCCATCTCCTGGAAGTAACTCGGTAGGAAGGGAAATTGAATTTTCGGTAGCGCTCATCGCCTGCCACTATGTCGGTGGGCCATTTCGACAGGCCCCAAGCCATTAGGAGCTTATCTGTGACTAACCGTATTTCGTCCGCTGTTGGACAGATCGCCGAATCCGCCACTCTGGCCGTTGACTCAAAAGCGAAAGCACTGAAAGCCGAGGGCCAGAACGTCATCGGCTTTGGTGCCGGAGAACCCGATTTCGCTACCCCAGCCCACATAGTCAACGCTGCGACAGCCGCATGCCAGGACACCAAATATCACCGGTACTCGCCGGCGGGTGGATTGCCCGAACTAAAACAGGCTTTGGCAACTAAGACATCGCGGGACTCTCAGGTTGAACTCGACCCAGCACAGTTTTTGGTTACTAACGGCGGAAAACAAGCGGTCTTCAACACCATGATGACTTTGCTAGACCCAGGAGACGAGGTCATCCTGCCGGCTCCGTATTGGACTACCTACCCTGAATCTATTCGCATGTTTGGAGGAGTGCCGGTTGAGGTATTTGCGGGAGCGGACCAAGGGTTTCGTGTAACTGTTGACCAGTTAGATGCGGCTAAAACGGATAACACTAAGGCGATCATCTTCGTCTCGCCGTCTAACCCCACCGGCGCGGTATACCCCAAAGATGAGATTGCCGCTATCGGTGCTTGGGCGGTCGAAAACGATGTTTGGCTGATAACAGACGAGATCTATGAGCACCTTGTCTACGGAGATAAACGCCACCACTCAATAGCCGCCGTGGTTCCCGACGTCATGGATAAATGTGTGATTTTGAATGGCGTAGCCAAGACCTACGCGATGACTGGATGGCGAGTGGGTTGGATGGCTGGTCCCCTTGACGTCATTAAAGCGGCCACCAACATGCAGAGTCACGCGACATCTAATGTCTGCAACGTGGCTCAGGTAGCGACTATCACTGCTGTCGACGGAGGACTCGATGACGTGCAGGTCATGCGAGAAGCCTTTGATGAGCGACGCATCACCATTCACCGAATGTTGAATGAAATCGACGGAATCAGCTGCCTTGAACCTGAAGGCGCTTTTTATGCGTTTCCATCCCTAGAAGGTTTATTGGGTCGCGAAATTGCAGGCCGACAAATCCAGTCGACTCTGGAGTTGGCGACTTTGGTATTAGAGGAGGCCAAAGTAGCGTTCGTTCCTGGCGAAGCATTCGGAGCGCCGGGATACGCTCGCTTCTCGTTTGCTCTGGGGATGGACGACTTAATCGACGGCGTTAGTCGCATAGGCGAGTTGGTGAATAACTGAAATGGCTCGGGTCTTAATCACCGAAGAGCTAGCCCAACCAGGAATCGAACTTTTACGTTCGAAGGGTCACGATGTGCAGATTTCGTTAGATCTATCTCCGGATGATCTCTTCGCGGCAATTGCTGAAACTGACGCGCTCATCGTGCGTTCGGCCACTGAGGTTGACAAACGATTATTGGACGAAGCTCATCGACTACAAGTCATTGGACGTGCAGGAGTTGGCCTTGACAATGTAGATATAGCAACAGCGACATCCAGAGGAATCTTGGTTTGCAATGCGCCCGAGTCCAATGTTGTGTCGGCGGCAGAACANTCGGTTGCATTACTTCTCGCGCTAGCGCGCAATGTGGCTCAAGCACATAGCGCTCTGACCCAAGGTCGGTGGGAACGAAGCCTCTGGACGGGCACTGAACTGTTAAACAAAACAGTCGGAATTGTTGGCCTGGGTCGAGTTGGCAGATTGGTCGCTCAGCGGCTTAAAGGTTTTGATGTCCGAATTCTGGCATTCGACCCTTTNGTTAGTTCTGAGTCAGCCCGGGCAGTCAACGCGGAAATGGTTGAACTCGACGATCTACTCAGTCAGTCCGATTTTGTCACGGTTCACCTNCCCAGAACCCCTGAAACAGTTGGTCTCTTCGATGCTGAAAGATTTACGAAATTTAAGCCGGGAGCTCGCCTGGTTAACGCCGCACGTGGCGGGGTAGTNATAGAAGATGACTTNCTGGAGGCCTTGGAGAGTGGCCATCTCGGCGGAGCCGCCTTAGATGTCTTTGATACGGAACCCAAGCTGCATTCGCCGCTGTTTACGCGCCAAGACGTGGTCGTAACTCCCCACCTAGGAGCGAGCACGGATGAGGCACAAGATCGAGCAGGGGTCACTATCGCAGAGCAGGTGGCGCTGGCTCTTGACGGTGACTTCGTTCCTTTTGCAGTCAACATTGCTGCTGAAGAAGCCTCCGATGCCCTCCGACCCTANCTCGGAATTGCTGAACGGCTCGGCGCCTTCTTCAGTGGGCTGGTCACCGAATTGCCTACTGAGATCGAAATTAAGGTAACGGGAGAGATTGGTGGCTACGACACAAAAATNGTCGCGCTGGCGGTACTTCGCGGGGTCCTAAGCAAGNACTCCGACAGTCCGATCACGTTCGTTAATGCNTTTGAACACGCNCAACGCCTCGGGGTCCAAATTCGCGAGTTCAGGTCTCGAGATTCNGGAGAGTTCCGAAATCTGATTGAGGTGCGNTCTGGCGACCACGCGGTAGCGGGGACTCTTGTTCGCTCGGGTAACGAACCACGAATCGTTATGATCGATGACCATTCGGTCGAAGTTCCACTTTCAAGCCACATACTGGTAATCAGAAATGATGATCGACCGGGCATGATCGGCATCGTGGGCACCCTGTTGGGTAAGGCAGAGGTCAATATCTCTTTTATGGGGCTAGGCCGCGACGGGGCCGGAGATCATGCATTAATGGCATTGGCGTCTGATCAGCCAATCGNCGGAGAGATTCTCGAAACCTTGAAATCTGAGGGTGGAATTCAGTCAGCTTCTTTGATCGAGCTTGGGTAACGGACTATCGGCTTCTCGCTAGTTGGTGTCTGGAAGCCAGGCCGCCCTGCTGGACTCATAGCTCTCAATTGATCCCTGACTTCTAAGGGTTATGCCAATGTCGTCTAGACCCTCAAGGAATCGTTCTCTAGTTGCATCATCCATCGGGAAATCTTCATCGAGCCCAATAGCGGGAACTAACACCTTTAGCCGTTCTACATCAACGGTCACCGATAAATCCGGGTCAGCGTGAAGAGCCTCCCTTAGCTTAGAAGCCCCTTCTTCGCTGATTTGGCAGGGAATGAGNCCNTTCTTTGTTGCGTTGTTTCTAAAAATGTCCCCAAAACGTGGCGAAATCACGGCCATAAATCCGTAATCCATCAACGCCCATACAGCATGCTCCCTTGACGAACCAGTGCCGAAGTTCGACCCCGCGACCAAAATGGAAGCACCCGCATAGTTTTCATNGTTCAGAATAAAATCTCGTTCGTCACGCCACTCCGAAAACAACCCTTTTCCGAATCCNGTGCGCTCGACGCGCTTTAGCCAATCGCTCGGGATGATCTGATCAGTATCGACATCGCTTCGATCGAGAGGTACGGCGTTCCCCTCATGTACTCGAACTGCTTGCATCAGTTTTCCCTTTCAGTCCAGATCATCCGGAGTTACGAACGTGCCAGCAATAGCGCTAGCGGCAGCAACCGCAGGTGAAACGAGGTGGGTCCGCCCTCCTCGACCCTGTCGACCTTCGAAATTTCTATTTGATGTCGATGCCGAACGTTCCCCTGGTTGAAGCTTGTCGGGGTTCATGGCCAGACACATAGAGCATCCAGGCTCTCTCCAATCAAAGCCTGCTTCTATAAAGATTTGATCAAGTCCTTCTGCTTCTGCCTGTGCCTTCACTTCGAAAGAACCCGGCACTACTAAGGTGCGAACACCCTCTTTCACAGTCCGTCCTCGAGCAACCTCCGAAGCCAGACGCAAGTCCTCAATACGAGAATTTGTGCAGGAACCAATGAAGACAGTGTCGACGGTCACATCACTGAGCTTGGATCCCGCAGTCAAACCCATGTACTCCAGAGCTCGTTCGGCAGTAGCAGCCTCAACCGGGTCGCTATAGGCATCAGGTCCCGGTATTGGCGCGCTAATCGGAATGACATGCGCGGGGTTGGTTCCCCAAGTGACGTGNGGTTCAAGAGATGCCGCGTCAATATCTACGGTTTTATCGAACACCGCATCTTCATCCGTCACTAACGTATTCCACTCCTCTACGGCCCTTTCCCAGTCCGCTCCCTGAGGAGCATGGGGTCGGCCCTTTAGATAAGCGAAAGTGACTTCATCAGGAGCAATGAGACCCGCTTTAGCNCCAGCCTCTATCGACATGTTGCATACGGTCATCCGCCCCTCCATAGAGAGTGCCTCAATCGCGGTGCCGCGATATTCGATGATGTGACCGATACCGCCGCCAGTGCCAATACGACCGATGATTGCTAGCACGATGTCTTTTGCAGTAACTCCGGCAGGAGCCTCACCGTTCACGTTTATCGCCATTGTTCCNGGTCGAGTTTGGGGAAGAGTTTGGCTTGCCAGCACGTGTTCGACCTCTGAAGTACCGATCCCGAAAGCCAAAGCCCCGAAGGCTCCATGGGTAGATGTGTGACTATCGCCGCAGACGACAGTCATGCCTGGCAGCGTCAGACCCTTCTCAGGCCCTATGACGTGCACNATGCCCTGACCAGGGTCGCCCATCGGATACAACCTGATCCCGAACTCTTCGCAGTTCGATCTGAGAACTTCGACCTGTTTTTTACTGATTTCATCAGCAATCGGTAGATGAATGTCCTCGGTGGGAACATTGTGGTCTTCGGTTGCGACGGTCAGATCGGGTCTCCGAACAGTACGACCATTCATCCGTAAGCCATCAAAAGCNTGAGGAGAAGTCACCTCGTGAATGAGGTGAAGGTCTATGTACAACAGGTCAGGGAGACCATCACCACTCCTAACTATGTGGCGTTCCCATACTTTGTCGCTGAGAGTCTTACCGGCCATCTAAATCCTTTAAGTTTCGTGCTATTGAGATGCTGAGATAGTTCATCACTGTGTCAGTCAATTGCCGCCGAGGTCCAGTGAGACCGGCCAACGACATCAGAAATCGCAGATAGAAGTGACTTACGAAAGGCCTCCGGCTGTCCAACGCAAACTGTGTGACTTCCGACGATTTCATAACTAGTTGCTCCGGGGATGACTTCCAACATTTCACGTTGCCGCGAGACAGAAACCACTTCATCCTCGGTTGTGACAACGGCTGATACAGGGATATCAATTGTACGAAGCCAGCGGCGGCTATCGAACAGCCCGATTCGGTGCCCGGCCTGGATCAATTTTAAGGGGTCATGGCGACGTAACTCTCCGATCGCCCACTGGCGCAGATCTTTACCCGACTTTCCTGTAAGTAGCTGACTGCCAATAAGTTGACGCAACGCCCTTGGTATAACCCTCGCAGCCTGAGCCAAGGTACCTATCGCAGCGAAACGCACGTGNTCCTGTTTCGTTGTACTAAAAGATGCTGCTGTAGCGCAAAGCACTAACCCCAAAACACGATCGGGATGGCGTCTCCAAATTAGTTGCGCTACCGGCCCTCCCATTGAATAGCCGACNGCTATGACTTTCTCTATACCCAACTCATCTAAAAGAGCCACAGCGTCGTCTGCACAGTCGGTAAGTCGAAATGGGNCCCTGGAACGAATCCCTCGACCGTGCCCCCGATGATCAAGAGCAACTAGTCCGTANCTGCCCTCAAGTGCCGAGTAGCTGCTGTACCAGTTCAAATCTGCAGTGGCCGTCCATCCGTGGAGCAAGAGAATTGTCGGCTCACCTGGAGGAGCGTCNACGACGCGTGCGAAAGTTCGCCCTCTACCAGGTAAGTCATAGTGGCGCCCCCTAGGCAACACGAGACGGTTCTGACGGTCATCTTTCTGCGAGGCCTCTCTGGGGGCAATTGCAGCGTCGCCGGTCATCTAAACCCTTCAAGCCTCTATCGAAACGATTTCGACGGAGAGACTGCCTGCGCCTGCTTCATATTCAACTACGTCACCTACGACGCCACCTTCGAGAGCTTGACCCATTGGGGAGCCGGGGGAAATAATTTCGAGATCCTCACGTCGCTCTTCTATCGAGCCGAAAAGATATTTNTCAGTTACGTCATCGCCTTGGAATCTGATCTCAACCACAACCCCTGGAGTTACAGACCCATCTGAGGTNTGCTCGACCACCTCACAGTTTTCTAAGACGGAGGTCAGATGAAGAATTCGACCTTCCATCTTCCCTTGCTCTTCTTTGGCTGCGTGGTAGTCACCGTTCTCTGATAGGTCGCCCAAGAGCCTGGCTTGTTCAATCTTGTCAGCAATATCTATACGGCCGCGCGTAGTTAAGTCTTTGAGTTCGGCAGCAAGGCGGGCATGCGCCTCAGGAGATAGATGTTGCATTTCAGCCATTCACCAGAGCGTATCGAATCCGGCTGGGCAATGAACTACGGCACCGTTTTCTCGTCGAGGTTGACGTAGCGCCCTAAGTTGTTAACAATGGAAGGTGTGAAGGCAGACCTGACCGCCATCATTATTTCTTAGCGCACACGGTTACCGTGTGCGCCTAACGACCGTCCCTTGGGGGCGGTTGTTGTATTTCTGGGGCCGCCTAACTCAGGTGGGTCCAGGCATCGATTGCTTAAACGAGGAGAACATAAATGCCACACAAAATTGCAGTTATCGGCGGAGATGGCATCGGACCAGAAGTTACCTCGGTAGCCCTAGAGGTGATGAGAGCCGCAGGNGCGGACCTAGAGACCACTNACTTTCGGTTAGGAGGGTTCCGGTACCTCGAGGACGGCGTGGTTCTTCCCGATGAGACCCTCGAAGAATTACGTGGATATGACGCGATCTTGCTTGGTGCAGTTGGCACACCGGAGGTGCCACCCGGCGTTATAGAAAGAGGCCTGCTTCTGAAAGCCCGATTTGAACTGGACTTGTATGTGAACTTGAGACCATTCGTTCTACCCAACGGACACGAATTTGTGGTNATCCGCGAAAACACCGAAGGCACTTATGCGGGCGAGGGCGGTTTTCTCAGGAAAGGTACTCCTGACGAAATTGCCACTCAAGGATCAGTAAATACTCGAAAAGGGGCGGAGCGTTGTATTCGATACGGCTTTGAGCTGGCTCGTAGCCGAGAGCGGAAACATCTCACATTGGTTCATAAGACCAACGTCTTGACATTCTCAGGGGATCTTTGGGAACGAACCTTTCAAGAGGTATCTGGTGAGTACCCCGACATTGAAACCGCATACAACCATGTCGATGCTGCATGCATCTACTTCGTCGAAGACCCCACCCGATACGACGTCGTTGTTACCGACAACCTATTTGGGGATATCTTGACTGATCTCGGAGGCGCTGTGGCAGGAGGNATTGGCTTAGCGTCATCAGCGAATCTCAACCCCGAACGAANTGCTCCTTCTCTTTTNGAACCGGTTCACGGTTCCGCTCCAGATATCGCAGGTCAAGGACTCGCTAACCCCACGGCTGCAGTGCTATCTGGTGCCATGATGCTCGACTTCTTAGGTGACTCAGAAACCGCAGGAATTGTTCGNAATGCCTGTGATGATGTTCCCAGTAGTGGCACCACTGAGGAAATATCGTCGGCCATTCTCGCCAATATTTCACAGGGGGCCCCATGAGTGAAGAAAAGAGCAGCCCTGCTCTCGATCGCCAGGGTGTCCGAGATGCTTCCTGGCCCGAAANGGTTGAGATATTCGATACCACATTGCGAGATGGCGTCCAGTTCGAAGGNATCTCAGTTTCATCAGACGACAAACTCAAGGTCGCCCGNCAACTTGACCTTCTTGGAGTCCACTGGATTGAAGGTGGATGGCCCGGGTCAAACCCTAAAGACGAAGAATTCTTCCGGCGTGCCGCAACTGAACTTCAGTTAGAACATTCGCAACTTGTTGCTTTTGGATCGACTCGCCGACCTAAAGGTCGAGTAGATGAAGACCAAACACTGTCTTCTTTAGTAGAAGCCAAGACTTCAACGGTATGCATTGTTGGAAAATCTTGGGACTATCACGTCACGGAAGCTTTGCGTCAACCGCTCGATGAAGGAGTCGCAATGGTTGGCGACTCAGTGCAGTTTTTAAAATCTGAAGGCCTACGCGTCTTCTTCGATGCTGAACACTTCTTTGACGGTTACAAACGTAACCCCGAGTTTGCGCTCAGAGTCCTCGAAGCAGCCGCAGTTCAAGGCGCCGACTGTCTNGTCCTATGTGACACAAACGGTGGCTCNTTACCACACGAAGTCGAGATGATNGTGAGCGACGTCGTTGGACACTTTGAAGGTGTTCAAATCGGAATGCATACCCAAAATGACACCGGATGCGCAGTTGCTAACGCTGTCGCTGGAGTTGTAGCGGGTGCCACCCACGTGCAAGGAACAATNAATGGGTACGGCGAACGAACTGGCAATTGCGACAATACGGTCCTGGTGCCGAATTTGACACTCAAGATGGGCATCGAGACCTTGCCGGTAGGGCACATCGAGAGATTGACGGCTGTATCGCACCACGTTGCTGAACTGATGAACATGCCTCCTCAACATCAGCAGCCATACGTCGGAACTTCGGCTTTCGCCCATAAGGCAGGTCTGCATACGAGTGCGATCGCTCGCCGTCCAGACAGTTATGAGCATGTAGATCCAGCAGCGGTTGGCAACACGACCCGCTTTCTGCTGGGCGACTTGTCGGGCAGAGCTTCGGTTGAATTAAAGGCTGAACAACTTGGGATAGAGCTTGAAGACCAACAAATGGTCGAAGTGGTCGAAGAAATGAAGCGATTGGAGCATGAGGGCTATCACTTTGANGTAGCTGATGCTTCTCTAGAACTCATGATGCGTCGCGCAGCCGGCGAGAAGTTCGATTANTTCGATGTCGAATCTTTCCGGGTACTGGTTGAGCGCAGCCAAGATCGTCGGTTTGATACAGAAGCGACGCTTCGCATAATCGTCGGTGGGGAGCGATTGATTACCGTNGGGGAAGGCGANGGNCCAGTCAACGCGCTGGACAACGCGTTTCGCAATGCAGTGCTNGATATCTATCCCGAACTAAATGATGTCCACCTGACTGACTACAAGGTTCGAGTTCTCGATACNGATCGCGGAACCGGTGCTGTGACACGAGTTCTGGTGGATAGCAGTGACGCGCAATCCACCTGGACGACAATAGGTGTCTCGGAAAATATTATTGAAGCTTCGTGGCTTGCTCTTCGCGACGCGCTGATTTATGCCCTCTACAGGCACCGCGCAGGCACGGCTAATTCTCTAGACTGATGGTTTATGGGCGCTCCTAGACACGTACCACTGTCACCCACTAGCGACGCGCCGGTATATAGCTCGCCTGATGTCGTTCCTTTNTCCTGGAAGAACGTTCGNCCNGGGGACTTGGCATCAGAACAGCCAAGTGGTGGCTTCATGGGACACCAAGGGCCTGATCAGGGATTTGCTTTGCGCCTACGACGGGCTTTTCGAGATCAACTTCGCATCAANGAAACTGAACATCTTGAGGATGTCGAAAGTGGNTGCGTTCAAATAGCGCTGAAACGGGCCTCTATTTACGGTCGCGCGCCGGTGGTGCATGACTTGGAAATCGCGTACCGCATATGGGGGTTCTTGGATGACGATGCCGATCCGCAGCTAATGCAAGANCGTTCGCAGAGATTCGAAGGTGTTTCTGAGTCGCATCACTNNTCCGATCTTCGGCGTTTAGTGGCANCTGTCCCACTTGAGACGCTGCAGATGTCACCTGAAGCTGTAGAGGATAAATATGTAACGGACTGGAAGGCTCTGCTGGAACTGTCATGAATGATTCGACACCAGACCGAGAATTGCTTCGTCTTCACCGCCGGGCGTGTACTGACTTCGCGGCTCGAATGCGTTTGCCGGCATGGGAACACCTCCCGATGCCCTTAGCCCCGCCAATGAACGATTTAACCGTTGGAGATTTACTCAGTCAGGTCGCTAATGGCAACCTCTCCACTGCCGCGGAACTNACNGGGCAGCCGACTCCCGAATCGGTCGAGCTNGGAACCGATCCGACCCAGGTTGTAGTGGAGTCGATACGTACAGTTCTGACCATCGCCTCGGGATTAGACCACCAATCTGGATTCAGTCCACAGCACAGAGAACTGCTCTGGCGACGGATCGTGGAAATGACTTTGCTGGGATATGACCTTCAGCAAGCTATTAGAGCTGGAGCTGGTCTAGATGATNTGTTGGTGGACCGNATTTCGATGGTTGAACCAGATGTGTCAGTGTGGCCATGTCTGCCTCCACTTGAGTTCGACATGTCCACACCACCGGTTTTGCGTCTCCTTGCCCGACATGGCCGTCCGCCCGGTCTGTGGATAGACCCATCAGACCCCTCTTGTGGCACCGGACAGTGCTGAATGAGGAGCTAGGGCACGCTGAATGGCTCCGAATTCACCAGCTAGCGGCGGGTGAAGTCGACTTCCGGATTCGTCAAATTCTTCCCGAATATTGGGATGCCTCAACCCCATGTGATGAATGGGACATTTACGATCTAGTCGCCCACTGCGTAATTGAGAACATGCGAGCGTCTCTAATTCTTGAAAAAGCGCCGTTTGAAGAAGTGATGGCCTTCAACACAGAAGTCGTCACAGAAGACCCTGAAATGGCATGGGAAGTGTCATGGCGGAACGCCGTAGCAGCATTTGCTTCGGCAGATCTAGANGAGCAAGTGGAACTGGGCCAACAAGCAATCCCCGCTATCGAATTCCTGCGAATTCGCGCCTGCGACCTNGCAGTCCATGCATGGGATTTAGCTATTGGTTTAGGGGTCGATGAGCGTATNGATGAAGAAGTTGTGTCGGCGACGCTTCCGTGGGCGAGAACGAGACGAGACCAAATGGCCCAGATGCCCGAACTGTTCGATCCGCCAANACANCNCACGGNGCAAGCTGATCCGCAAACCGAGTTATTGGAGATCTTCGGCCGAGAGGTCTGAACCTGCGAAATACTCTCGTACCCTCAAGTTTGTGAGTAACACTCGTCTTCGGTTCGCTCCAGCTCCCACNGGCTCACTTCATTTAGGTTCCGCGCGTACTGCCTTATTCAATTGGCTGGCAGCTCGAAGGTTGGGAGGAGAACTAATCCTGCGGATCGAAGACACCAATGCAGAACTCAGTANGCCCGAACTTGTTGACAACATCTACCGTTCGCTGGACTGGCTTCAAATTGAATTCGATGGTGAGCCAGTCAGGCAAAGTGAACGCACGGATCTATATAACGACGCAGTGGAGCAATGGCTTTCTGATGACTTGGCTTATATGGATGACGGTGCCGTTCGGTTCCGTGTGCCAACTGAGGGAGTCACGTCTTGGGATGACCTAGTTAGAGGCAGCGTTTCTTTCGAAAATGAACACATTGAAGATTTCGTTGTAAGAAGAGCCGACGGCACGGCGACGTTCTTCACGGCCAACGCGGTCGACGATTTCGATTTAGGTATCACACATGTTGTTAGGGGTGAAGACTTGATCAACGTGACACCGAAGGTCCTAATGCTTCGCCGAGCACTAGGAGCTAGCGACACCCCTGAGTTTGCGCACCTTCCTCTAATTGTTAATGAGCAACGGAAGAAGCTTTCGAAGCGCAGAGATGATGTCGCGCTAGAGAGCTATCGCGAACGCGGAGTACTCGCACCTGCGATGATCAACTATTTGGCCCTGCTCGGATGGGGCCCACCAGACGACATTGAGGTGCGCCCTATTGACGAAATCATTTCTTTGTTTGAACTCACCGACGTTAACCCTTCCTCAGCGATGTTCGACTTAAAGAAACTTGAAGCAATTAATGCTGAGTACATCCGTGCGATGAGCCCCGAAGATTTCTCGCAAGCTTTAGCGCCATGGCTTAAACAAGAAAGCTGGGCCGCCAACGTAGGTGTTGAAGAACTGACAAAAGTTGCACCACTCATTCAAGAACGCACCAAAGTTCTGTCGGAAGGCCCTAGGCAACTCGACTTCTTCTTTCTGGCTGACCCTGAATTCGACGAAGCTGCATGGACGAAAGTGATGAGCGCGGATGAAGCGCCCCTCATTCTCAACGCAGCGAAGAGCGCGTTCGCAGAAGTTGAATGGGATAGCGCAGCTCTGCATGAGACGCTTCGTTCCATAGGAGAGCAACACGGAATGAAGCTGGGTAAAGCCCAAGCGCCGCTTCGGATTGCCGTTACCGGCCGTTCGGTTGGACCGCCGCTGTTTGAGTCGATGTATTTCCTAGGACGTGAGACTGTCGTTCAACGGATCACAGCAGCTCAACAAAAACTGGATACGAACAAACCAATTGATTCCGTATAACCGATGTAGCGACCCTGTTTGTTGCCTCAAGTGATAGCGGTACCCTGGCGTGTCTGCTCTTAGGAGCTCATCCGATCGGGGATGGTGTAATTGGCAACACAACTGGTTCTGATCCAGTCATTGGGGGTT
>PBOM01000046.1 GCA_002724355.1 Actinomycetota bacterium | reverse complement strand
CCATGTTTCTTATACTGAAGAATCTCTTCCTCAAACTCAGCCACGTGCTTCGCGCGCCAGTCGTAAGCCACGCGCTTGAGCCCCAGCCGTTTCAGCATGGCCGCCCGCTCGGCCGGCCCACGCTGCTTGGCGTCAAAGGGCACAATGCACCAAGCGACGAGTTTATCCTTGGCGAAGTTGTCCGCGGCTGCGACTGGGAGTGCCAGTACGTTGAGTAAACCAAATATGATGAGATACTTTTTCATCGTCACTATCGCTTAATCTGAATTGGCACCAATGCCGGGTCGCCAATTTGCATATACAGAAACTGGTTCATCTTGCGGCTTTGGATCGAGCGGGGAGCTGTTTGCTTGGTATACCATTGCGGGGTAAAACTGCCCTGACCTTCAATGAAGGCATTGATGAGGCGCTGGTAGGATTCTCCCAATGAACGGTTCGCGAGATAGGACTCGAGCATGGGGTAGACATGCGGGAAGCCCATGTTCAGGCGCATGTGGCAAAAGACCGACACCGCACCACGATCGATCATGGTCAGCGAAAAGCGCTTGAGCTTGGGATCGAGACTGCCAGCCACCGGGCCGGCCATGGCGCAGTCTGTCGCCGTGCCCACACCCGAATAGCAGCTGCCGCTCAGGATGACCTGATTGGAAAAATTGACGGGATTCAAGGCATCCACCTTCATGCCAACAATGCGCCCCGGAACACCGTGGCCAAAGAGCATGGTGAGCGAGCTTTTCTCCAGTTTATTTCGAGCCGACCCCGGTAATGTCGCCACAGGATTGCGGCGACTGCCCTGCAGAACCCAGTGATTCTTGCCGGCAATGGCCGGAAAGCCCGCACGGTTTTGCAGCCCGGGAATGGAATTGATGGTAAGATTAGCCGAAGTGTAACCGGCCTGCTTGAGCGAACCCTTCAACACTTCAATCTTCTGGAAGGACTTGTAGCCCGGATCAAAAATCTGGGAGATACCAAAAAAGTTTTTGGGCTGCTTGGCCGCATTAAAATTGATGGATCGTTCGATCAGGCCACTCAAGCTCGCGGCATCGGACGCAACAAGCAGCCCCGGATATACATCCAGGAACCGATCTTCATCGAGCCGGGTGAACACATCTCAAAGCGCGAGGAGCGTGTTTTCCCGATAGCTTTGCAGTTGGGGCACCACGGCCACGTAACGCGGCTTGAGTTTTGCCAGCTGCAAACGCAATTGCTCACGCGCCTTGGGGTCGGAGCTGAGATTCTTGAGGTTGCCCACTTTGAGCAACTTGCCTTTGTGATGATTCAGAAGTTTTTTTACCGCCTTGGTGCTCACTTCATCCTGCACATCAGTGAGCACCACATAGGCCTTACCCAAGGGTGCATGTGCCTTGGTATCCTGCACCCAGCAACTCATGCGCCGCGCCTGAAGAGAAGGGGCTTGGCCGGGCTTTACGCGGGGAATTTGGTCAGGGGTTGGAATGACCAATGGCGCGGATTTTGCCGGCACCGCAAAAAGGAACAGGGAAAGAGAGCAGATAAATAAACGTTCCAAGTGCATGGAGCTATGCTGCCAGAAAAAACCTTACCGGCGAGGACAAAAACCCAATTCAGGTGCAATCAGTCATGAATGGGTCCCATCAATTTTACTTTGTCCGTCTGGATTTTACCGGTTCATGATGGCCTCGATTTCGTTGGGCTCGATGGGGACCTTGGCCATGAGGTTGATGGGGCCGTCTTCAGTTACGACGATGTCGTCTTCGAGGCGAACGCCGAAGCCTTCGTCGGGAATGTAAATGCCGGGCTCGACGGTGAGCACGGTGCCGGGGGCGAAGGGCACGTTGGAATCGCCGACATCGTGCACGTCCAGCCCCAGCGGATGACCGAGGCCGTGCATGAAGTATTTGCGGCAGGGCGGGTTGTCGGGGTCAATTTTGCGCAGCGCACTTTTCTTGAGCAGCCCGAGGTCGACGAGTTCCTCGTTCATCATCGCCTGCGCTTCCTTTTGCCAATCGCGATGGAGCTTGCCGACGGTGGCACCTTCAATGCTCGCGCGCAGGACGCGCAGCACCGCGTGGTACACCTTCTTTTGCCGGCGCGAAAATTTGCCGCTGACGGGGATGGTGCGGGTAAGGTCAGCATTGTAATTGGCGTAGCTTGAGGCGACGTCCATGAGCAGCAGCTGGCCCTTTTTGCAAACCTGATCGTTCTGCAGGTAATGCAGCACGCAATTATTTTTGCCGGCGGCGACGATGGGTGTGTAGGCAAACTTGCCGCGGCGCTTGATAAATTCCCGCGCCAGTTCCGCCTCCACCTCATACTCGGTCACGCCCGGCTTGACAAAACGCAATGTGCGGCGGAAGCCACGCGCCGTGATGTCCACCGCCTCTTTCAGCAGCTCAATCTCGAGATCCGTCTTCACAACGCGCAACGTGTGCAGCAACGGCGCCAACCGCCGGTAATCGTGCAGCGGGAAATCGCGCCGGCATTGCTCAATGAAACGCGCGTCGCGCGTCTGCACCTCCACCACCGCGCGTTTGTGCTCGTTGGTGTTCAAATACACGCCCTCCGCCTCGCACATCAATATGCGAAACAGCACCGGAAACTCCGAGAGCCATTGCACATTCTTGATGCCAGAAATTTTCTGCGCGTCCTCCTTGCTGTGCTTGTAGCCCTCCCAAATCTGCAGATGCTCGTTCGGCTGGCGCAGGAAAAGAATCTCCCGGTGCTTCTCCTCCGCCGCATCCGGAAACAGCAGCAGGATACTTTCCTCCTGCTCAATGCCGCTGAGGAAAAACAAGTCGGCATTCGCCTGCATCGGCAGCGTGCCGTCGGCATTCGTCGGCAGCACATCATTGGCATTCACCACCGCCAACGCCTGCGGCGCCATCTGGCTCGCCAGTCGTTTGCGGTTTTCGGAAAAGAGTTTTGATTTAATCGGCCTGTGTCGCATAAGAAAACGTGGCGACAGAGTGCGGGAAACTTAACGACGCGGCAAGGGTTTCAATCGCGCCGGCACTTGCCCAGCCTCTCATCATCATGCCGCGAGCATGACGATGATCCAGTACCGGCAAAGTCGCATGCTCCGGCCAAGGGTTCATGGGGCAATGCCGTTGACTGCTTCCAAGTGAGTCAGCAAGCCGCTGTGGTCCATGTCACCTTTGCCGCTTTCGACCATGGCCATGAAGAGGTCGTTGACGAGCCGTGTGATCGGCAGGTCGAGCCCCAGTCGCTCCGCGGCGGCGAGGGCATTTTTGAGATCCTTCACCTGAAATTTCGCGGGACCGCCCGGTTCAAAATTCCGCTCCACCATGCGTTGGCCGTGCTCGGTGAGGATGCGGCTGGCGGCGAAGCCGCCCTGCAATGCCGTGCGTACCTGCGCCCGATCCGCACCGCCACCACCGGCCAGAATGAACGCCTCGCTCACAGCGCCGATCGTGATGGCCACGATCACCTGATTGGCGAGCTTCGACAGCTGCCCGCAACCATTCGGCCCCACATGCGTCGCGCGCCCCATCGCGGCGAAGACCGGCTCCATCGCCGCGAATGTCTCCTGCGTGCCTCCCGCCATGATCGCCAATTCCCCCGCCGCCGCGCCCTTCGTCCCGCCGCTCACCGGCGCATCCAGATACGCCACGCCGGACGCCAAGTGACGCTTCGCATGATCCATTGCTTCGTCCGCACCGATCGAGCTCATGTCAATCCGCGTCGCGCCCTCGGCAATCGCCGCCGCCGCACCCTGCTCGAACATCATGTCCGCCACTGCCGGTCCATCCGAGAGCATCGTGATCACCACCTCCGCGCCCGCCACAGCTTTCTCTGGTGCCGCTGCCACCGTCGCGCCATCGGCATGCAACGCCTCCGCCTTGGAGGCAGTTCGGTTCCAGACGGTTAACTCAAAGCCGGCTTTCAACAGGCAACAGCACATCGGCGCGCCCATCAGGCCAGTGCCGAGGAAGGCGATCTTTGGTTTTGAAGCGTCACTCATTTTTAAATGGTTAATTGAAATTGTGGTGCGTAATTAATAACCAAAACCGGAGCCGCCAATTCATGGGCTCACAATTAATGCGCAGGTTTTGCGTAAATAGTTTTAGCGCAAATCACTGGCCCTGCTTTTGAGCAGGCTCACTAGGCTTTGGGTTAGCGGGCTGGGTTGGCCTCGCCAAAGGGCCCCGATGGTCACAGGCGGGAAATCATCCAGTGTCAGCAAACGCACCCCTTTCGACGCTTTTTTCCCGGGCAACTCGAGACTGAGCCCAATGCCAAAGCCGTTGGCCACGTAGGTGTCGATCAGGTCGATGGAGTTCAGCTCGATGCCGATTGGCCAACTGATTTTTCGCCGGGCCAATTCCTTTTGGAAGGCGCGGCAGATTCCTTCATTCTGGGGCAGACTGATGAGGGTTTGCGCGATCCGATCCTGACCAAGAATGTCATTCACGGTCTTGATCTTCGTTTTGGCCGGCACCTGCAGGACCATCTTGAGATCGAGCAGTTTCTCCGTCTTTATCTCAGTCGGCGGTTTCGAGTCCAAGACCGTAACGCCAAGGTCCACCTCCGAGGCCAGCAACCATTGCTCAATCTCCGGCTGGATCCCGACGCGCAGACTTGGGTGCAACCCGGCAAATTCTCCGCGCGCCTTATTGAGAATTTCCGGCAGGTGATCCCTGAAAATAGTGGTGGAAGCCGCGATGCGGATGGTCTGAGCCGCGCCACCGCGAATTTTTCGGCTCACCTCCTCAAGGCCTTCAAAGAACGGCGCAATAAAACTGAACAACTCCTCGCCCGCCGCAGTTAACTCGAAGGGCCGTCGCTGAAAGAGCGTGGTGCCAAGGTCGTTTTCCAGTTGGATTACCTGCGAACTGACAGCAGGTTGCTGGATGCCATAGGGCATGTTGCGCACCGCCCCGGCAATGCCCTTGTGGCGCGCCACGTAATAGAATAATTCGAGATGGTGGATGTTCATTTCTTTTTTGTGGGCGCTTGGTAAGCGGGATTGGGCACGGGCATTTTGGCTTTGAGCTGCTTTTGCCACGCGGCGAGCTTGGCCCGGAGTTCGGCGGCCTTTTGGGGGTTGCTCGCGGCGAGGTTTTTTTGTTCGCCGATGTCGTTGGCGAGGTTGTAGAGCTCAAACTTTCCGTGGTGATAAAACTCGATGAGCTTCCAATCGCCATCGCGGATCGAAGCGCCGGGTTTCCAGCTGGATCCGTGATAGTGCGGGTAATGCCAATAAAGCGTGCGGCTGCCGGTGTCGTTGCCCTTGAGTTGGCTCACGAGGCTTTGGCCGTCAGCATGCAGCTTGGGCTGCGCGGGTAAGCCAGCCAGCTCGAGCATGGTGGGGAAGAAATCCATGCTGATCATCGGCTTGTGCGACACACTGCCGGGCTTGGTAACGCCCGGTGCCCGGATGATGGTGGGCTCGCGCACGCCGCCCTCATACAGCCAGCCTTTGCTGGCGCGAAGGGGCAGGTTGCAACCGGGGCCAAAGCGTTTGCCGCCGCGGGTGCTGAGGCCGCCGTTGTCGCTGAAGAAAATGACCACAGTATTTTCGTCGAGCTTTAGTTCCTTTAATTTACCAAGCAACGTGCCGACACTGTCATCCACCGCTGCGACCATCGAGGCCAGCGCGGCATTGTCCTGCCGCATGCGCGTGGTGCCCTCGTGCTCCTTTTGCGTTGGCGTTTTGCCCTTGAAAATCTTAGCCGCCTTGGCGGTGTAATGATCGATGCGTTTCTTGTACGGCTGGATGGGTGTATGGATGTTGTAATAGGAGAGGTATAGCAGGAACGGCTTGTTGGCATCGCGTTTCTCGAGAAATTTTACGGACTCTTCCGTGAGACGTTCAGTCAAATACTCGCCATTCTTTTTCGATTTCAGCGCGGGATTTGTCCACGGCGCATAATAGCCGCCCGGCGGCGAGCCGCGGTGATGCCCGCCAATGTTGATGTCAAAGCCCTGATCCTCCGGCCAATGCCCTTCACTGCCCAGATGCCATTTGCCGGCGAAGAATGTTTGGTAGCCGTGCTTTTTTAACTGCTCGGCAATCGTCACTTCCTCGTGCGCAAGATTGTTGCGATCCTGCGGATGCAGCAGCTTGTTGGTGGCGCGATTGCTCTGGCCGGGAATCCAGTCGGTGATGTCCACCCGCACCGGATGACGCCCGGTCATGATGCTCGCCCGCGTCGGGCTGCACACCGGACACGCCGCGTAGCCCTGCGTGAACCGCATGCCGGTAGCGGCGAGCCGGTCGATGTGCGGTGTCTCGTGAAACTTGCTACCGTTGGCGCCGATATCCGCCCAGCCCATGTCATCGACGAGAAAGAACAGAAAATTGGTTTGCTTGGCCGCCGTTGCCTCAATCGAACAAAAGAGAACACAGAGCAACACCGGAATGCGAAGAAGGGTAAGCACGCGGGCACCCTACCCGCTCCCTTTCCCGCTGGCAACGTCTACCGATAACGCGCCGTTAACGCCTTGGCCAACGCCTCGTAGCCCTTGGCCTTGAGCCGCGTGACTTGACCCTGATCGCTCTGCTCGCGGTTGATGCGCGCGCTGCTGGCGGCATCGTCGTAGGCCTCGGGGATGACGAATTCCCAAGCGCCGGTGGCCACATCAATAACAGCGGCCTTGAGGCGAATGCGCATTTTTTGTTTTTCATCCGGCACCATTCGTCCCACCACCGGCACCCAGGAAATGATTTTCGAGTCCTGCTCTTCCCGGCCACTTTCCAACACCCCCCAGTAAACAATCAGCGTCTTCGCCCCGGCCTTGGCGGCGGCCAACCGGAGGGATTTGTCGAGCGGCTGTTTCACCGGCCGCGGCCGGTCACGATAACGGCGATCCTCCGCTGGCACGCCGCTGAGCGGTACCACCGAATACAACGGCTCCAACGCCTCCAACAACTGTTCGTCCGGAAACTGCGCGCCGCTTTGCACCACCACCACACGATCACCGCGCCGCAAGGACACCTTGGGATCCGATTGCAGCGCGGCCTGAATATCCGCCTCGGCAATCGGCTCATCGGCCTTCACCCCCAGCACTTCCAGTTCACTCAGTTCACCGCGATAGCCCCACGTGCCATGATAACCGCTATTGGAAATCGACCGCGTTTGGCAGCCAATGCTGCAGGCCGCCAAACAAATTATCAGAATCAGTTGTTTCATAATGCGTTAATCCAGTTTCTCTTTCTCGTAATCGCTGGGCAACACCCAGCCGGTGCGGATCTTTTCGCCGCGGTGATATTTCTCGTAAAAGTTTGACCACATGTCCCACGCAAAACCGTATTGCTCAAACACCTTGCCGTTGCCAAGCATTCGCGGGTCGCCCTGTTTTTTGAGTTCGCTGAAGAGTTGCTTTTTGAGCACGGCCTTCAGCCCAGCTTGCGCCTCCTTGTCGGCGAGGTTTTTGACGCAATCGCGGTCGGTCTTTACGTTGAAGAGTTCCTCGCGCGGACGTTTACCGAAGTTGTATTGCCAGAATTTATAATCGCCTGCGCGTCGTTGGTTAAGCAGTAGCGTCTTGATGGGGCTGGCATCGCAGTTGAGGTAACCAGTCTCGGGATTGCCTGCCGGCCAGCGGGTGGGCTCAAAATTGTGTAGGTACAAATGGTCGCCTTTGCGGATGCCGCGTATGGGGTAGCCCTGATTATTTGGCCGACCGACATCATGGCGTTCCTTGCCGAGTAGAACGTGATCGCGCGTGGCAATTACTTGTCCAGATTTGGGTGAGNNAAAAATATCGAACAAACTTCGTCCGCTCATTGGCTGCATGATNGGCGCGATCTTTTTCACGCCGGCANCNTGNAGAAANGTNGGCGCAAGATCAGTGAAGTTCACGAAATCNGTCACGGTGCGGTTGCTGCCNTCGATGCCCTTTGGCCANCGGATGGCGAGTGGAATGTGGTTGGCGTAGTCATACGCCTGCCCCTTGCAGCGCGGGAACGGCATGCCGTGATNACTGGTGGCGACGATCAACGTGTTGTCCAGTTGCCCGGCCTTCTCCAGCGCGGCGAGGATGCGTCTCAAATGGTTATCGTAATGCTCAACCTCGATCGAATAATCAAGCATGTCCCCGCGCGTCTCGGCATTGTCCGGCCAGAACGCCGGCACGTGATCGATGTCGCTCAGTTTCTTGCCCATCCGCAGGCCCACGCCTTTCTCATAGGCGCGATGCGGCTCGGTCGTGCCATACCAAAAACACCACGGCTCGCCTTTTGGTGTCGCGGCCAAAAAGTCAGCAAAGTTGCCGGAGTAATCATTGGCCGAGATCGCCTTGGCGGGCGGCTTCGCTTTGCGTCTCGACCAAGCTTTGCCAGTAATTACACGCCGCCGGCCGGCGTCGTCATTGGCAATACCCGGCCCCCAACCCTTGCCAGTGAAGCCGGTCGTGTAGCCATTGGCCGCCAGCACCTCCACAAAGCTGCCGAACTTGGCCGGGAAAATGTTCATGTGATTGGCCGCCTCCTCTAGTTGCCATGAGTAACGGCCAGTTAGAATCGTCGCCCGCGATGGCGCGCACTTGGCATTGGGCGTGTACGCGCGCGTAAAGAGAATGCCCTCGCGAGCCACACGGTCAAACGCCGGAGTGTTCACCCATTTGCAGCCGTACGCGCCCGCATGACCAAAGCTCCAGTCATCGGCAATGGCAAAAAGGATGTTGGGTCGCGCCGCCGCCTCAGCAAACTGTACCAACAAAAAAACAACCGCCAAGAAACGAAACATGGAACGCATGCGACGTTGATAACGCGCGTGGATGGATTTGCCAATGCTGCGTTGAGTCGCCTAAAGCTCGGGCTCTTTCCATTGCGGGATGCCGCCGGCTTTCATTTGCTGTTCGTACCAAACATGAAATGGGCGAGTCGGAGACATCGGCACGCTTTCATTGACCATCAACGGCCGGGCTTCCTTCCAGAATTTGCTGTAAGCAGCTCGCATTTTTGCAGCCACTTCAGGGTTTTTTTCGATAATGTTAGTTGTTTGCTGAGGATCCTTGATCATGTCGAAGAGGGCGTCCTTCGGTGAAATTCCTTCCTTGCGTTGCCGTTCGGAAACGCTGATAGCCGTGCCTCCGCCCACGAATCGGTAGCGCTCGCTGCGCACAGCAAAATTCATCCACTTGAAATTATCCGGGTTCGCACCCGTTTTCCACCGACCCTTGTGGGTGAAGAGGTATCGATCTTGCAGCGATTTCTTTTCACCCGACAGCAATGGCAAAAAACTGCGGCCCTCCACCTGGCCCTTGGGCAAGGTCTTGATGCCAGCGATGTCCGCGAAGGTGGGCAGCACGTCTATGTGCGCGCTGAGTGTGGCGATGTCGCGCCCGCTTTTCCATTGGCCGTCCCAGCGTACAAGGAACGGTACGCGCACGCCGCCTTCATCGGCGCTGCCTTTCAGGCCTTTCATGCCGGCGTTGTAAAAAGGATAGCCCTTAGCTACCGGCTGTCCCATGCGTCCGGAGCCTCCGCCGGTCATGCCATTGTCGCTCATGAAAATCAGGATTGTATCCTTGAATAAATCCCATTCCTTTAATTTGCCCATCAGACGCCCCATATTTTCGTCGATGTTTTCGATCATGCCGTAAAAGCCAGCTTGCCGGGCGGCAAAGCCGCGATCGGTAAAATATTTGGTGTTCTTCGGCGGAGCAATGAATGGTCCGTGCGGTGCGTTAGTGGTGATGTACGCAAAGAACGGCGCATCACCATCCTTCTTTGCCTTGATCCAGCCCATCGCCGCAGTGAAAAAAACGTCCGTGCAAAAACCCTTCGTCTTCACGAACGACCCGTTGTGCCGCACGACNGGATCAAAATATTTGTTNCCCGGCGCATCAGCNCAACTGCATCGATACGCCTGACCGATGCCGCCNGCGCCGTGGATGAATGCCTCATCAAACCCGCGCTTATGCGGCTGGTANGGTTCTTCATCGCCCAANTGCCACTTGCCAAAAATGCCGCTCGTATAACCGGCCTGTTTGAGCACCTGCGGCANNGTAGTNGCCTTNAGCGTCATGCGTTCNCGCTCGAGAATGGTGTGCGTCACGCCGTTTTTCATNGGATGCCGNCCGGTCATCAANGCCGCNCGCGTCGGCGCACANGTCGGGCTTACCATGAAGCGCGTAAAACGCGTACTCGTATCGTACAGCTTGTCGAGGTGCGGCGTGCGAATCCACGGATGCCCGTGTCGCCCTATNGGCCCGTAGCCTTGGTCATCGGTGATGACGAGGATAATATTCGGCTTCTTTGCCTGAGCTTCATTGAAACTGCCTAAAACACAAAAAAACAAAGCAAGAGAACGTAAAATAGATCGCATAGGGCATTGATAAACAAAAAAGGCCCGTCTGCCAATCGGCAAACGGGCCTTTGTAGAAAAGGACTACTGCCCTGGGAACGACTTTGGTGGAGCAGCAACCGCTTTTGGCAACTTACCAGTTAAAGAGCGTAGGAAGGCAACAATGTCCGCATGATCTTCCTTTGACAACTCCTTACCCAATTGGTGGACGGCCATCCGTTGCACAGCATCCTCTAATTTATCGGAGGAACCGTCATGGAAGTACGGGCCAGTCTTGGCAATATTTCGGAGACTGGGAACTTTAAAAAACATTTTATCGGCTTCTTTTTTTGTCAGATCAAAACGCCCTTGATCTTTTTGATTAGGCCAAGGTTTTAGGACTCCGAGCTTTTGGTATGCATTTCCTCCCAGCAAATTACCAGTGTGACAAGCNACACAACCAACCGATACAAACTTTTTCAGACCGCGCAACTCAGGCTCCTTTAAAGCCTTTTCTTTCCCGGCAAGTAACTTGTCAAAGCGCCCCGGCGTCACAAACAGCCGTTCGTAAGCACCAATAGCCTTTCCAACATTATCATAGGTGATCGCNGGATTTGATTTTGGAAATGCTTTTTTGAACAGGGCCTCATAGCCTTCGATTTCTCCAAGTTTAGCTACCACAGCCTCAGCAGATGGCATTGCCATCTCACCACCGGCAAGAATGGGTCCTTTCGCCTGCTCTTCCACCGTGGGTGCACGGCCATCCCAAAATTGGGAAATGTGCATGAAAGCATTGAAGCTNGTCGGCGANTTGCGCCCCGTACGATGGTTGTTAAAGCCCAAGGAAAATTTCTCGCCATCCACGCCAAATCCATCGGTACGGTGGCATGAATTGCACGAGATTGAATTNTCCTTACTTAGGCGTTTTTCGTGATAAAGCGTGCGCCCTAATTCAACCTGCGCTAGAGCAAGTGCATCCTTTGGAAGCTTGGCAGCTTTAAGTGGATTTCCAAAAACAGCCAACAAGGGCTTAACGGTCTCATCAGCGTTCAAGGAAATCGAAACACTTCCGATCACCACCAACATAATGGAAAAGATGTGCACTCTCATCTGGGGAAAAGATACATAAAATAAGAGACTGGTCAAACGCATCCGTCTTGAAAAATTGGACTTATAAAGAATAGTTTGGGGCGGTGAGTAAAAAGGAGGATAACTCCAGACTGAAACGCGTGATTGGGCTTCCGAGTGCCGTGATGCTCGGGCTAGGCTCAATTATAGGTACGGGTGTTTTCGTTAGCCTCGGCATCGGTGTAGGCATTGCTGGCCCAATGGTTTTGCCTGCAATCGCAGTAGCAGGATTAGTTGCCCTTTGCAACGGGATGAGTAGCGCACAGCTTGCAGCCAATCACCCCGTCAGCGGTGGCACTTACGAATACGGCCACCGATGGTTGAACCCCTCACTGGGATTTGTGGCAGGCTGGATGTTTCTGTGTGCCAAATCCGCCTCGGCCGCCACCGCCGCACTGGGCTTCGCATTGTACCTTGCACCGGATCATTCGTTGCCCATCGCCTTGGCCACCGTCGGTGCCGTCACCGCCCTCACCCTCACCGGCATGCAGCGGAGTAATATGGTCAACACCCTGATTGTCGCTGCCGTGCTGCTCAGTCTGATTGCCTTTATTGCCTTCGGCGCCCCAGCCATCAGCAATCACTCAGATCGCTGGCAAACCGAATGGGACACTGAAAATCTATCAAGCCTCCTTCCTGCCTCCGCTTTGATGTTTGTTGCCTTCACCGGCTACGGCCGCATCGCCACCTTGGGCGAAGAGGTCGCCGAACCGCGCCGCACCATCCCGCGTGCGATTATCGCCACGTTGGTGATCACCACGCTATTATATATAGGCGTCGCCTGGATCGCTTTGGCCAATGCGGGCCATGATTTCGATTCCCTCACCGTCATCGCGGAAAAGTTCAGCGGCCCCACCCTCGGCAAGGTGCTCACCGTCGGTGCCGCCATCGCCATGATCAGCGTACTGCTCAACCTCGTGCTTGGCCTTTCACGCGTCGTCCTCGCGATGGGCCGGCGGAAGGATTTACCGGAAGCCACGGCCAACATCCGCGAAAGCACCGGCGTACCCGTCATCGCTACCATCGTGGTGGGTATTTTCATTGCCGGCCTCGCCTGCCTCGGCGACTTCAAACTCACCTGGAGTTTCAGTGCCTTCACCGTACTGGTGTATTATGCGACCACCAACCTCTGCGCGATTCGCTTGAAGCCAGAAGAGCGCCTGTACCCCGTTTGGATATCCTACGCCGGCCTGATAGCATGCCTGTTATTGGCCTGCTTTGTGGAATGGCGCGTGATGCTGGCCGGCCTCGGTTTGATCGGCGCAGGGCTGGCGTGGAAGGCGCTCTTTAATCGCGCTGAAGGGTGATCAGGCCAGCAACGATTTCAGCACGCCGGTGCTGTCGGCGAAACGGTCGGGCTTGAGGCCGAGAGCCTGCATCTGGGTGAGCCAGAGGTTAGCGAGCGGGAGGCCTTGCTTGGGGTTCACATATTTGCCGTTCACCTTGGCGACCGGGCCAGTGGTCTCGGAAAGGTTGAGATGCGTGCCTGTCTTGAGACGACCACCACCGCGGCCGGCCACGATGATGGGCAGCGCGCTATACTGGTGCGTGGCGCCGTCGCCAAGACCGGAGCCGTAGGTGAAGATCGTGTTGTCCAGCAGCGAGGTGCCGTTGGCTTCCTCGATGGCATCCATCTTTTCCAGCAGATAGGCAANCTGCTGCATGTGGAAATGGTCCACCTTTTCGAGGTCCTTGATGAACTTGCCTTGGTTGTGGGACATCTGGTGGTGGCTGCGCGGTTTGTCGAACAGGCTCTCGTAAAGATAAGGCGTGTCCCAGCGCTCGGGGCCGACCATGAAGCTGGCCACGTGAGTGAGGCCGGTTTGCAGCGCGACCACCATGAGGTCGCCCATCAGGCGGATGTATTCGCCACGCGGCAAATGCGCATCGGCCGGCTCGGCGAGCTTCACCTTTTTCAGCTCGCCCTTCATCTGCTCCAGCCGATCCACCTGCACCTCGATGGTGCGGATGGATTCAAAATACTCGTTAAACTTTTGCTGGTCCGCATAGCCTAGCGAACGCTTGAGCGAGCGCGCGTCTTCCAGCACGAGGTCGGTGATGTTGCGAAACGCCTGCAGTTCGCGCGTACCGAAGAGGCGGCGGTACGCCTTGCGCGGATCACGCATGCTCGGCGCCACGTGTTCGGTGCCGTACCAGGAGATGTTGTCGAACTGGATCGATTCCTTGTTGTCCTTGTGACTGTTGCTGCTAAACTCCAGCGTGCGGAACGGCGTATCTTTGCCAAGCTGCTCGGCAAGGACGTGATCCAGCGTACGCGCCTGCGGATACGGCGAGCGCTTCACGCTGTACGGCGCCGCGCTGGTCAGGAAACACGAGGCGCATTGCGCGTGCACATCCGTGCCCGGCTGAAAGTCACGGTCCAGCCCGGTGATCAGCGTCACCTTCTCCTTCACCTTGGCCAACGGCTGCATCGTGGGCGTGAGCTGCAGCGCGTGCGTGCCCACCTTCAGGTTCGCGGTCTTGAAAGCCGACTGCTTGTTGCCGCCGAATTTAGGGGTGATTTGATTTCCTTCCCCGGGAAAAAACGAACGCCGCACCACGCCGATCGGCACATAAAAAAACGCCGCACGTTGCGTCGGCTTTTGCCCCGCCGCAAGTCCGAGGCTCTCCAGCCACGGCAGAGCCAAAGCCGTGCCGCCCAGTCCCTGTAAAAATCCGCGTCGCGATGTGTGCGTCATTGGTGGTTATTTATCGGATTTTAGCGGTGTTGCCGAGGCTGTTTTGCCTGTGGCCGATTGACGAACGGCGCACTTTGCACCACTTCGTGCAGAACAGTTTGCAGACGATACCCATCGGTCGCCACGCGTTCGGTGATGCGGTCGATGGCAGGCGTGTCCGCCGGAGTGAGGGTACGACCGAGGGCGTAGGAGAGCGTGTGTTCGGCGAAGGCGCGGGTGAAGCGGTGCTTCTCGGCGAGGATGGCGTCCTTGAATTCCACCACGTTCTTAAATGCATGCTTGCGGAAGAGCTGACCGGAGGCATCGACCTCGCGGCCGTTCTCGTAAGTGCTGCGCCAGCGGCCGACAGGATCGAAATTTTCCAGTGCAAAGCCGAGCGGATCGAGCTTGGCGTGGCAACCGGCACAATCGGCGCGTTCACGATGCGCGGCAAAGCGCTCGCGCAGGGTAAGGTTTTTCTCGGACGCCTTGGGCTTCTCCAGCGGCGGCACATCGGCGGGCGGCGGCTCGGGCGGCGCATTAAACATCACGCTGGCCACCCACGCGCCGCGCGTGATCGGCTTGGTTTCGTCTGGGCCGGAAGTCATCGTGAGCATCGCCGCGGTGGTCATCACCCCGCCCTGTCGGCGGTCCGGCACGGGCTGGCGCTTGAACTGCATCGTCACCGGTCCGCCAATCCGCCCGGCGGGATCTTCGCCATACCACTTGCGCAGCCGCCCCGAGCGGAAGGTGTATTTGGAATCGACGAAGTCTAGGATCGACCGGTTCTCGATCAGCACTGTTTCAAAAAGTAGCAGCGGCTCCATCATCATGTCCATCGTGGTGCGGTAATCCGGCGGTGCGTAATAGAAATCCGGAAACTTCTCCTTGTCCGTCACGGACGAAATGATGTTGTCCAGCTGCAGCCATTGCGACGGGAAGCTGTCGCAAAACCGCTTGAGCTTCGG
>PBOM01000045.1 GCA_002724355.1 Actinomycetota bacterium | reverse complement strand
CTGTAACAAGTAGCGCCATCGCCACTCGGTATATGGCAAAGCCGCCATAGCTTCTGGACTGGATCCAACGCAGCATTGCGTGAACTGCACACCAGCCTGTGAGCGCCGAAGTCGCAGTGCCTGCCAAGAGTGCGGCGCCCATACCTGTGGGCATGCCGTCTGTCGCCACTTCTACGCTTCTGTATAGGGCAGCTCCAGCGATAATCGGAAGCCCCATTAAAAAAGCGAGACGCGCAGCGTGGGGCCTGCCGTAGCCGAGCTTGCGGGCGGTGGTAATCATGATCCCAGAACGGCTTACACCTGGGAGAAGAGCGACGCATTGCCCAATGCCCATTGCAATCGAATGAGAGAGGGATAGTTCGTTCGTTGATCGTTCGTTAGAGCTAGATCGGTCGACGAGCCACAAGATAACGCCGAAGAAAGCTAGCCCGACTGCGATGAGGCCGATCCGATCACTTTGCCTTAGCAAAAACGGCTCGAAGATGACGGCTACGAGTGCTGCCGGCAGCGCGGATAGAAGCAGGAGCCATCCGATTTTCGCCTCAGTGTCCCATGGTCGGCGACCGATTAGAGCGCTGAGGCCAGCTGTGGCGTAGGAACAAATGTCTTTTCGCAAGTACGTCGCGGCGCCAATGAAAGTTCCGAAGTGCAGCGCTACGTCGAAGGTGTTTTCTGCTCTCGTGTCTCCGGCAAAGTCGTTCCAGTCGAATAGCCACGGGACAATTTCTAGGTGGCCGCTCGATGAAATTGGTAAGAACTCGGTCAGTCCTTGGGTAATCCCTAGGACGATTGCGTGGAAAATGGGCATCAGATAGCCATCGCCGACTCGACGCTGCGTTAGTCAGCGGTTGAGGGGACTATGCGTGGTTTCCACTGTCTAGGCGGGTCGTAATAATGACCGACCGGCTGACCAGAACGCATGGATTCTAGAAAGTCCGTTGGGTTGTCAAAGTCTGGCATTTGCATATAAGCAGCTCCTATGGCCTCGGCTACGTGAGCATCGCTTCCAGCACCGATCGCCAAGTTATGTTCGGTTGCGTAGTCCAGCGCTTTTTTATTGAGGCTTTTGAGACTGGTCTTACCGTTGAGGACCTCGATACCGTCAACCAGACCGAGGCCAACTAATTCATCTAGAACATCTGCGCGTAGGTTGTTTCGAATCGGGTCGAAGGGGTGGGGCACGTAGACAATTCCCCCTTGTTCGCGAATATTTCTCGCAGCGTCTTCGGGTCGAATCCCTTGGGGAATTCGTTCTTCTAAGAACAGTCCGATTATCTCACCAGCGTGTGTTTTTAACTCTTCACCAACAATCACCCGACAGGGAAGTTGGTCCACGAGTTCTATTGCTCCTCTGATCGCGTTGTGATCGGTTACACACAGAACGTCTATTCCTGATGCTGCCACGCACTCTTGAAGTTCGTCAGGTGTTGTGGTCGAGTCGCCCGACCACATGGTATGTGAATGAAAATCTACCCTGACCCAGCCTTCTGGACAGGGCTCACCGAGGTGTGGGTGTCGTTCAAGCGCTTCGGCTGACGGTAAAGAAGGCACGGCCAGCAGGGTACCAATGGGCTTGCGTGATTCGCCCGCGGACTCTATGTCCCTGAGAGGGCAACGTCAGCAATTGCCATTGACGCTACTCCCGAACCACTGGGCAAAAATTCAAAATCTCCACCGATAGCTACGACGTCTAGAAGCATTCTTTGGAGCGTAGAAGCAATAGTGGCTTCTCTAAAGGGTGCACCTAGTGCGCCATCTTTAATGTGCTGACCGTAGGCACCTACCGAAAAGTCGCCGCTTACTGGGTTCACTCCGCTGTGTAAACCGTTTACCCCACGTACGAACACTCCTGAGCCGATCTGTGCGAAGAGTTCGTTCCGGTCACCTGTACCTGGGGTAATACAGAGCGCGTGTATTCCCACGCCTGGCGTGGACCGAGGGCCGCGAACAGCAGAGCCTGTTGATTGGGTTCCTGCGCGCCGAGCGGTGTATGAGTTGTGTAGAAAGCCAGACAGTACACCTGCGTCAACAAGGGTGTTCTTACGTGTTGCTAAACCTTCGCCATCGTGATTATCCGCGCCTAGTGATTCAATGTTTGTTGGATCATCAAATAAGACCAGTTCAGATGAAGCGATTTTTTCGCCAAGGCGATCTGCGAATGGTGATCGGCCCTTTATTACTCGATCTCCTGTAAGGGCGCCTGCGATTGTTCCGAGAAATGCTGCTGCTACCGAGGGTTCAAAAACGACAGTTAGTTGTTTCGATTCCGGTTTGGTTGCTCCCAGCATGCCGGTAGCGCCCTCCACCGCTTCGGTGACTACGCGGTCAAGATCGAGTAAGTCTGTTCGACGAGCGGCATCTCCGGCGTATCCGATCTGTGTCTCATCACCATCAACGGCGAGGGGTTGGACTCCTACCGAGCAGCTTCCGCCTTCGCTGTAAACCGAGATTCCTGACGTTGAGGCCAAAGCAAATTCACCCCATCCATCGGACCAAGCGGCGGATCGCACACTTTTTACTCGTGGGTCTGAGTCCAGACACCTCTGTTCAAGTTCGATCGCCACAGTAGATCTCTGGTCTTCGGTTATCTGAAGAATTGTCGGATCGGATAAGTCGAGATTTGGTGGAACTACGCCGTCGGGAGCGGCGATGCCTTGGTAGGGGTCTGGTTCCGCAAAATTCAAGTTCTCTCGGGCTTCGTTTAGTAGCTGATTCAAAACTTGGTGGTCGAGCGAGCCGGCGCTTGCGAAGCCTTGCCGGCCATCAACCACGACTCGGATCCCAGCTGCTTCGGATAGCCCTGATCGGACAGATTCAACCTGACCTGAGTAGGCCTTGACNGTGGTGGAACGGTTGCGGGACACGCAGATCTCAANTTGCTCGTTGTCGCGAGCTCCAGCGATGAGGTTTGCTGCGAGGTCGGGGAGTTCTAGCTTTTGTGTCAACTTGCTGTTCCACCGATAGTGAGGGCGGCCACCCGCAGCGTTGGTTGACCATCGCCTACGGGCACGCCTTGACCATCTTTTCCGCAGGTGCCTGGGCTTCCCATGGCGAAGTCGTTGCCGACCACTTCGATGTTTTGAAGCACGTCGGGGCCGTTCCCGATGAGGTTGCCCTCCCGTAAGGGAGCTGTGATTTCACCATTTTCGATGAGATATGCCTCTGTCATGCCGAAGACGAAGTCTCCTGTAGCGGTGTTGACCTGGCCGCCGCCGAGTTGCGCTACATAAATGCCGTTCTGCGTATCGGAAATAATGTCCTGGGGTTCGACATCGCCGTTTGTTACATATGTGTTGGTCATCCGAACCATGGGGAGATGTTGGTAACTCTGCCTTCGGCCATTTCCTGATGCTGGTCTCCCTGCTGAACGGCTACGTAAGTGGTCCCACATGTAATCGGTGAGGACGCCGTCCTCAATCAGGACATTTTTTTGGGTTGGGCANCCTTCGTCATCGATAGCGACTGTTCCCCATTCCACTCCCATGGTTCCGTCGTCAACCAAAGTTACGGAAGGTGCGGCGACGAGCTCTCCGATTCGGTCACGAAATACGGATGCTCCCTTGTTGACGAGGTCAGCTTCAAGGCCGTGGCCGCAAGCCTCATGGAATAGGACTCCTCCCCCACCGCGCTCGATGACGACGGGGAGTTGCCCGCTTGGCGCAGGTCGNGCCGCCAATTTGGTTATTGCNCGTCTAGCGGCTCGTTGTGCCATGGATTCGACGTCGTGGTCATCGAACAACTCAAATCCAACCGTGTAGCCCACTGTTTCGCGTCCGGTTTGCAGACCTTGGTCGCCACTGGCAACACAATTAACGGAAAGTAACGTTCGAGTTTGGTCGTCTGCTTCGAAGANGCCGTCTGTGTTGGCAACAAGCACTTTGCGGCGTCCCTCTGAGTATCGGACAGTCACTTGCGTTATGGCCGAATCTTGTTCGCGAGCAGCGGCATNAGTTTTTTGTAGGAGTTCAACTTTGCGAACTTTGGGAACTGATTCGGGCAAAATTTTCGCTCTGCTTTCGGCGGTTCCATTTCCGCGAAGAGCGATCGGTGTGATCTGTGCTCCGCCTCGCGCTGCGGCTGCGGCTGCTTGGGCGGCTTCATTTAGACCGGTGGGCGATATATCGGAGGTATGAGCGAAGCCGGTGGCGTCTCCGACCGTGACACGGATGCCGGCACCTAGGTCGCGGCTAGAGACCATCGCCTCAACGCGATTTTCGTCGTATTCTGCGGCACCGCTTTGTCTGTCTTCGACAAATACTTCAGCCCACTCTCCGCCGTTGCTCATGGCTGTGGAGAGCACATTTTGAATTATTTCGCGGTCCACCAGTGGAGAATTCACGTTCATACTCATATCGGCCTTAATCGGGTCGGAGTTAACTTTGGCGACACAGTACCGTGATCAGCGGCAATTTGGCTTCTCTGGATTGCTAGTTCGGCCTATTCTTCGATCTCTCGTGTCACCTTCGAAATATCGCTCCTTTCGCCTACCTAGAACGGCATCGCTCGGACTTCGCCTAGTGGCGAGTTCTGTGATGTTGGTCTTGCTGCTCACCCGATTTCCTGCGAGTGATCTTCAGGCGCGGTGGCCGGAATGGCGGGGCACCAGTTGGTTCTGGTTGATCGGTGCTCTAGCAGCTTCTTTTGTAGCTTTCGNTTTGGCGGCTTTGCGTTGGTTGGAGGTGTGTCGAACTCTCGGGAACGAGCTGAAGTTTTCGACGGTTTTCGGNTACTTCTTAGCTGGGCAATTTGTTGGGAACTTCCTTCCCACCACGGTAGGTGGAGATATTTTGCGGGTATCGCGGCTNGGCGCGGAAATTCGTGATCATTCGAGCGCTTTTGCTTCAGTGGTTATTGAAAGATTGACGGGCTGGCTGGTGCTTCCAGTCATCACGATTTTTGCTTTGGCGGTCCAGCCGAGTCTTGCGACGAGCCGTGCCGGNGTNGTGGCTCTACTGGGTGCGTTGGGGACATTATTGCTTTTGTTGGTCTTGATTCTGATGGCTCAGCACCAGCGGCTGGGTGGCAGAATTCGCGGTAACAACAGTCTTTCAACATCATTGGCTGCGGTTCATCGTGGGCTCATCAGCTACCGAAAAGTTCCAGCTTCAATGCTGCGTTTACTGGCGGTCGCCCTCGCGTTTCAAGTGTGTCTCATCACGGCAGTGATATGTATTGCGAATTCGATCGGCATAGACGTGGGGTTGCTGACGTGGATCGCGTTTGTACCGATGGTATTTATCGCTCAGGTTCTTCCGGTTGCGATTGGTGGGATCGGCGTTAGAGAAGCGGCCTTGGTGTTATTTCTTAATAGCTCTGGAGTGAGTAGCGGTCAGAGCGTGGTGTTAGGTCTAGCAATCTACGCTGTTACTCTCGTGGCAAGTCTTGCTGGTGCGGTGCCGTTTGTAGTTGGTGGCGGTCCCTCAGATATGGAGGAGCCAACTTGACCCCTGTCGAATCGGTCGTCGACAAGAGGCGCTGGTGGAAAGAGGTCTTATTTGTCCTTGCCTTTTATGTGGTTTATGCGCGAATTCGTAATCAATTTGGATCCAATGGGCTTTTTGCTGCAACGACCACAACCGCGGCTGACAACGCTCGACGTGTCATTGATTTCGAGAAGCAGATTGGCCTGTTCTTCGAAGAGAACCTCCAAGAGGCCTTTTTGGAGTGGGATTGGTTCCTTTGGTTTTGGAACGTCTTCTATGGCAGTCTCCATTTCGTTGTAACGATCGGGGCNGGAATTTTTTTGTACCGCCGTTTTCCTGCGCGCTACCTGAAGTACCGCACCGGTTTAGGTATAACCACAGCGCTGGGCCTTGTAGGTTTCGCAACATTTCCTCTCATGCCTCCAAGGTTGCTTTCGTCTCCACCTCCCTACGGAGGAGCGATGACAGATTTTGCATTTGTCGACACGCTTGCAGTACATGGAGGTCTTTGGTCTTTTGACTCCGGGACGTTGCAGGCAATTTCTAATCAATGGGCCGCTATGCCGAGCCTGCATCTCGCTTGGGCGGCTTGGTGTGCGATTGCTCTAGTTCCTGTCTTAAGGTCACCTTGGACTCGCGCCGCTATGTGGCTTTATCCATTTGCGACCAGTTTCAGCATCGTGGTTACGGCCAACCATTATTGGATAGATGGGCTCGCAGGGTTATTGGTTCTAGTTGTGGGTCTGCGATGNGCTTCATGGATTTGGAAAATTCGGGGGTCGGCTGGCCATGCCATTTAGTTTTCAGCCGATAGTGTGACCGGTAATTCCCAGCACCGAACAAATTCCCCATGCANATCGAAAAGATTAAAAGTCCCGCAGATTTGCGTGCGTTAGACCAAGAGCAGCTAGAAGAGCTTTGTCTTGAGATTCGNGAGTTTTTGGTTGATGCGGTTTCGAGAACCGGAGGTCATCTAGGGTCCAACCTTGGAGCGGTGGAATTGACTATCGCTGTGCACCGCGTGTTCGAGTCACCTAGGGATGTCATTCTCTGGGACACCGGACATCAGGCCTATGTNCACAAGCTTGTGACAGGCAGGGCGGATCTGTTTTCCTCACTTCGTCAACGGCATGGCTTATCTGGTTATCCGAGCAACGCTGAGTCTGAGCACGACATAGTTGAGAACAGTCATGCTTCGACCTCATTGAGTTGGGCTTCGGGGTTGTCAGCTGGATTTGATCTCACCGGGCACAAACATCGGCAGGTTGTNGCGATAATCGGTGACGGTTCTATGACTGGGGGGATGGCATTCGANGCCCTTAATAATCTTGGTCANTATGGGCAGAGAGCTGTAATTATTCTCAACGACAACGGTCGTTCGTATGCGCCTACTGTGAGCAGGTTGGCGACAGTTATGTCACGCCTGCGGCAATCACCGAACTATGTGAAAGGTCGGCAAGCAGTCGTGAGCATTCTTGACCGCTTGCCCCTTGGNGAGGAGGTTAAACGTGGTTTGTCTGGAGCAGCTGCAGCCATGCGCGAAATGTGGGAACCTCCTGCCTTCTTTGAAACGCTGGGTGTTCGGTATCTGGGACCGATAGATGGGCATGANATTGAGGCCCTCGAATCAGCGTTGAGTGACGCTTCGTCATACGAAGACGGGCCAATAGTTGTTCATGTACTTACCGATAAAGGCAGAGGTTACGCTCCTGCTGAAGATGATGAAGAAAAGCATCTGCATGACATAGGGCTATTCGACCCGGCTACAGGCAATTCTTCATCTGCTTCGGGTAAGAGCTTCACGTCGGAGTTCAGTAACTCTTTGTTGGCCATCGCGGAGCGTCGTCCAGACGTTGTAGCTATAACGGCAGCTATGCCTGGCTCTACGGGATTGATTCCCTTTCAACAGCGTTACCCTGACCGTTTCTTCGATACTGGTATTGCTGAGCAGCACGCTTTGACGTCAGCTGCGGGAATGGCGCGGGCTGGGCTTCGTCCCTTTGTTGCTATTTATTCAACTTTCCTAGCTCGCGGATTCGATCAAGTGATGTACGACATCGGCCTTCATGGACTTCCGGTCGTCATTTGTATCGATCGGGCTGGCGTGACGGGCCCTGATGGGGCCTCTCATCACGGTCTTCATGACATTGCGATGTATGCGCGAGTTCCTGGGATGACTATTTTCTCTCCCTCCTCGCTTCAGGAGCTACCGGTAATGATGAACCAAGCCCTGGAAATGAGTGGGCCTGTGGCCATTCGGTGGCCTCGTGGTNCTGCCGACGAGTCGGCCGTCGTTGGGCAAGGGCTGNCCGCTCGATTGGTGAGAGACGGCCAAGACGTCGCCATTNTGGCGGCAGGAAAGATGCTCAAGGCTGCAACNAGTGCNGCNGANCTCCTCGCNGAAGANGGTGTTGACGCAGCGGTGTGGGATCCGAGGCTGCTGAAGCCGGTTGATAAAGAGATGATCCGTGCGGTGATCGGTCAATCTTTGGTGGTCACTGTTGAGGATGGCAGCAGAATGGGTGGATTCGGAAGCGTCGTCGCTGACGCTTTACAACGCCGTTCGGGACCTATCCCTAGGTTGTTGCAATTGGGGATTCCAGATGACTATCTCCCNCACGGAGAGGCCNGCGAGTTACATGCTGAGTTAGGTCTTGATGCGGCNGGCATCGCGGCAGAAATTGTCAAGGTGTGCAAATCAGACCATAGCTAGGGGTCAATCTCCATNGCTAGGGGTCAATCTGGTGAGTCGCAGTGTTTGTAACGCGCAACGACCGTTCATTCACATGGCCTGAATGAACGGTCGTTGAAGTTTTTGTATGTCGGTTGTTATTTATCCGATTTCGGATCCGACAACGGATACGAACGAGACGCATGCGCCAGGTTGACCCCCCAGATTATGGGTAAGACCTAGAGTCTTATCTGAGTCGATTTGACGCTCGGGGGGCGCTTCGCCTCGTAGCTGCAGCCAACATTCGAACAGCATCCTCAAGCCTGACGCACCGATCGGGTGCCCAAAGCTCTTCAGGCCGCCGTCTGGGTTAACCGGAAGGTCGCCGTCAAGGTCGAAGGTTCCATTCAGAGCTTCTTTCCAAGCCGTGCCTTCTTCTGCGAATCCAAGGTCTTCCATGAGGACTAGTTCGGTTGGGGTAAAGCAATCATGTACCTCTGCCATAGCTATTTGGCTACGAGGGTCGTTGATGCCTGCCTGCTTGTACGCCTCCTCTGCCGAAGCGCGTACTTCACGGAATGTCGTGTAGTCGTAGCTCGGGTCGAGAGCCCCTGTTGCTGGTCCTGAGGAGAAGCTCAGTGCCTTCACGTATAGGGGTTTGTCGGTGTAGCGGTGTGCGTCTTCGGCGCGGACGATTACTGCAGCTGCTGAGCCGTCACTAACGCCTGAGCAGTCGAAGATTCCCAGCGGGCCAGCTACTAGCGGAGAACCTGCAATGGTTTCTTTGGCTACTTCTTTTCGGAATTGTGCCCGAGGATTCAACGCGCCATTCTTATGGTTCTTCCAAGCGATTCGAGTCAAAACCTCTTTCATGGTTTCGTCATCGAGACCGTGCTTGTGTGCATAAGCCGGAGCTAGCAAGCTAAACGTCGCTGGTGCGGTTAGNGACGAATCGGTGCCGTCACTTGGCGGGCGACTACCTGTGAGCCCTGAGTATCCACTGTCTTTCAGCTTTTCGACCCCAATTGCCATGACTACGTCATAGGCTCCGGATGCAACTGCGTAGCAAGCGTTTCTGAACGCTTCTGATCCCGTGGCGCACATATTTTCCAGTCGACTTACGGGCTTGTAATCGAGTTGTAGTGGTTTCGAAAGCGTTAAACCAGAAACTCCTGATCCCATTGTGCCTAACCAAAATGCATCAATGTCATCTTGAGTCACCCCTGCCGAGGCGTACGCTTCGTGTGCTGCGTCGACGAGCATGTCATCGGCGCCCTTATCCCAGTGCTCGCCGAAGGGTGTACAACCCATACCGACGATCGCGACCTGGTCTTTTATGCCATGTGAGGCCATGTCACTTTCCTTTGTTGTGTACTAACAGTTTGCTTGATGAGAACGTATCCATGCACGGATACTTGGTTTTTCCGCTCATTTTGAGAGCGGGCGGGCTTTCCAGAAGTAGTTGTGGATTCCTTCTGCGGTGAATAGGCNACGGAAAGTCATTTGGACCCGATCTCCGATCTTGACTTCATCTGGGTCCACGTCAGTCATTTCTGCCTGGAATCTTCCTCCTCCGTCNAAGTCGATTACAACTGCGACGGTCGGTGGTGACAGCGAGAAGGCTAGATAGTCAACTGTGAAGGTGGCGATGGTTGCTGGGACGTCTGCCATCCGTACGCGTTCCATGTCNTCAACTGCCCCACCGTCCATTGATACTCGCATGGGCGGAAGGTGAATCGCTCCAGAAGATCGGTCGCGGGATCCAACGAATGCATACTTCCAGTCTTCTGAACGGAACGCTGGTGGAGCACCTGGACGGTCTGGGTCTGGGCGCCTGGGTGGCTCCCGGTCAAGGAAACCGCGCCAGGTGAGGTAGAGGTTGTAGTCGAGGTTGTCGCTGCCATTCTCAATCTGCGATGCAACAGTGGCAGANGGGTTGTAGTCAGCAATGGCNGGGGTCGTTTGCACCACAGCGGCGTATGCTCCGTCNGCCAAATGCACACATAGGATCGTCTCNCCCGGTGCTGCTTGATCTAGGGCTGAAGCGACTAAGAGTGGNAGTTGTGCCGTTCCGGGGTTTCCAATTTGGCTGGTGAGGTCATCTACGAGTTTGTCGCCAGCGATTCTCGCGAGACCCCTGACTGCCCGAGCGTGGAGTCCGGCGATGATCACCTTGTCGACATCTTCTAAGCCGACGTTTGCGTCCTTGGTTGCACGTTCTATGGCGTCGTTTGCCAGCGTTAAGTAGGCCTGCTCACCAAAACGTTCTTCCCAGATTCGGCTAGCGCTTTCTCCTGGCAGTCGATAGCGGTCTAAGAACTCACCCGTAGAGGCAGCGACACCCAAGGCTTGCGCTATTACTGGGGCATCTTCTTCGTCTCCAAATAACAGGGCCGCTGCAGCATCGCCGCCACCGCTTTCGTCGTTGCTAGTTGGATTCCCNGTTCTGAGGTCTGAAGCCACCGCCATTGAAATTCCGGTGGTTCCCATAGCTCCACGAATCGCTGCTTCGGCTGACCGGGCTGCACCTCCGGCGTCCACGGCCCAGGTTTCTTGGGGAAGGTCAAGTGCTGCCTGGATGGCGGTAGCGTTCGTTTTATCTAGGTACGCCGGATTGGCAGTTGCAAACCATATTGATGACGGGGTGACACTGCTTGCGTCTAGGGCGTTACGGGCAGCCTCTACACCCATTGTCGTGGTGTCTTCGTCGTAGCTTGCTACTGCGCGATGTCCTCGCCCGCCACCTGTACCCATAGCGGCAGTAATCTTTGATCTGTCTAGCCGGTAGTAGGGCACATAGGTGCCGTATCCGATAATGCCTCTCACTTCGCCCCCAAGATGTTTTGGTGATCAGAGTCTATGCGGCTCGTGATGAGGGACGCTATCTGGCTAGAGGCCTAACTTTTAGGTCGCTGCGAAATACGGGTTTTCACCCGAGGTGTGATCGGTGATGTCGAGGACGTGTTCAACACCGTCAATAAGTTCCGTCAAAGTTTTTTCGATTCCTGCGGTAACGGTCGCATTGGCCATTCCGCAACCTTGGCAACCGCCGCCGAGTTTGACGAAGACAGTTGATCCTTCGACTCGAACAAGTTCCGCGTAGCCACCATGCGCTGCTATCGACGGGTTAATTCTTTTGACCAATACTTCTTGAACTTGTTCTTCTAGGGTCCCTGACAAGTCAAGTGTGGCATTAGGTCCAAGATCGGGGCGATTCGGGTTCCGCAAAACTAAGCCGGGTTGATTCGCGTTAGTCGGCAGATCAAGNGTGGCTCCTTCTAGTTTCGCCACGTCTCGACTAGGAACCAGAACTGTGAGGCCTTGCCCAACATGAGTGGGTACATCATCGGAGTCTGCTTCTCCTAAGACTTCAAACGCGAGATCNTAGGAGTAGTCGACGCCTTGTGTTCCAACGACCTCAATCCGCAAAGCAAGCTGATCCGCGTCTTCTTCCCCGGCCCGTAATTCGAGAACCTTTTCTAGCGCTGACTCTGTGACGTTTACGATTTGTCTTTCGGACATGGTTCCAGCCTACAGAGGACTGAGACTCAGAACATAGGACAGGTAGGTCTGAGGGGAGTAAGGTCCGGAGCCAACCTAGTTCCTTTGTAGGGAAGATTGATGAGTGAGGATTGATGACATTTCGAGCAGTGCTGTTAACCCAAGAGGAGAANGCAGTTACGGCTGAGGTCACGGATTTAGACGATGACCAGCTGCCGGAGGGAAACGTTTCGGTCGAAGTGTCGTACAGCACCCTGAATTACAAAGACGGAATGATTCTGAATGGCATCGGACGGCTTGTTCGCGATTACCCTCACGTGCCAGGGATTGACTTCTCAGGGGTTGTGAGTGCTTCNAGCGACCCTCGATATAGCGAGGGTGATCGTGTCGTTNTGACCGGTTGGAGGGTCGGAGAGGTNCANTGGGGTGGATACTCCGAAAAGGCTCGCGTTAATGCCGACTGGCTTGTGAAACTCCCTGAGGGAATTTCAGAATTGGATGCGATGGCAGTTGGTACAGCTGGACTGACTTCAATGTTGGCTATGCAGGCACTTGAGGACCATGNCATTGGTTCAGCTCCGGTCCTTGTAACGGGTGCTGCGGGCGGCGTTGGAAGCGTGGCAGTGCACCTTTTGAGCCAGGCGGGTTACGAGGTGGCCGCGTCAACGGGTCGGCCAGAAACAGGTGATTATTTGACCAAGCTGGGCGCTTCTCAGATCGTGGCGCGAGATGAGCTGAGCGAGCCAGCATCGGGCCCACTTTCGTCTGAAAGGTGGGGTGGATGCATTGATGCTGTCGGTGACACGACTCTGGCCCATGTGCTTACGGAAATGCAGTACGGGGCGAGCGTGGCGGCGTGCGGCCTTGCTGGCGGCAATGCTCTCGACACAACTGTTATCCCCTTCCTCCTTCGTGGTGTCAATNTGCTAGGTATCGACTCTGTGATGTGCCCATTTGAAAAGCGAGAGTCGGCGTGGGCTCGCCTGGACGAGTTACTCNACCGGGAAGTCTTATCCGAAATGACAACCTTGGTGGGGTTGGAAGAAGTGCCCGCTTTGGGCTCTGAAATCCTCGCTGGCAAGGTCAAGGGCCGCACTGTCGTTGACGTCCGGAGTTAGTAAATCAAACCCGGCTATTCGGTTCTCTTAACATAGGGATATGAGGGATACCGTCTTCTAGGAATTCAGGTCCGGTCTGCAAGAAGCCAAGATCGGTGTACCAATCGTGCAGATACGACTGTGCAGAAAGCACCCAAGGTCCTTCTGTGATGCTCATAACGTGGTGCATTAATCGTTTACTCAGTCCTTTGGATCGAGCGTCCATTCTGGTAACGACGCGGCCAATCCTGTAGCAATCGTCTTCGTGCAACAGACGTAAATATGAAGCGATACCTGCGTCATCGTCCACCCAATAATGGGTTGCTTGAGCATCAAGATTGTCGATTTCGGAGTATGCGCATTCTTGTTCGACAACGAAGACTTCAACTCGCAAGTGCAAGATGCTGTAGAGACGATCGGTTGATAGTTCGGCGAAAGAGGCGGCCTGTATGTCGCTCATAAAGCAGCTACCAGTGCGGAGAATCCAGCCAAAACCATTGCTGCTGACACGATGACCGCCGTCCAATGAATTATGGGACGCCTATGCCGTAGGGGTCGCAATTCACCGTTGTGGTCATGTGTACGTCGACTCATAGGGGGCAGAGTAGCGGAGCAGTTACGCGCGTCTCTCCATCTCTTCTGATATCTCAAGCCATCTTTGTTCTGCTTGCTTCAGGAGCTCAAGTGTCGTCGCGAACGACTCGGAGATTTCTTGACGAGCTTCGTAGGACAACTCTTTGTCATCAAGCGACGACGCGTATCGGTCACGTTGTGTCTCATATTTTTCAAGTTCCTCCTCAACATCGTTGAGAAGATGCCGCAGCGTTGACATCGACCTTCCAGATGGGCTGTTTTTCTTGACGCGACTTGGAGCGCTCCGCTTTAGGCTCGGCGACTCGGTCTTCGAGTTTTCCCATACCGTCTCCCCCAGACCTAAGGGGACGAGGCCTTCTCCGCCGATCGCAACCACGTGTTCAGCCACTCGTTCGAGGAAAACGCGGTCATGGCTGACTACAACAAGAGCTCCTTTAAAGTCATCCAGCCAATTTTCGAGTGCTCGAAGCGTGTCTATGTCAAGGTCGTTCGTTGGTTCATCTAGAAGAAGAACGTTCGGTTCGTCCGCGAGAACTGCTAATAACTGAAGTCGCCTTTGTTCGCCTCCCGAAAGAGTTCCTATACGAGCGCGGTGGGTGGCGGCTTCGAACCAGAATTGGCGCAATAGCGCTGACTGGTTGTGGTCTAAACGCGATCCTGGGCCAGCGATCACTTCTTCAACTGTTAGTTCTTGATCAAGCGACTTTCCCATTTGATCGAAGTATCCGACGCGTACGGTGGCTCCGTAGTCCACCGTGCCTTGATCGGGAGTTACATAACCAGCAATCACATTCAAAAAGGTCGACTTACCCGAGCCATTAGGGCCGACGATACCTAGACGCTCATTGGGCGCGAGCTTCAGGGTGACACCTCGCAATAAGGTTTCTTCTTGGATGGAGACGGATATCTCTTCAACGTCGATCACTTTCTTACCTAGACGTTGTTGACCGAACGCTTCCAGAGCAAGGGCGCTTTCTCTTGTGTCATCTTGCTCTTCTACATGAAGTGTTTGGTGAGCTACGGCCAAGCGCGATTTCGGCTTCCGTCGTCGAGCACGCGCCCCTCGTTGCAGCCACGCTAACTCTTTGCGCGCAAGGGTGAGTCTGGTCGCCTCATCGCGCTCGGCTTTGCGGTGTCGGTCGGCTTGGGCCGCTAAGTGAGCTTCGTATCCGCCGACTGTCACAAAGGAGCCGTTGGCTGTTAGCTCGACTGTCTTAGTCGCGACTTGCTCAACTAGTTGTCGATCATGAGAAACGAAGATGACACCGCCGGGAAAGGTCTGAAGGACAGCTTCTAGATATTCAATTCCCTGGAAATCTAGGTGATTCGTTGGCTCATCAAGAAGCAGTAGATCGGCACTTTTGTCTTTGAGGGCCATTGCCAGCGCAACGCGTCTTTGTTCACCTCCCGAAAGAATTGAGGCCTGACGCTCAGCGACGTCTGTCAAACCGAAGCGATCCATGGCGGCTTTAGCTTCCCAACTGTCGCCTAATAGCTCCCCTACGGTTCCGTGTCCTAGGTTCGGACGTTGCAAAAGCAGGGACAAGCTGAGGTTTTGACGGCGGCGAATGACTCCTCGGTCCGGCTTGTCTACCCCTGCAAGAACCGCAAGGAGGGTTGATTTTCCTGCGCCATTGATGCCTAGAACGGCAACTCTCTCTCCTTCTTTGACCGTAAATGAAAGGTCGGAGAAGAGTTCTTTGTTGGGAAATCCCATGGAGATATTGCTGACGTCCAGGAGATTCATGATCTAGGAAAGAAATTCTTAGGGGCGGGTCATGTTCGGACAAGCTTCCACTTCAACCTGCCTTTGTCGTCCTCAAGTCGCACTTCAATAGTGGCTTGGGCGCCGCT
>PBOM01000044.1 GCA_002724355.1 Actinomycetota bacterium | reverse complement strand
TTTTTAGTTTAGGAGAACCCTACATATATCATATTTTTGGGATAATTTTCAAGAATAAGATAGTCCCTCTTGAAGAAATTTTTTAAAGTTCTAGATTTTTCTTCAAACTTTTTTTATAGAAAAAATTGGAAGAAGGAGAGGGAAATTTAATTTTTTATTCAGGGGTATATTTTGGGGTATTTTTTACACAAAATAATTTCTTAAACTAAACACTTTTTTACATTTAATCCTTTTCAAAAAACATCCCTGAAAAATCTTCAATTTCAGGACTCCTAAAAATAATATTTCCGCATTAATTAAAAACTCCCTCAAATCCTTAGTATTACTGAGTTGAAGGAGTATTCTGAGTAGAAAAAATTGGAACAATGAATGCAAGTTTGTTTCAGTTTATCTTATTCAAAATATCGATAATACAGTGAAAACTAAATTTTATCAGCTAATGGCAGCATTTATGCGCTCTCAGAGAAGATTCTCTCTTATAAAATCAGGACATTTAACTAGGTAAAAATTGATGCCTAAATTTAGATTGATTCTGATAGCTTTATTTGGCATGTTTATACTCGGTTGTTCAACGAGTAGTAATCGAAATCCTGCATACCAAGGGAAAAAGTCAGGTATTAGGTGCGGAAAGAGTGCCCCCGTGGTTCATGCGGAGTGTTTCGAGGCCCAGGAAAGAATTGAAGAAGCGCGCAGGAAAGCACGTAGGAAAAGTGATCATGACTCATGGTGTGGTACAGCCTGTTTGGCAGCAAAACAAAAAAAACGAATGGAACAGTTGAGACAACGAAAGAAAAAACAGGAATATTCGGATTGGTGCGGAACAGCCTGTTTGTCAGGAAGACAAAAATCAAAACTAGAGGGCAAGTCAGGGCTGACTGGAGAGTGGATTGGTGAACACTGGTATGAACGTCACGCTGACTCATTCAGACTCAGAAGAATGAGCGGAGAAAACACATTTGAATCAGCGTGGGCTAAAAATACATCATATGCTCTAATTTTGAATAATTGGGGCTTAGGGCAGACTATTGAAGAAACCTATGAATTATATCCTGATGACACAGTTGTTACCACGAAAAGTCAGTATCTGGAATTTGGATTCACTTTTAATCTTTCCGATACAACCGGTGATTCCCTGACACTCACATTAGGAGCCGGAGCACCGAGAGGAGAAATTGAAGTTACTACAAGTACAAATACATTCGGTTCAACCTCTGTATCTGGTGCTGGTTATTTTGCCGTTTTAGGTATTGAGTTTTGGATCTTTGAATTACTTGCAGGGTATAGAGTAAGTAATATTAAATATACAGGGCTTGGATCATCTGATTCTTCAGTCCTTGGCCTTGAAGGAAGTTATACAATGTCTGGTAGTCAAACTATGTATGGTTTAGGTTTAAGTTTTTAGTGATGGTGATAAAAAATAAATTAAAAGGCTTCATAATTGTTTTGTTACTCTTTGCATTAGGTTGTGAAGCTGATACTTACTCTACCAATAGAGAGGAATTTGGTACAGAAGTCACAACTGACAGGAAAGCTCCAACTGTTAGTCTAAGGGCTGCCCTTATAAAAAATACCGAAAACGCGGTGGTACAAAGCACAGAGAAAGGCTCAGTCTACCTTGTCAGGACCACTGTAGCAGTTAGTACTCCTGCCAGTATCAAAGCAGCTGCGGACAACCATTGGAACAGTGTCAACATTATTTTCGTAGATACGAACACTGATCTTCCAGCCACAGGACTTGCAGATGGTACCTACAAGGCCTATGCGGAAGACCCTACAGGGAACATTTCAAAGCCATCAACAAACAGCGTGACTATAGACTCCACGGCACCAACGGCGAACTTAACTGCAGTAACCGATGATGTGGGTAATATTACTGGTGCCCTGACCAGCGGAGACTACACGGATGATACTGCTCTTGTTCTTTCCGGGACCAACGAATCCGGATCAGTTGTGATTGTATATGACGGTACTACCGAACTCGGATATGCAACAGTATCAGGTACAAGCTGGAGTTACACAGCTACGGTAGTCAACGGAACCACCTATCAGTTCAACGTTAAGGAAACGGACCTTGTCGGCAACACCAGTGATGCAACAAGTAACTTCACGGTAACCGGAGACACTACTACACCGTCTGTTACTCTCAACGCAGGAAATTTAAACGCAAGTGACAGCGCCGTGGTTCAGAGTACAGAGACCGGCACGGTCTACCTGATCAGAGAGAGTGTCAACGTTAGTAATCTTGCCAGTATTACAGGGGCTGCAGATAACCTTTGGAACAGTGTCACTATAAGCACTCCCTCTACAAACACCAGCCTTCCGGTTACTGGACTTATAAACGGTACCTACGAGGCATATGCAGTTGACTATGCAGGTAACCTTTCTAGTGAATCGAGCAACAGCGTTATTATCGACTCAACCATACCGACGATAACTAACGTCGCAATAAGCAGTGCATCAGTTAAACAGAATAATTTATTAAATGCAGGAGACAATGTATCAGTGACAGTAACCTTCAGCGAGTCAGTTCTTGTTGCAAGTGGAACTCCGACTCTCACGCTGGTTGTGGGTAGCACAAACCAGACGGCAATATATGATGCTGAAGACAACGGTACTAATCAGATGGTGTTCCAGTACACAATCCAGGCNNNAGAAACTGACNCNGACGGCATCAGCATCGGTGCAAATGCCCTTGCCCGTCCGGGTAGCAGCACAATCAGGGATGCGTTCGGAAACGATGCCAATCTTGATCACGACCCGGTAACACACAATGCAGAATACAAGGTGGATACCACAGCACCTTTTGTGAGCTCGTTCACTCTTGATGATACAGAGCTCACGGTNGGTGAGACCGCGACAGTTACGCTTGTTTTCTCAGACACGGTTCTTGAATTTTCCAGTTCTGCCGATATCGATGTTGCCAATCTGGATAATGGATCTGCGTCCGGAACACTTTCGACAATGACGAGCAGCGATAACATCACCTGGACAGGAACCTTCACGCCTNNGGCNAATACCGAGGATGATANAAACTACCTTGAGCTGGAAAAAGAGAAATACACNGACCTCGCCGGAAATANCGGGGCAACAGACAATCGAACTGCAAACTTTGTGATCAATACCCTGGGACCTACTATAAGCAGCGTTGCAATNACCAGCTCATCAGGTAAACAGAATAATTTTTTGAATGCNGGAGACAATGTATCGATGACAGTCANCTANTCCGAGACAGTCATCCTTGANAACACAGGNGGTCCTCCGGTGCTCACCATTGTTGTNGGCAGCACNNNCCGGNNAACNACATTTATCTCAGGCAGNAATAGTGATAATTTGACTTTCCNNTANACGATTCAGGCCGGAGAGAATGACACCGATGGTATNAGCATCAGTGCAGATGCGCTTGAACTCCCGAGTGGCAGCACTCTCAAGGATTCAAGCGGCAATCTTGCCTCTGTCGAACACGACGCGGTAACACACAACGCAGAATACAAGGTGGATACTACGACCCCTTCGGTGAGCTCCTTCACTATGTCTGATACAGAGATCAAGATCGGTGATACCCCGACTGTAACGCTCGCTTTCTCAGAGGCGGTTATTGGCTTCTCCAGTTCTGCCGATATCACGATTGCATCCTTGGATAATGGAACTGCGTCTGGATCACTCTCTACAATGAGCAGCACCGATAACGAAAGCTGGACAGGAACCTTCACGCCTACGGCCAATACCGAGGATGCTACCAACACGCTTTCGCTGGCAATTAATAGTTACACCGACCTTGCAGGGAATAATGGTCCGGCTGCTACAACTGCAAACTATGAAATTGACACCCTGGCACCTACGGTGGACAACTTCACTATGTCTGATACAGAATTAAAGGTCGGTGATACTGCAACAGTAACGCTAACTTTTTCAGAGGCGGTTATTGGCTTCAGCAATGCCGATATCACGATTGCATCCTTGGATAATGGAACTTCGACTGGTACACTTTCGACGATGACCAGCACCGATAACGAAAGCTGGACAGGGACCTTCACACCGACCGACGATATAGAAGATAATACAAGCGTGCTAACTTTGGGAACCAGTTATACAGATCTTGCTGGTAATACTGGCCCAACGGAACAAACTTCAAACTATGAAGTTGACACAAGGGAGCCTACTGTGAACACCATTGCGATAACTGCTCAATCAGGAAAACAGAATAATTTTTTGAATCCTAATGACAATGTATCGTTTACAGTCTCCTTCAGCGAGACGGTCATAGTGGACAACAGTAGTGGTCTCTCACTTACCTTTCTTATGGGCAGCGAAAACCGCACAGCGCAGTATAAATCAGGCAGCGGTAATGCTCAGCAAGTTTTCGGGTACACTATCGATGATCTTTTAACTTCAGGAGAGAATGACTCTGACGGCCTCAGCACCGGTTCTAATCCCATTGTCTTACCGGGGGGCAGTACGATCAAGGATTTGGCCGGCAACACTGCCATTCTCGATCACGCAGGGATGAGTACAGATACTGACCACAAGGTGGACACTATACCTCCAACTGAAGTGAGTACTGGGATAGATAACGCAACAACGACGGGCTTGCAGAATAATTTTTTGAATGCTGGAGACGTGCTGTCTTTGAAATCTAACTTCAGTGAGACGGTCTTAAAAGAAAGTGCCTCTCTGACATATAAAATTGTCGTGGGAAGTGATAACAAGACAGCAACATATTCTTCAGGCACCAATAGCGATAATTTGACGTTCCAGTACCAAATTCAGGCGGGAGATAATGACACAGATGGCATAAGCATCGATCAAAATGATATTATTGGCACTATCACTGATTTGGCGGGTAACATAGCCTCTGATGTCACTATTAATGCACTCACTGACAACTCTAGCTACAAGGTTGATACCACCGCACCTTCGGTGGACAACTTCACCATGTCAGATACAGAACTCAAGATTGGTGATAATGCAACGGTAACATTTGTCTTCTCAGAGCAGATTTGTCCTGTCTCCAGTTTATGTAACAATGTCGTTTTAACCAATGGTGACATCACGGCTCCAAATGGTTCTCTCTCGACGCTTGTCACTAGCGACAACACCACCTGGACAGGAACCTTCGTACCGACCGACAATGTCGACTTGGATGATTCAAACGTGCTAACGCTAGGTACTGGTTATACCGATCTTGCTGGTAATACTGGACCTTCGGCTACAACTGCAAACTATGAAGTTGACACCACGGAGCCTGAGGTGGACACCATTGCGATAACCGCTCAATCAGGTATCTCATCGTATAATTTTTTGAATCCTGGAGACAATGTTTCGTTTACAGTCACCTTCAGCGAACAGGTCGTCGTTGACAACAGTAGTGGTCTCTCACTGACCATTCTAATGGGCAGCGAAAACCGCGCAGCGCAGTATAAATCAGGCAGCGGTAATGCTCAGCAAGTTTTCGGGTACACTATCGATGAACTTTTAACATCAGGAGAGAATGACTCCAACGGCCTCAGCACCGGTTCTGATCCCATTGTCTTACCGAGCGGCAGCACGATCAAGGATTTGGCCGGCAACACTGCCATTCTCGATCACAATGGGATGAGTACAAATTCTGCCTACAA
>PBOM01000043.1 GCA_002724355.1 Actinomycetota bacterium | reverse complement strand
GTCACGCGGACGATGGTGGTCGGCGCTGAACCCTCAGATGTCCAAACTTTCCTATGGCAAGTGGTCTTGAGTGCACAGGAGTTAGCAATTGACCGCTGTCGGCCAGGTCAGGAGTGGCGCGAAATTCACCTTGATTCTGCCCGGGTGATCGGCTCAGGTTTATTAGAACTCGGATTGTTGCGCGGTGAAGTTGACGAGCTAGTCGCTTCAGGGGCCGTAGCGTTGTTCTATCCCCATGGTTTAGGTCACCTCATTGGCCTCACCGTCCATGACGCAGGGGGATACCCCACCGGACGCGAACCAAGCTCCCACCCCCAGTCAAGATATCTTCGGACTGATCGACCCCTCGAAGAAGGAATGATTACGAGCGTGGAACCAGGGGTGTACTTCATCGATGCCCTGCTCGGAGACCCAGCCTTGCGAAATCAATTCACAGACGAGGTTGTTTGGTCAGAAGTGGATGCGTTACGAGGATTTGGGGGCATCCGAATTGAAGACGATGTTCATATCACGAATACAGAGCCTGAAGTTCTAAGCGGAGCCATCGCTAAACCGCTGCGCATCGGTTAAAAACGCAGACCCTTTAGATAATTGGTGCGAGACTCAAACCATGTCGACTCAGGCCTATGACGCAGTAATAATCGGCTCGGGAGTAATTGGTTCCTCGATCACGTATGAATTAGGGCGACGAGGCCTACGCACGCTTACCGTAGATCGCAACGGCGGAGCTGGCTTAGGTTCGACCAGCTATTCCTCAGCGATTGTGAGGTTCACCTACTCGACTTATCCAGGCGTCGCTATGTCTTATGAGGGACTGAGGTATTGGCAAAACTGGGGAGACCACCTAAACGCAGGCTCTAATGACGACCTAGCCAAGTTTCATCAATGTGGAATGGCAACCCTCAAAACAGAGGGCGGACACCACCTCAAGGTGTTGCCACATTTCGATTCCATAGGAATCCCCTATGAACACTGGGATATAGATGACTTCCGGGTCCACTTACCAGAACTGGACCTGAGCACCTTCGGTCCACCTAAACGTCCCGACGATGAAAGCTTCTGGAACGAGCCGACCGAACAGCTAGAGGGAGCGGTCTTCACTCCCGAAGCGGGCTACATAAGTGACCCACAGTTAGCGGCACAGAACTTGTGTACGGCTGCAACAGCATTAGGTTGCGAGTTTCTGTTCAACGTTGAAGTCACGTCGATCACTCGAACTGGACACCGAATCACTGGATTACAACTAGCCCACGGTACGACCATTTCTACGCCTGTCATTGTCAATGCTGCAGGGCCCCACAGCCGAATTGTCAATGAAATGGCAGGTGCTTTAGAAGATATGTCCATAGGGACCAATCCGTTGCGGCAGGAAGTACACCATGTTCCCTCACCACCCGAATTTGATTTCGAAAATCGAGGCTTCAGCATCGCCGACGACGACAACGGCATTTACGTCCGGCCCGACCTTGGCAACAACATCCTTGTCGGCAGCACCGAACCTGACTGTGATCCACTCCATTGGGTTGACCCCGATTATCAAGGAGAAATTGATGTTGGCCAGTGGGAAGCGCAAGTCCTGCGCTTGAATCGCCGGCTGCCTTCGGTAGGTGTTCCTCACCAAAAACGCGGTGTAGTAGGCGTCTATGACGTGGCTGATGATTGGATTCCTATATATGACCGAACATGTGTCGATGGTTTCTATGTAGCTATCGGCACTAGCGGTAATCAGTTCAAGAACGCAGGCATAGCTGGGTATTGCATGTCAGAACTTATTGAAGCTGTCGAGAATGGCCAAGATCACGACTCCGACCCGGTTTCGGTAACGGGCCCTCACACTTCGTTACCTATCGACATGGGTAATTTCCGTCGGACGCGAACCATCAACCCTGATTCATCAATGTCGGTGCACGGCTAACCGCGAAACTACAGTCCTATCGCCAAGCGAAGACGGGTTGTTCAAGCTCATCAACTCTGACATTGTCACCGTCAAACGCCACAGCACGAAATTGGTACAAAACAGCCCCAGTAGGGGCATGAATCAGGTCGCCACCAATTGGTAGTTGTACAACCGGACGGTTGCTTTCAGGAATCGAAACAAAGCGAGGAGAATCAGGTCTAATGAGTTCCCGAATCGATATGCGATGGATTGACGCTACCTCGCTGGGGTTTGCCACCGGTTCAAGTTCGCCACCCACCCAAAACACGAAAGGGCTAATCACGTAGCCGGAACGAGTCGGATAATCATCCAAACGCCCTAAAAGATCTTTAGAAGAAAGACGCAGTCCTACTTCTTCCTCAGCTTCGCGGACCGCCGCCTGAAAAGCTGACTCTCCCGAATCGACCCGCCCTCCAGGTAATGCCCACTGCCCAGGGTGATCTTTGAGCTTCGATGTTCTGCGAGTCAAAAGAACTGCTGCGCCGCCTGCAGTTCCCTCAACGGTTCCAGACAGATCATTATCACTTGCTAACCCAGGGATATCAGCCAGCAACTGCTTCCGGTCTGCAGCTGTAGCAGTCTCCGACAATGGGTCCGTACCGTGAAGGATCGCATCGCTATCAAGAACAATTACACACACCGCTGCTTGGGTAAGACCCTTATCTGCGTGCTCACGTAACCGATGTTGTTGCAGGTTGTCGGATAAGCGATCACGTAACGAAGAGTCGAACTTAACTTCGTCGCTCATATGACCCTTTTCTATCCATACTGCTGCCCGTTACTGCAGTAGATCTAGGAACTCGCACGCTGTATGAGCCTTTCTTGAGCTTCGGCAAACACTAGCTGTTTGACAATTCATCAACCCGGAGCAGCGAAGTAGTAACGACAACGCTGCAATGCTTGTGGTGTGGTCGCTACGATTTACGTAAGCCATGGCATAAGGACACGTGAGACTATGAAAGTTGAGCATCTCGAAGGGGTCACCTTTGGTTCGGTGGTCACCGAGGTTGACCTTGAAACTCTCAACCATGAAGAGTGGAATGAGCTATATGAGCTTTGGATAGAACGAGCATTGCTCATTTTCCCGGAAGCGTTTTTGAGTCCCGAAGGCCAAGACGATTTTGCGAAAAGGTTCGGCGATCTCGAATTCCCGCGAGCAGCTCTTTCCAATATTGGCAAAGATGGCAAAGTCCACCATCAAGATGACGACGAAGTAGTGAAGTCGCTGCGTGGCAACGAAGGGTGGCACCATGACAGCACCTACATGCCGGTGCAAGCAAAGGGCGCCGTATTCACTGCGGAAATTGTGCCTTCCAGTGGTGCAGCCACCGGATGGGCGGACATGAGGGCCGCATACGACGAACTTGACATTGAAACTCGCGATCGAATTTCGAATCTCAATGCGTACCACTCTTTGTATTACAGCCAAGGTCGAGCTGGAAACTTGCCCGACGAACAAAATGACGACGGCACCTACAACCTTTACGGCTATCACGACATGGAAGTCTCGTTGCGCCCGCTTGTTAAGGTTCATCCCGTTACCGGGCGACCGAATCTATTGATTGGGCGTCACGCTCACGACATTGTTGGGATGGATCAGGAGGAATCCACGAAACTTCTNGANGACTTAAANGANTGGGCNTGNCAAGCNCCCCGGACTTACCATCATCAGTGGACCGTAGGAGATGCNGTTGTNTGGGATAACCGNNGGCTNCANCATCGAGGCACACCGTTTGANATGACCGAACCGCGCCGCATGTGGCACACGAGAATTGCNGGAGAGCCNTCNNCNGAATTAGCGATNAACCATCAAGNTGANGCNATTCCTTCTGACCTCGTTGAACGACACCCCACAGGCACATGGGCCTGTTAGAGCAAATTCGCGCCGACCTCACTGCGGCCATGCGATCGAAAGACAAGTTAGTGATCTCTACCTTGAGATCTGTCGTAGCAGCCGTGCAAGAAGCTGAGGTGGCTGGAGCTTCGGCCACCACATTGGATGACGAACAGGTAGAGAAAGTCATTGCGGCTCAAGCGAAACGACGAGTTGAGGCCGCCGAAGCCTTCGANCAGGGCGGCCGAACCGAAAAGGCAGCTGACGAACGAGCAGAATTAAAAATCCTTGAGTCGTACTTGCCTGAACAGTTAGATCCCGATGCGTTAACGGAAATTATTGAGCGGATACTCACTGAGGGCGGCTTCGCGACAATGGCNGACATGGGNCAAGCAATGAAAGCCATCAATGCTGAAGTAGCGGGCAAGGCAGAGGGGCGNCTCATAGCGGAACTAGTCAAATCTCGACTCTCGTGAATCCGCCACCACGCCAGATAGCGCTAATCGGATTTCTGCAAGCACAGAACTGCACCACGATTCCTGCTGCGTGGCGCCACCCCGAAGCGCGACACGATGTGACTGATGNCGGCTTTTATCAGCACATAGCNAAGGTCCTAGAACGAGGGCTCTTCGACTTAGGTTTCTTCGACGACCGTTTGGCGATGCCGGACATGTACGGCGGGGATCATCGCCACACAGTCGAACACGGAATTAGGTGCGTGAAGCTGGACGCGGTGACTGTGCTGACCACGATGGGCATGGCAACCCAGAAACTGGGATTAGGGGCTACCTACTCAACCACCTATTTTCCGCCATTCCATATCGCTCGGGTTTTCGCGACACTTGACCATATGACAGGTGGGAGAGCAGCCTGGAATGTAGTTACTTCGGTCAACGATAACGAAGCCCGAAATATGGGATTGCCCCAAGCCCCAGCTCATGACGTTCGGTACGACCAGGCGGACGAATTTATGGAAGTCGTACATGGGCATTGGGACACCTGGGAAGCAGACGCCATTGTCGCGGACCGGACAACAGGTGTGTACGCCATCGGAGACAAGGTTCACCGCTTGGACCACGACGGGGATCACTACAGCTCTCGAGGCCCATTCACGGTACCTCGAACTCCTCAGGGTCATCCGGTTGTCATCCAAGCAGGCCAAAGCGGTCGCGGGATCGAGTTCGCAGCCAGATGGGGTGAACTGCTCTTTATGTCCAATCCCAACCTCTCACGTGCAAGCGAAAACTACGCGAAGGTTAAAGCGGTAGTAGAAGCGGCGGGTCGGGACCCCCAGGGAGTAAAAATCGCGAACCTCACTTTCCCTGTTGTAGGTCGAACCATGTCAGAAGCGGAGGACAAACGAGCTGCTTATGATCAGCTGCCCAACCTTATTGATGACCTCTCTTTACTTTCGGAGGGTTTGAACTTCGATTTTTCTGGGAAAGAACTCGACGAGCCACTGTCATCAGAAGACGTAGCTGCCATGACAGGGATCCAAGGAATCCGAAATCAGGTCATTGAGGTCACAGGAAACGAAACCCCCACACTTAGAGATTTCGTTGACGTATCAGGTCGAGGACGATTGGCTCATCCCGTGGTGGGGGGACCAACCGAGTTAGCTGACTATTTTGAGGAATGGTTCACCACTCCTGCCTGCGACGGTTTCGTAATTGCAGGCACTCACATGCCGGGTGCTTTCGAAGATTTCGTCGAACTGGTCGTACCGGAACTTCAACGACGAGGACTTTTCCGGACTGAATATGCTGGGAATACGTTGAGAGATCACCTTGGATTAGCCCAACCGATACCAGGGGCTTGGCGTCGCTAATCCGAGTTAGTAGATGCCACGAACGCGTCGATAATCTCGCTACCTCGCGCAGTCCACACGCTTTGAAGTTTTGTAATAGACGACAGTGCTCGGTCGAGGGCCCCAATGCGGAACGGTTGTCCGGTAAGCCAAGGTCGGAGGGTGAGCATCAAGTGACGAGCTGATGATCGGCCGTCCGTATGCATGCGATGCGCGGCAGAAGCAACCATTTTTTCCCAGCTACTTAGATTTGCTCTGCGTCGCCATAGGGCGAATTCATCGTCAACCTCTAAGAAAAGGGGCAAAGAAAACAGCCCACCGGCGGGGGTAGTCATTTGGTAGGGCTGCTCGTCGTTAGGCCAATCACACACGTAACGCACCCCGGCGGCTGCCAACAAGGCAGGTGTTCGACTTGACTCAACCCCTTCTGGAGAAAACCATCCTTGGGGGCGTTGGCCAGAGACGCGTTCCAAATAACTCAATGATTCTTCAATCAATTCAGCTTCGGCCTCTTCGGTCATTTTCGAAGTGATCAGCCGGCTTGCTGCTATCCCATGTCCGATGAGCTCACATGAGCGACTTTGTAGATGTTCGACGAGCCATGGGTAGTGCATTGCTGTGAGTTTGTCGACCGCGACCGTTGCAGGAACCTCGTGTCGTTCCAAGGTGTCGAGTAGTCGGAAAATGCCGACGCGATGTCCGTATTCCCGGTGCGTTAATTGGAGGTAGTCAGGGGCTGGCAGTTTGAACAAACCGCCGCTTGGGTTACGCAAACTGTATGCGTCAGACGGAGGCTCCCACTCGTAGTGTTCAAGTAAGACCAGAGCCCCTAAGGCAAGAGGATCCCCTGTAGGCCAACTCAGTTCAGTTCTTTGAGGAAGAGATGAATACTCATAGTGAGGGTGATCCATACCTAATGAGCGGTTAGCTGGCATCTGACACCTCGTTTATTGACGCCGCATGTTTGGCAAACTCGTCATAGTGGTGATCTAGGAAATAGTCGGCTATCTCCGATGCTGTTGTTTGCCAAACAAGGTCGTGTCCTAGCAAATAATCCAAGATCTCTTCTAAGCCGTCGATTCTGTGTGGCATCCCCATCAAGTAAGGATGAAGCGCTAGGGCCATCACCCTCCCGGAAGTCGCCCCTTCCTCGTAAAGAGTGTCGAATTGTGCTTTTACCATTGCCACAAAGTCGTCGGTGTCGTAATGATGCAGAAACACGGGAACATCGTTTAGCTCAATGCTGTAAGGGACTGAAACTAGGCGCCCTTTCTCTACGTGGATAGGTATTGGTTGGTCGTCGTGAAGCCAGTCTGCGTGATAGGTAAGGCCGGCTTCTGCCATGAGATCTGGAGTGCGAATCGTGTTACTCACGGCTGGACCCAACATGCCGCGAAGTTGTTGACCAGTGTGCCGTCGGAGCGTTTCGACGCAATCTACATAAAAGTCTCGTTCCTCATCTTCGCTTAGAGATGATAAATATCTCGTGTTGTAAATGCCGTGGCTCATGATTTCCCAACCGCGATCAGCCATTGCCTTGCCGACGTCTGGGTAGTGCTCGAAAACTGCCAGGTTGGTGGAAGCAGTGCAGGTCACGTCATATCGGTCAAGTGCTTCCAACATTCGCCAGAAGCCGATTCGGTTGCCGTAGTCGCGATGGGAGTAGCCCTGAACATCTGGATGTGGTGATCGAGGCCACGGATTTCTCCCCGGATCTCGAGGCGGTAAATATTCGTAATGTTCAACGTTTGGAGCTATCCACAGAGCAACTCTGGCCCCATCTGGCCAGGAAATGCTCGGACGATCCGCCATTGGCAGGTAGTCAACGCGATGTGGAGGTAAAGCCATATCAGCACCGTAGTCAGAATGGTGGCTTGAGTGGGGCTATCGTCGCAGGCAGCAAATTGCAGTTTAAGTGGGGGATTGATGCTCAGCGAATACAGAGTTCTGGATCTGACTGACGAACGCGGCCATCTGGCCGCCTTCATCCTTGCCCAAATGGGAGCAGAGGTCATAGCGATCGAACCACCAGCGGGGTCCAGTGCTCGACAACTGGGTCCCTTCGCTGACGATGTGAATGACGGCGAGCACTCCCTGCATCATTGGGCATATAACAGGGGCAAGAAAAGCGTGGTATTGGACCTAGCCACTGAAGATGACCTCAACAGCCTCAAAGGGTTAATTCGCAGCGCAGACATTTTGTTTGAATCGTTTGATCATGGGGTGATGGAGTCCATGGGTCTCGGACGCGAACAAATTACTGAACTCAACTCGCACCTGATCAACGTGTCGATAACTCCCTACGGAGCCGATGGACCAAAAGCTGGATGGGCACATAGCGATTTAACGATCCAAGCCGCCGCCGGCAACATGGTGCTAACAGGTGATGAAGACAGAGCCCCGTTGCGAGCGGGTGGCACCATGCCTCAGGCGTTTGGCAACGCTGCTTCTGAGGCCGCCGGGGCTGCTCTGATCGCCTTATTTGAGCGGCAAACGACTTCTGGGTTGGGGCAACACATCGATATATCCGCCCAACACTCAATGAACCAATGCACACAATCGATGTCGTTAGCTACGCCATTGAATGCGTCGGTGCCTACCCGTGTCGCCGGCGGCGCTTACTTAGGGAGTACGCGCGTCCAACTCATGTGGCCGTGCCTAGATGGCTATGCGTCCGTAAGTTTCTTGTTCGGCCCAGCGTTTTCTTACTTCACTCAAAACTTGATGGATTGGGTCCATGAAGAAGGATTTTGCGACGAGGCAACCCGCGACAAAGACTGGCTTGACTACGCCATGATGCTCCTCGATGGTCGAGAGCCAACAGAGGAATACGAACGGGTCAAGGGAGTACTCGGCGATTTCTTCGCTACCAAAACGAAAGCCGAATTGCTTGAGGCTGCCATGAAGAGACGCCTCTTGATTACGCCGATTACTACGACCGAAGAGGTAGTGAATAGTGAACAACTCGATTTTCGGGGGTACTGGGAAAGCGTCGAACATGAAGACGGCACCGTCGTTGACTATCCCGGAGCGTTCGCGAAATTCGATGCGACGCCGCTAGAGCAGTTGAGTCCGCCGCCCAAGCTTGGAGAACACACCGAAGAAGTATTGAACGAAGCGCAACGCTCACCTTCGGTTGCAATTACAGAGCCTGTTGCTTCCAAAGACCTTCCGCTTAAAGGCGTCAAGGTTCTGGACCTTATGTGGGCTATGGCGGGTCCAGCTGCCTCTCGGGTTTTGGCTGATTACGGCGCGGAAATAATTCGTGTCGAGTCCGCAAATAAAATCGATGCAGTCCGGACTCTAGAACCTTTCCCTGGTGGCGAAGCAGACCCAGACAAGTCAGGCATTTTCCACAACATGAACGCCGGCAAACGAGGTCTTGCGTTGGATCTTTCCAAGCCAGAAGCAATCGATGTGGTCTGGGACCTTATTGACTGGGCCGATGTTATTCTTGAGTCTTTTTCCCCCAAAGCCATGGCGTCTTGGGGTCTTGACTACGCCCAAGTAGCAAAAAGAAAGCCGGAAGTAATTATGGCATCGAGTTGTCTCATGGGGCAGACCGGACCGTTAGCAATGCTGGCGGGGTTCGGCACAATGGCCGCTGCGATTTCGGGCTTCTTCTATCCGGTTGGTTGGACCGACCGAGCGCCGTGCGGGCCTTTCAGCGCATACACCGACTACACAGCGCCCCGATGGCTCGTCGCATCCGTCATGGGTGCTTTGGAACACAAAAGGCGCACGGGTGAGGGACAGTACATCGATCTGTCCCAAGCCGAATCGGCTCTGCATCTAATGTCGCCCGCCCTTCTCGAATACTCCATCAATGGGAACATCTGGGAAAGGAACGGAAATAGGGACCGGGTGTTCGCCCCCCAAGGGGGATATCCCACTTCGGGGGAAGATAGCTGGATTGCCATTAGCTGCAAAGACGACGAACAGTGGACGCAGTTAGCCAAAGAAATGGACCGGGATGATTTAGCGGATCTACCAGTAGATGAACGCCACAACCGGCATGACGAACTTGATGAAGTGATTTCCTCCTGGACAGCTGGCGTCGATGGAGTCGAACTGATGGACAGGCTCCAGTCGCTAGGAGTCCCAGCCCACATAGTTCAAAATTCGCCTGAGCTAAGTGTTGACCCTCAGATGAGCCATCGAGGTTTATTTGAGGAAGTTATCCACGCGACTCACGAACCCTTCTATGTCGATGGGACCCGATTTCATATGTCGCGAACCCCTGCCCAAGTAACCCATTCGGGTCCAACCTTTGGTGAGCACACATTTGAGATACTCACAGAATGTCTTGGCTACGACGCTGACCGAATAGCTGAACTTGCGATAGCTGAGCTACTCGAATAGCAAAGATGGACTCGACTCGAATAACTGCGAAGAGGATTAGACCATTACCACGTGTCAACCATTGGGCGTTTCTTCCCATGCCTGGCGACAGGCTCTGGAGCGGACTTTAAAGCCATAGAAATCCACGTGCGTGTTTCGGCAGGATCGATAACATCATCCAACTCGAAGAAGGTGGCTGTGCTGACGGCCTTGCCGTTTTCATATAGTTTCGCCACCATCTCTTCGTAGTAGGCAATTCGTTCCTCAGGATCTTCTATCGACTCAAGTTCTTTGCGGTAACCAAGTTTCACAAATCCCTCAAGGCCCATTCCTCCGAACTCGCCCGTGGGCCACGAAACACAAAAGACCGGTGCTTTGAAACTACCCCCAGCCATCGCTTGGGCTCCGAGACCGTAGCCCTTGCGTAGCACCACCGTCATAAACGGCACGGTCACGCTGGCAGAGGTAACAAACATCCTGCCCGCATGGCGAACCGTGGCCTCATATTCGGCTTGAGGTCCAACCATGATTCCAGGGGTGTCGCACAAAAAGACGAGCGGGATGTCGTGGGCGTCGCAGAGCTGCATGAATCTGCTGCCCTTGTCCCCAACGTCCGCGTCAATCGCACCACCCAAATGGTGGTTGTTGTTGGCAATTATCCCAATCGGATGACCTTCGACGCGTGCTAAAGCCGTCACGCAACCAGGCCCCCACCCTTTTCGAAGCTCCAACACCGAGTCGACATCACACATAGTCTCAATTACCTCGCGCACGTCATAAGCACGAAGGCGATTCTCGGGCACAACATGCCTCAACAATCGCTGATCGGGGGCCTCCCAATCTTCAACCGGTCCCTGAAAGTACGACAGGTAGCGCTTAGCCGTCTCCATAGCTTCTTCTTCATCTTTGACCAATATGTCGATCACACCATTTGGGTATTGGACATCAACGGGGCCGACTTCTTCTGGGCGGAAGACGCCCAGACCCCCACCCTCGATCATTGCTGGGCCACCGATGCCAATATTCGAGCCTTCAGTAGCGATGATTACATCGCAGCAGCCTAGTAATACGGCGTTCCCGGCAAAGCAGCGTCCGTTTGTCACCCCTACTAAGGGAACCAACCCAGAGAGTCTTGCAAAGAAAGTGAAAGCCCAGCAGTCCAGTCCAGCGCCGCCCATTGTGTCGGTATCGCCTGGTCGCCCACCTCCACCTTCGGCAAGTAGCACCGTGGGCAGTTTGTTGTGCTCAGCGATTTCGAAAAGTCGGTCCTTCTTGCGATGATTTTGTAGTCCCTGAGTGCCTGCCAAAACCATGTAGTCGTAAGACATCACCATTGTTTGGGCAGTTGTTTCATCAAACAAATCGCCGTTTACACTGCCGATCCCAGCGACCATACCGTCACCTTGTGTGTTGTCGATGAGGTCGTCGAGACTTCTGCGCCTCCTTTGTGCCGCGACCATTAGTGGCCCGTACTCGACGAAGGTGCCCTCATCGACCAGCATCGACAGGTTTTCCCTCGCGGTGCGGTGGCCTCGCCCGTGCCGTTTCTCAACTGCGGATGGTTTGGCTTCGTCCATGCCCTTGTAATGGCGATCAAAAACCTCTTGCAAATCGGGCCTGATGAAATCAAGGTCGATCTGCGATTCAGTTTCCCCGGTCTCTATTTCCAGCTCGGCTTCCTCTATGTACAGCAGTGGGTGGCCCTCATAGATGGTGTCGCCTTGGGTCACCCCGAGAGAATGAACAATTCCAGTGACTGTGGAAGCGATGACGTGCTCCATTTTCATCGCTTCCATCACGGCCACAGGTTGGCCTTCAGCGACTTCGTCGCCTATAGCCACCTCAATAGAGATAATTGTTCCTTGCAAGGGAGCTTCTACTGCTTGTGTGCCGTCGACGCTGGCCTCGCCTCCATGGTGGTCATTGCCAGCTGCTGTTGGAATATCCCTGCCATCGATGTCGCCGTGCTGGAGAACAGCTAACGGGTCGTTGCTTACTTGCGCGCCCGCCAGAGAGCTTGTTGTTTCAGTCAGTTGCGCTTCGGGAGCATTCTTTAATGAAATATGTTTCGCTGCCTCAGCAAGCTCTGAAGCGAAGTTGCTGATAAAGCGGGTCGTAACTTGGTTGGACTGCACCTCTGGTCGCTCGAGTAAAGCGAGCAAGTATGTGATGTTGGTAGGAACCCCTTCGACACGGAATTCGCTCAACGCACGTTTTGCTCTTCGAACGGCATCCTCGTAGTTGCTAGTGGGGGAGTAACCGATCACTTTTGCTATTAAAGAATCGAAGCTGGGGTTAGTCGCATAGCCCTGATATCCGTACGAGTCGACTCTGATCCCGGGTCCACTAGGAGGTTCGTAGGCCGACATTGTTCCGCCACCAGGTCGTGCTAGCCCTTCGTCCGTCATCGTTTCAGTATTTACCCGGCATTGAATTGCGAACCCACGAGCGGAAGGTAGGTCCTCTTGCCGAAGGTTCAAATCGGTAAGAGAAGACCCTCCAGCTATCGCCAACTGACTGCGAACCAAATCGATTCCCGTTATTTCCTCAGTAACGGTGTGTTCTACTTGAAGCCGGGCGTTCGTCTCAATAAAGGCAACCGTAGAAGAGTCGTCTGCGTCGACTAGAAACTCCCAAGTTCCGAGACTTCGGTATCCGACTTCAGATGCCATCTTGGTAGCTGCGTTTGTCAACAAGGCACGAAGAGAACTGTCGATAGAAGGAGAGGGTGCGATCTCTATGATTTTTTGGTTCTGTCGCTGAAGTGTGCATTCTCGCTCACCTACGTGAGCAATGCTGGTGCCATCTCCGATGATCTGTACCTCGATATGCCGAGCATTTTCTATGAGTCGTTCGGCGTAGACGTCGCCGACGCCGAAAGCAGATAGTGCCTCGCTTTTGCAACGCTCAAAGATTGCTGTCACATCGTCACCTAGACGAACTTCGCGCATGCCTCTACCGCCACCACCGGCGACGGCCTTGATCATGATCGCTTTATATTCCTCTAGGAATGCCTCCACGTCCTCCACGCTGGTCGAGCCGGCTGTAGCTGGAACCAGTGGAACTCCCAGGTTCGCTGCAAGTTCTCGAGCCGAAACTTTGTTACCAAATAACGCCAATTGGCTTGCTTCTGGACCCACAAAAGTTAACCCTGCGTTCTCCAGAGCAGCAGCAAAGTCGGCGTTTTCTGCAAGGAACCCATAGCCGGGATGCACTGCATCGCATCCAGTCGCTATCGCAGTATCGACAATGTGCTCAATATTTAGGTAAGCGGATACTCCAGACCCTTCTAGTGCGTGCGATTCTGAGGCCATTTTCGTGTGCAACGAAGAATGATCATCGGTGCTGTAAATCGCCACGCTTGGGATACCAAGTTCCTCAGCGGCTCGAGCTATTCGTATTGCGATTTCGCCGCGATTGGCAATGAGAAGCTTTTCTACAGGCATCTAATCCCTCTCCAGAGACAGTTTTCCATGCCCGTTCTACAACATCTGAGCCCTGCTGTTCCTGCTCACTTCTCAGGAAGTCTTGGCAGGATCACAGCTACCTGTCGAACCAGGGCAACTTCTGTTCCATGTGTATCGATGAACACCGCGTCAGTCGTCGACCACGGTTTTCCTTTTTTAACTTCGACAGCACCCCACTTTCCTGCCACGGTCACATCGCCATCGGCTCGGAAAGTCTCTAAATGTTGTACCCGACCAGATGCGTGGACACCCGCAGGCATCCGATATGAGTGCCTGATGAGTGGGGTCATTTGACCTAATAGCCATGACGGGTGGGTTAGAGGTTGATTTCCCTCGCTCCACATTGCGTCGTCGTCATGGATCCTTTCACGCATCCAAGTTCTCGCATCATCTGCTCTAAGGGGCACCGACATCGGTGGGTAATCGCGATCTGTCGGGATCTCGTTCAGTCCCAGAAAGGGTCGCTGCTGGGCCTCTGGAACAGCCGTCCGATCGCTCGGCAAAGAGAATTCGTCTTTCCACGGTGCATCCCCTAACCCGATCGTTCCTTGAATAGTGACTCTTCCATCAGCGGCGACCTTTTGGGTAATCAACCCCACATCGGAGTTCTCCGGGGAAGGCACAACCTCTGTAATGAGTTCGTCACCCGCGTAGACCGGTCGCGGCAGCTGAAAATCGCACCATCCATGAGATAACCATGACTCGCCGACTGACTCGAGAATCGCCGGGATCATCCAACCATAGGTATGAATTCCGGCAACGATGCCCCCGGCGTATCCGTAACCGGTCGCGTTTTCGTCGTGAACAGGGTTAGCAGCTGAGACTTCGGGAGGATCTGGAACGGCTATTTGAGTGCACGAAGCTTGAAGGACGGTCATGAGTCTGACTTTAAGTTGCGGTCAAATAGAGAGTGCAGCAATTCCCAGTGTCGCTCTGACGCTACTTGGTCGTACTTGGCGCGTTGCGGGAAGACAAAACCGTGGTGGACGCCGTCGATCCACTCAGCGTTGTAGTTCGTGTTGGCGTCGTCGAGTGCAGTTACTAGGCGATCAAAATGAGGTCGATCGACCCAATCGTCGAATTCAGCAGCCATAACCAAGACCTCAGCCTCTATATCTTCTGCTCGCTTATGCGGGGAGTCCTCAGTATCGATAGCTAATCGCACTCCATGGATCGATGCAGTTGCTTTGACTTTGTCTGGATATTCTGCCGCGACCCACAACGCAAATGGACCGCTCATGCAGTAGCCGGTTACGCCAACCAAATTTTCGTTAGCGGCGAAGTCTTTAGCTGCGTAGTCCAAAAGGGCAGAAGCGTCCCGAGCCACCATTGAGTTACTGAGATTTGCCATAAGTTGCGCCATGTACCGCGCGCTGACTGGGTCCTCTCGATGCACCGTAAAAGAAGGAACATCTCGGTAATACAGGTTCGGGAGCATCACGTAATACCCCGTCGCAGCGATGCGCCGAGCCATATCGTGAAGTTCTTCTCGTTTGCCGGGGGCATCCATCAAAAACAGAATTGTTGGAAGGGAATCACCGTGCTGTGGCCGCACGATGAAAGTGGACATGTCACCCTCGGGCGTTTCAATTACCACGTGTTCTTCGATCATTATTCGCCTTTCAAGTCCCATCCCATAGTGCGGGCTGCGTAGAGAGTGTCGGTGTATTCCTCCATACGAGTTATCTGACCTTCAGCGCATGAATAAACCCAGCAATACTGATTGTCGTAACGCTGTCCCTTGCTCCTGGTTGTAGCGGTAAGCCTTTGCTGAACCGCAGCTGATCCGTTGTCAACGATCATGCTGCGGATCTCCAAATTGAATGGTTGAGAAATGTCGAATGTATCTTTGATAGTTCGGCCACCCAATTCTTCGGCTACGGCGTCTCTGCCCGCTACGACTCCGTTTGCATCCGAACCCCCGGTTCCTGCTTCTCCGGCCGTAGCCGGTAGTTGCCAGACCACGTCGTTACTTAGGCAAGCCTTAATTTCTTCTCGGTCGCCGCGGGTCAAAGCGTCGTAGTAGCGCTCGATAAGGGCTCTGGTTTCATCAGTGTTCATTCCTGTAGTCCATCATGTCCGACGTCTTCGTGCTTCTCTGCCTACCATCGGCGCATGGAACAACTCGACTGGACCCCGGAATATTTCCTTTACGAAACGACTCGACCTCACGTCGCGCAGATAACGATCAATCGCCCCGAAGTGAGAAACGCGATTAATACTCCAGCGCACAAAGAGTGGAGCGACCTACTTGATCACGCCGCTAGCGATGATGACGTGTGGATCGTCGTAGTAACTGGCATGGGCGACAAAGCCTTCTGCGCTGGGAGGGACTTGAAATACTTATCCCGAATTCAGCACGCATCAGAAGAAGAAAAGAAAGCTGATAACGACATTATGAAGACGGTGGTCAAGCTAATCGAACGGTTCGACTATCCGAAGCCGCTTATTGCCAAAGTGAACGGCGTAGCTCTAGGAGGTGGGTTTGAGGTGGCGATGGCGTGTGACCTTGTCATCGCTGCTGACCATGTCGAATTTGGTCTTCCCGAACCCAGAAGGGGTATCTATGCGGGTGGAGGTGGTGTGCACCGGCTGCCGAGACAAGTTCCTTTGAAATTGGCGATGGAATATCTACTCACGGGTAAATCAATGACTGCGTCACGAGCGGTTGAAATTGGCATCATTAATCAGGCCGTACCGTATTCGGAACTTGACCAGGCAGTGGACGCTCTGATTGACCAAATCATGCTCGGAGCGCCGCTGTCGCTTCAAGCAACAAAACAAGCGGCGATGAGAGGACTTGATTCGCCGTTAGGCGAAGCGTTCTATGACGACTATCCAGCGGTTCGAGCGATGATGGAAAGTGATGACGCACGCGAAGGCCCGCGCGCGTTCGCTGAGAAACGAACACCTGAATGGAAAGGCAGATAACGCTTACAACTTTTCCTCGTCATCTGCCGAAGATTGGCCAAGAACAATGACACCCAAGGCGATGAGAACGACTGCCATGCCCACAAACTGAAGAGCTACAACTTCTTCTCCTAAAAACACCCAGGCCATAACTGTTGCGGTGACTGGAATAGCAAGTGTCAGTGTGGAACCGAGCCAAGCAGGAATTCTGCTAAGAGACCAGTTCATCAACATGTGAGAAGTGAAGCCCGGCCCTATCGACAAGACAACTAACCAGATCCAAGCATTGCCGGACGGCATATCGAAAACTTGGCCCGATGCTAAAGCGAACGGGGTCGCGAAAAGAGCGCAGATCAGAGCCGTCGCTCCGGTGTATTGCGATGACTCGATGTGCTGGCTGCTGAGTTTAGAAAAGACGAAATATCCGGTCCACGCTGCCACTGTTGCTACGGACAACAAGTCGCCCTTCGGGCTCCAGCCTTGAACCCCCGTAGAGCCGAACATCACTATCGCAACACCGCACATTGCTACCAGGGCAAGTCCCCAGTGGTGGCGTTTAGGTCGCTCGCCGAATAGTCGACCTGCGATCAGCAACATAATCAATGGCTGACACGATCCAATTACCGTTGCATTCGCAACAGTTGTTAAACGCAACGCCGAGAAAAAAAGCATGATGTCTGCGCCCAAAGAGATTCCGCCGCGCCATGAAAACTTCAGTGATTCTTTTCGAAGGGGAGTACCCCGAAGCTTTAGGAACAACAGCACGATGAACGCATAAATCCACATGCGCCAAAAAACAACGGCGAGCGCTCCGAGCTCAGTGATGCCTTTCGCTATTACACCTGAAGCTGCCCAACCAACCATTGCGACAGCAGCAGCTGGTATACCTCNGCTTGTGTTGTTCTGTGCCGTCACCCGAACATCGATTCTGTGAGGAGTCTCGCCGTCCCCCGGCGCGTCAGTTCAGGATGCCACTGACTAGGCACCGGTGTCATAGAAAAGTGGCCAACAACTAGGTATCTGCCAATTTGGGGTGGTTNCGGAAGTGTTCCAATGCTTGCGGATCATCAATGGCTTCAACATTTTTGACCACTTTTCCGTGAATGGCGTCTCTCACGGCGAGCTCCACCAGTTTTCCGCTACGGGTTCTAGGAATCGTAGGGACCTGGGCGACCACCGCCGGCACATGTCGAGGGGATGCACCTTCTCGCACNTGATTTCGGATCTTTTGAGTTAAGTCATCGTCAAGCACTAGCCCTTCGCGTAGCCGAACGAAAAGAACGACTCGGGTATCTGACTGCCATTGTTGTCCTACAACGATGCTTTCGAGGACTTCGTCAATGGCATCAACCTGACGATAGATTTCAGCAGTGCCGATGCGAATCCCTCCGGGGTTTAGGGTCGCATCAGACCGACCGGAAATAATCATTCCTCCCTGAGGTGTCCATTCGGCGAAATCACCGTGATGCCAAACGCCGTNAAAGCGCCCGAAATAGGCGTCGTGGTATTTGNCTCCGTCGGGATCATCCCAAAATTCCAAGGGCATCGAAGGAAAAGAGTTNCAGCAAACAAGCTCTCCTTGTTCGCCAGCTGTTAGGCGGCTTCCAGAATCATCGAATACAGCTACATCCAGGCCAAGCGCTGGAGCTTGAATCTCACCCTCGAAGACCGGACTGGTGGGGTCCCCAATCACGAAGCATCCACAGATATCAGTTCCTCCTGAAAATGAGGCAAGGTGAATATCGGGCTTCACAGCGTCGTACACCCAGTCAAATCCTTCGGGAGCTAAAGGCGAGCCCGTCGAGGTAATGGTCTCGATACTTGAAAGATCGTGGGTGTCGCGAGGCCTCAATCCTTCCTTCATNGCTGCCTCGATGAACTTTGCGCTTACNCCGAACAAATTCGGTTGCAACTCGTCGGCAAGGTCGAAAAGCCGGGATGGTTTGGGGTGGAAAGGAGAGCCATCGTACAGAACCAATGAGACGCCAGAAGCGAGACCTCCGACCAGCCAGTTCCACATCATCCATCCGGTAGTCGTGAAGTACATCAGTCGATCACCGGACTTAAGGTCGCAGTGCAACAGATGTTCAGACCAATGTTTAAGTAAAACCCCGCCTGCTTTGTGAACAATGCATTTCGGTTTCCCTGTGGTCCCCGATGAGTACAACACGTAGATCGGCTGATCGAAACCCAATCGGATGAACTCTGGTTCGCGGTGTTCGGTATTCGCCAGCCAGTCATCAAGCCCCACAGATAGCGGAACGTTTGCTTCGAGGGGCTGGTCATCGTAANTCACCATCACTACGCGCTTGAGTGATGGAAGTTGGTCGGCGATTTGAGCAACCTTTGCGGTGACATCATGACGGACACCGGCATATGAGTAACTATCAGTCGCCACCAATATCTTTGGTTGAATCTGACCGAAACGATCCAGAACTCCTGCTGAACCGAAATCGGGACTTGTCGAAGAATAAATCGCGCCGAGACTGGCAGCGGCCAAAAAGAAAATGACTGCTTCGGGCCCATTTGGCAACAACGTCGCGATTCGATCACCTTGTTGAACGCCTTCCAATTGCAGAGCTTGTTGCACCCGAGCGACCGAAAGCCTCAACTCATCAAAGGTTAAGGAGCGCTCGACGACGTTCTCACCCCGATACGCGATAGCAACCTCGTCTCCGGATCTCCGCAAATAATTTTCTGCGAGATTGAAGTTTGCATCTGGGAAAAAACGAGTTTCGGGACCATCTCCGCCGGTATGGCTTGTCTCTCCTAAATCACCAATACCTGAAGCGAACTCCCAGACTGCCCTCCAGAACGTGAATTGGTTTTCAACCGACCAACGATGCAAATCTTCGTAGGTGCTGTCCATGAGGGACAGCCCCATTTGGTCAGCGAAAGTCCAAAGGTTGGAACCCTCGCGGCGAGCTGAACTTGGCGTCCAAATAGGCTGCTTCACGGCTTCTCCGAGGGTGTTTGATTACTACCTACGGTAGCCGTCAAAAGCAATCAACCAGAAGTGGATCCCTCCAGCAGTGTAGGGTCCCCAATATGAGGGGAATATGTGATGACCTAGATGCTGAGACTGACGCGTTGCGTGCAGTAGTGGCTGGGCTAACCGAAGATGAATGGCGTTTACCGACTCCAGCTGACGGCTGGGACACCCATGAAACCATTATCCATTTAGGAATGGCAGACGTCGCAGCTAGCCTCGCGGTGCTGGACCCGACCGGCTTCGAGGAAACAAAGCAACAAATGCTTCAAGGTGAAGGAGACCTTCACACTTTCGGTGGCCTAGACGTTCGAACTATGAGCGGATCTGATCTATGGCAATGGTTCGCCGACGAGAGAACTCGAATGACCGAAGCCTTTCGAGCTATTGAGCCTAAGGACCGCATACCTTGGTTTGGGCCCGACATGAGCGCACTGTCTTTCGCCACCGCTCGACTAATGGAGACTTGGTCCCACAGTCACGATGTAGCAGATACTTTTGGCGCGGAATATCCAAGGACTGACCGGCTCCGACACGTAGCTCATATCGGTGTGACTACTCGCGGATGGAGCTACGTGAATAGAGGACTGCAGCCACCTGAAAGTCCNGTACGAGTGGAACTTACGTCCCCGAGCGGCGAAATTTGGACCTGGGGTCCTGAGGACTGCGATGACCTAGTAGTAGCTGACTCTTACCAATTCTGTCTGGTGGTTACCCAGAGGCGTCGAGCAAGAGAAGCAGAGTTGGAAATCACAGGTGATCTCGCAGCTGAGTGGATGGAGATTGCACAAGCCTTTGCAGGACCACCCACTGATGCACCCGAAGGGCGGGTTGGCGGATAGCCTCAACGCTTTGATGCTCATTGTTGGTCTAACGGGTGGAATGGGAGTCGGTAAGTCCACAGTTGCTGGGTTCTTATCTGACTTNGGTGCTGAGGTCATTGATGTCGATGCCCTCGGCCGTCAAATACTTGAACCGGGTGGCTTGGCTGTCTCATCNATAATCGACCGGTTCGGACCCACGGTGTTATCTGAGAATGGCGGCATTGATCGGCCGGCTTTAGCTTCAATAGTTTTTGGTGATGAAGATCAGCTAACCGCCCTTGAAGAGATCTCTCACCCGGCTATCAACGAACTTCTAGACAAAGCTGTGGATGGCATTGAAAAACCTGACTCCGTAGTCGTATANGACATGGCAGTTCTGGTCGAAAGTCGCCTTGGGTATGAAACGAAACACCCTTACGAAGTAGTGGTCGTAGTCGAAGCTCCCATGCAGGATCGCCTCGACCGCCTTCAAGACCAACGCGNCATAAAACCTGAAGATGCACTGGCCAGAATCGAATCGCAGGCTTCCGATGAAGAACGCCGCGCTGTGGCTCAGTTCATCATTGCCAACGGAGGTGACCTNGAGGCTTTAACCGAAGCCACAGCCGAGTTGTGGAGTGAACTCCAACAACTCTTAGCCTCCAAGATGCGCTGAAATGAAGCGGCGATCCTACCCACCCAAACATCACATACTTAGACATCTGCGTCTCCGACATCAGGTAGACGACGACGGCAATGTCAGCGCTACTATGCCGATCCTCCCAGATTTGCTCGACGCGGGGGGTTGGTTGCGCCTCGGTGCTGTCGCGACGTTGGTTGATTCAGTAGCAGGACACCACGGAGTTCTTCAGGTTGAACCAGATTGGGTTGCCACCCTAGAACTAGGAACGGTCATAAACAGACGAGCCGAAGGCACCCAAGTAGAAGCTCATTGCCGGCCCCTACGAATCGGACGCAACAACGTAGTCACCGAAACCACTATCGATGATGAGCATGGTGAGGTCGGCCGGTCAATCTGCACATACGCCCGTTTACCGGCTCGAAGTGACAACCCCAGTGTCGGAACCGCTAGAGGGCAAATAGTCGACTACGCAGAAGAAGAAGAGTCCCATCGTCCCCTGCTCGATGACTATCTAAAGATCACAGTTCATCCGGACGAACCCATTATCGAGTTACCCCATCATCCGCAGATTCATAATTCCTTCGGATCCATACAAGGCGGCGCAGTAGCCGTATTGGTTGACGCTATGGCCGCTCACCTAGGCCAACTCACTTTCGGTGCTCCAACGCGATGCATCCAAGCAGAGGTTCACTATTTGGCGCAGGCGAAATCAGGTCCGTTTATGGTCAAAGGCGAACCTCTTAGAGTCGATAGCCAATCGGTAACAAGCAGAATCAGAATTGTGGATAAAGGAAACGAAAATCGATTGCTCGATGTAGCGACGGCAACGGCGATACTGATCGAATAAACGAATAGGAGCATTTATGGACCTTGGGCTGAAGGACAAAGTCGTGTTGATTTCTGGCTCCTATCGCGGAACTGGCGCGGGCACAGCAAACGTCTTTGCCAGCGAAGGAGCAATAGTCGCCGTTCACGGCCACGAAGCAGGTCAGGCAGACGAAGTAGTGGAACAAATCGGAGCCAACGGCGGCAATGCGACTGCGGTTCACGGCAGCCTCACATCATCGGAAGGCGTCGAGTCAATAGTTTCCCAAATTGAAAAATCCTGTGGATCAGTCGATGTTCTAATCAACAACTACGGGACACCAAGTAACACCTCTTGGAGTGACCCTGCAGAACGCTGGCATGAGGCATGGGATATCAACGTCGTGAGCGGAGTGAGATTGACCCAGCGAGTCCTCCCAGCGATGAGGAATCGAGGATGGGGGAGAGTGATCTTTCTGGGAACCGTCGGTACTGAACAACCAGGCCAAAACAACCCTGACTATTACGCTTCAAAAGCCGCGCTACCAGTTGTGGTGCGCAGTCTTGCGAAAGAACTCCGCAATTCTGGAGTTACAGCGAATCTGGTTAGTCCAGGCATTATCGCCACTGCCGAGGTTCGTTCAGCTCTAGAAAAACGTGCAGGTCGGGACGACATACGAGGATGGGATGAAGTTCAGCGCTGGGCTATAGAAAACTCCACCCCTAACTTGACTGGGCGCATACCTGATCCCGAAGAGATTGGAAGATACGTAGCGTTTATCGCGAGTGAAGCGGCTTGGCATATCACTGGCTCTGATTTGAAGGTCGACGGAGGGACAGTAGACGCATAGTGATCTGGGTCACGCTCCGAGCTACGGTTCATAGCCATGAACTCGCTCCCGGGGTTAGTGGCCTTCGACATCGATGGGACCCTGTTGCGTTCAGATGGATCACTCTCGAATCGGGTTCGGCAAGCGGTACAAGCAGTTAAAAGTCGAGGATGTGCCGTTGTTCTAGCGACCGGTCGACCGTGGAAGCAAGTTGCAGCTCTCGCTGACGAACTCGCCGCCGTTGATTACTGCGTCTGTCTGAACGGAGCAACGGTGTTTCAATCTGATGGCTCGCTATTTGGAATGAGCACCATCCCTGAAGAATTGAAGATAAAGGGTGCAGAAATCGCCCGGAATCGCTTTCCTGATATTGCCCTAGCTGCAGACATGGCCGACGGGCGACACATCTGGGACGAACATTTCATTCATGATTTCCCGTCTGATTTTGAGATAGACCCGGTCAGAGTTCCGGACGCGCTCACCGCAGTTGATGGTCCTGTGTTGACCTGGCTTCTCGACTGTAAAGAAGTTGATCCCAGAGAGGTTATTTCGGACCTCACGGGTCTTTTGCCGGACGCGATAGAAGTTCGACCATCGGGTCTTGAAACACCCGAAATAGTCAAAGCAGGGGTGACTAAAGGCAGCGGATTGAACTCAGTAGCCCAAAAAATGGGAATAAATCCCGCCGAATCCTGGGCTTTTGGTGACGGTCTAAACGACATAGAGATGTTTCAATGGGCTGGTCGCTCATTTGCGATGGGGAATAGTCACCCCAAACTCCTATCGCTGGCGGACCAAGTGGTGCCCAGCCATGACGATGATGGAATTGCTGTGGCGCTTGAAGTCCTTCTCGCTAACTAAAGGTCAGATTCTTCCAAGAAGAGTGCCGTGTGTGGAGCGAAATAGATCCTCCATGCCTGAAGAATGCCGCCGTTGGGGCCGGTCCGAAGCCTGACATGGTCACCTTCAGCTAAATGCACCTCAATTGCTGGGCTTTGCAGCCACATCAGGCGCATTCGTATCTGGTAGACACCGGGACTTATTTCGAAGGTCTGTTGTTTGTCGTTCTTGACGCGCCCGATCGTCTTGCCATCAACCCTGATCTGATATGCACGCACCGTGTCTCGGTAGTGATGAATACGATCGATGGTTACTTGAGCTAACTCAGCCAACGTTGCCTCCGGTGCTGCAATGCGTAGATCTGAAGTTACCGCGCTCGCTAACTGTTCTCTAACCTCAGTCGCAGGTAGCGTGAAGAGAGCAAATGGATTACCCCACCCCGACCCTGCCGGAGCGATCAAATGAGCAATGAGTTGCGCGCCGAACTCGATGAATGGATAGATGCAAACTGGGATCCGGAGCTACCGGTTAGAGAATGGTGGCAACTACTTGCTTCCGCTGGTCTTACAAATCCAGGTTTACCTGAGCCTTATGGCAAGGGTTGGGGTAGATCAGAAACCCGAGTCCTGGCAGCAGCTCTGAGGGAAAGTGGCGCTATTGGCTCACCGGCAGGTCTCGGAATGATGCTTGCAGCACCGACGATTCTTGCCCACGGTAACGAAAACCAAATAGACCGATACGTGCCCTCGATTCTTGACGGTACCGACTCGTGGTGTCAGCTCTTCTCAGAACCCGGAGCAGGTAGCGACCTGGCTGGCCTGCAAACCAAAGCAACTCGCGATGGTGATGAATGGGTTATTACCGGACAAAAAGTCTGGACCTCTGAAGGGCAACATGCTGACTACGGAATGCTGATTGCCCGAACCGAACCCGACGCACCAAAACACAGAGGGATTAGCTGGTTTGCATTTCCAATGGATCAGGAAGGCGTTGAGATACGGCCACTCAAAGAAATGACCGGCCGCTCGCTATTCAACGAAGTTTTCATCGACGAAGCTCGCGTCTCACAAGAGGATCTCATTGGAGAACTCAATGAAGGTTGGCGAGTGGCCAACACCACTCTCATGGTTGAACGAGCGGGTATAGGCGGTGGTCATGGAATGGCTTACGCAGCAGCCCACCCCGGCAGCATCGCCGGGCATCTTGATCGTCCAGCTGGATCTTTTGTTGGAAAGCGCCTTGCCTTAGCAGCCGGAGGCGTAGGCCCTGGGACGCTGCAACTCCTTCGAGAGCTGGCCGAGGAACGCAACAAGCTCAACGACCCTCGAATTCGTCAAGAACTTGTGCGCCTTCACACAGAACTCGAATTGATGCGCATGAATGGTCAGAGAACCCGAAACAAAAACCAACAAACAGGCGGGGAAGGCAACCTTGCCAAGATCCTTATGACATCAGCGCTCCACAGGACCCGACAACTTGCCGGTTCGATACTTGGCCCCGAAATGGTTTTGTGGGGTGAAGAAGCAGCAACCGGAGGCGTCATCCAGGAGATGGCGGTGTTTTCCCCCGCCCCATCCATATACGGCGGAACCGATGAGGTGCAAAGAAACATCATCGGCGAAAGAGTCCTAGGTCTCCCCAAAGAACCAGGCCCCAATAAAGAAACGCCGTTCTCAGAACTTTTACAAAACAAAACTGAGTGGTAGGCGCGAGACTCTAGGCGTGCGAGATGAACTATCCGTCAGCCTCACTTTCGACGTAGACACGGTATCCCTATGGATGGGCGCTAAAGACTCGACCGCGTTCAGTCGAGGAGAGTTTGGAGTTGTAGGAACGCAACGGATACTCCAAACACTTAAAAGAAACGATATTCATGGCACCTTTTTCGTTCCCGGTTTGACAGCCACTACGTACCCCCAACTCGTTGAGGACATAGTCGCAGGTGGTCATGAGATAGGCCATCATGGCAATCACCATGAAAGTCCCGCTCGGATAAGCCGCGACGAAGAGCTCGAAGTTCTGCGGGAAGGCACTGAAATCCTGTACTCCATAACCGGGCGAAGACCAGTCGGATGGCGGTCGCCAGGCTGGTACGTCAGCGAACATTCCCTAGAGCTATTGGTGCAAGAAGGCTTCTCGTATGATTCGTCGCTTATGGGGCACGATGTGCAGCCCTACTGGTGTCGCGTTGGCGACCAATGGGAAAAAGGGTCTGGCGTCACATGGGGATCACAAGTTGACTTAGTTGAGGTCCCCATAGCTTGGCATCTAGATGATTTCCCTTGGTTTGAATACATACCTCCCAAAGGAGGAAACTTGACTCCAGCTTCGGCCGTCCTGGAGACCTGGTTAGGGGATCTGGACTGGGCGAGGGAACACGAGACTGGTGGTGTGCTGACGTATACGATGCACCCGCAGGTCATAGGCCGGGGGCATCGAATGTTGATGCTCGAGAACCTTATAAGCGAAATCAGAGACCGCGGCGACGTCGAATTCACGACCCTTGAACAGGCAGCTGAAGAGTGGCGGAAAAAACAAAGTTCCTAACCACTATCACGAATGCTGGGAATAATGAACAGACCCTCCGCTGTGATGAGCGGAGCCGCAGTTACATCCGGAACGCCATCTTTGTCTGGAGACACAGTCAAAGTCACCAGCAGCTTGCGGCCATCCCGATGTGACTCTTGGGCTCGAAACCAGACCGGAGTATCTATTGGGACCCCGCCCTGGTAGTCGACTTCTAACCGCGCGGTATACGCCGCTTCTCCTAAAACGATCATGAGATAGCCCATCGTGTCGTCTACGAGTGCTGACACCGCCCCGCCGTGGACTCTGCCGGGCGCACTTTCGAACGCCGCGCCAAAGATCACCTTGCTGAGTACCCCTTCGCCATCGCGTCTAAGTTCAACCTCAACGCCCATGGGGTTTGCTGGGCCGCTGAACGTCCTATCGCTGAATGCAATCACTTCCGACCCATCAGGCGGTCGTGGGTCGGTATAACGACGTTCGAAGTAATCAGATGGTCGAGCGATAGGTTCAGAGAGCTCCAACGCCTGAGCTGTTGATTGCGCCCACTCTTGTAAAGCGGATAGGTCCCCTTCTTCTAGACGGTGACGCACAAAAGCGTTTCCTAAACGACGCAGCGCTGCCGCCGTTGCGCTTCGAGCGGCAAACTGTGGGTCTTCATAGACCAGGTGAAGGTCCTTATCGGAGCGATCTTCGCTAGACGTCATGGGAACCTAAACGATTTGGCTGACCATACGGATAGTCGATTAAGCCGCCACCAGGACTTGAGGAATCGAATATCCAATACTGACGAATTTCTGCGATAAGGGTGTCATGAAACTGGTAGTGCTCGCTTCCGCGGACCTCAAACTTGTTTCCTTGATGTTCGCCATCCATGCACCACTCAATAGCTGCTGACTTCTCGTCTTCCACGACGCGTTCCACCACCCAGTTCGCGCCGGTCCACTTAGCGTGAATTTGCACCCAGAAATTTCCTATGTTTTCAGCAGACACAATCGGCGCATGATTCGTGTCGTAGATGACTGCGTCTTCGGTGAAGTGGCGTGCCACCTCATCTTTTGAGCCAGAGCTACATGCTGCAAAATAAGAACGAATGCGGTCCTCGTGAGTTGTCATATAGAGATGTTCTCAGACAGAAAGCTTCGCTGCATATGCGTGAGTAGTGAAGAGTTGTTTGTAGCCGCCCCCGGCATTATCAATTATCTCACCTACTTGGCGCAGTAGCTTTGTTCGGAGCTTCTCATCGAGCATTCGATGGTCTGACTGGGTCAAAAGATTCTGTACGTGTTCCTCGCTACTGATTGTTTGCTCCCACGACGCCTCGAAAGTGTGGACATCGCCAAATAATTGGCTTAAATCAAACTCTTCGACCGGGCTATCGGCACTAATCACCGATTTTGAACCAGGTAGGCGAACCTTGAATCGCTCATCGTTGAATTGAGGAGCTAACTCGGCATAGAGATAATCCATTTCGCGATCGAATGAATGATGCATTTCCTCTGGGCGATTCCAAAAAACACACAACCAGCCCCCAGGTTTGAGTGCAGAGGCCGCGCACTCAAATCGGGTGTCAGGGTTCATCCAGTGCCAAGATTGACCGGCGTACATGAGACCAGCTTCCGCCGAAGCGGCTCCGAAATCATCAAGTGTGCGTTGCTCAATGGAAAAGGTCTCGAAGTCATTGAATTCACGGGCAGCAATCCGAGCCATCATCGGATCGGGTTCTATGCCCATAACAGTGAATCCGCGCTTCACAAATGAGATAGATGCTTTTCCAGTTCCACACCCGACGTCTATCAGGAGTTCGTCTTGATTCACTCCCGACGTTTCAAGTATCCAATCGTATAGATCCTCTGGATAACCCGGACGGACACGATGATAGATCTCGGCGACTTCTCCAAAAACTTTTGATTGCTGTCTCTTAGAGCTCGAATTACTCATACGAGTATTAGCTGCGTGCCCAGGACAGCCAGCGACCGTCCCGATTTTCGAGTTCAAGTCGCAAACCGAAACACTCAGACAATGAGTCGGCGGTGAGAACCTGATCAATTGGACCACATGCCATCACTTGACCATTTCTCAAAAGAAGACCGTGTGTAAAGCCCGGAGGAATCTCGTCGGTGTGATGGGTAACGAGAACGGTGGCAGGTGTCCGGGTATCTGACGCAACCGACGCCAACGTGCCAACCAGCTGCTCTCTACCCACCAAATCAAGGCCTGCAGTTGGCTCATCAAGCAGAAGTAAGCCTGGATCGCCCATCAAAGTACGTGCTAACTGCACCCGTTGCTGTTCCCCCGAAGACATAGTGTGGAACTTGCGGTCGGCAAGCTCTGAAGCATCTACCCGTGACAGGCACTTCAGAGCCGAATCTCGGTCCTCGTCGGAATAATGATGCCACCATGTTTCTAGCGCAGCGTGTCGCGCTGTCATGACGATATCCAGGCCTGAGATATCGGGTCTGAACTGATCCCTGAGAGAAGAAGAAGCAAGACCAATTTTTTGGCGAAGTTCTCGCACATCGGTAGCTCCCCAACTCTCTCCAAGGACTTGAACACTGCCTGTGGTTGGATAGCGGTAGAGAGACAGCACCTTTATCAAAGTAGTTTTACCGCTGCCGTTTGGTCCCAGGACTACCCACCGATCCTCAGGTGCGATATTTAGATCCAACGGACCAAGAACCGTTTTGTCGTCGTATCTAACCGACACTTCGCGAAGCTCGACAGTAGGAAAGGGAGCGGCCACCGATCTAGCTTGCCAGATACTGCCGACTAATCCGAAAGACGCTGTGCAGACGAATCGTTGTCAGATTCAGAATGCGAAGACCAGGTTTCGAACATTTCTGCGTAGCGGCCCCCCAACTGGACCAACTCTGTGTGAGAGCCAAGTTCAACAATCCGGCCGTCATCAACCACCGCAATGCGATCTGCTTTCATAGCAGTCGCTAATCGATGGGCTATCAAAACCGCTGTTCTGCCCTCAAGTAAGCCATCCAGAACAGTTTCGATTTGCGCTTCGGAACGTAGATCAAGGCTGGAGGTCGCCTCGTCCAATACGAGAACTCGTGGGCGGGCGATAAATGCTCGAGCCAAAGCAATTAGTTGTCGTTCGCCGGCTGAGAGTGAAACCCCCCGTTCATGAACCAAAGTGTCCACACCGTGGGCTAGCTGGCTGACGGTCTCGGAGAGACCGACGTGAGCTATGGCCTCATGAATCTCATCGTCTGTTGCATTCGGCTTCGCGAACGCGACATTGTCCCGAATTGTTCCATAAAACAGGAATGGTTCTTGAGGAACTACCCCGAGCTGAGTTCTCAAAGATGTAATTGAGACATCCTTAAGGTCAACTCCATCGATCGATACAACTCCAGAAGTGGGGTCGTAGAAGCGAGTGATTAATTTGGCCATCGTGCTTTTGCCGGCGCCGGTGGGTCCAACAAATGCGAACGTTTCGCCAGGGTTGATCGAGAGATCAATCTTTCGAAGAACTTCTGGGCCGTCACCGTAACTGAACGTCACCGAATCGAAGTTGATTTGACCTTCAATTGGCGACAGCGGAGACGCCCCGGGCTTTTCTTTGATCGACGGCTCGGTGCTGAGGATGTCGCTAATTTTGTGTAATCCAGATTGTCCTTGTTGGTACGTGTTGTACAGCTGGACCATCTGTTGGATCGGTGCAAAGAAAGTGTTGACGAACAGCACAAATGCAGTCAGTTCCCCAACTTGTAACGAACCGTCGACCACCATCCAACCGCCGACTAAAAGGACAATTGCCTGGGCAGCGATACCTATTCCTTCTGTAACGGGTCCGTAAATTGCGCCCGCCCGGGCTGTGTATAGATTGGCGTCAAGATAAGCGCCCACAACGGTTCTATGCAGCTCGGCGTTCTGTCGGCGACGGTTCAATGCAGCGATGACTCGCACACCTGAAAGATTTTCGGAGAGATCAGCTAGAACCGAAGCGATCCGATCCCGAACCTCGGAGTATCCGCGTTCGCTAACGGCCCGAAACCAAAGGGTCATGACGATTAGAGGCGGCAGAACTAGCGCCAGTAGAAGGGTCGCGAGGAGCGGGTTGTAGGAAAAGAGAATGATCGTGACCACGGAGACGGTGAGGGCTTGAATCACTAAATTGACGAAGCCCTCGTTGACGAGCAACGTCAAGGCTTCGACGTCTGAGGTCATTCTGCTGAGCAACACTCCGGACTTACCAGACGTGTACCAGTCCAACCCCATCCGCTGGTAATGGCTGAACAGCTCAAGCCGCACGTCATACATGATGTTTTCGCCCAGGCGGCCATTCCATCGTTGTCGCCAAAAGCTCGTTAAGCCGTTTATAACGATAACTATTCCGAATAGGGCGACGGCGTTGTACAGAGCCCCTCGATCTCGCTGCATTACACCGTTGTCGATGCCCTGCTGAGTCAACACGGGCCCNAGAAGGGCAGTGACGGTTTCCACTGCTAGGAGGAATAATCCCCACAGGGCGATCGCGCGGCGGTTNTCAAATAGGGAGCGTAAATTCAATCGTGACGCACGGATAGCGAATCGCTCGAATTCGATTGTGGGGCTGGCGTGTTCGGGCTCTTTACTTAAAATCCGCTCAGCGCCCTCTTGCATCTCCGAGGGAACGCCCGCAAACGGTAAGCCGGCGCTAGCACTCGATTGAGTAGCACTTGGCCCAGCGAACGCGCCGCCCCCCGGCGGTCCCATCATCACCACGAGTCGTCTTCTCCTAACGAGGCAGCCAACGTCTCGACGTAACGGGGTTCTGTGTCAAGAAGCTGTTGATGGGTTCCATCGGCGATGATTTGACCATCGTCTACTAGCACCACCCGGTCGGCAAGTGCGATCGTCGACAAGCGATGAGCGATGACGATTGTTGTGCGTTCCCGCAACAGTTCCTTTAGGGAACGGTGAATTCGCTCTTCTATCTCCACATCGATAGCGCTTGTACTGTCATCNAAAATTATGACCGAAGGGTCACTGAGAAACAGTCTNGCCAGCGATATCCGTTGACGCTGACCTCCAGACAAGTCGTAGCCACGCTCGCCCACAACAGTGTCATAACCGTCATCTAGTCCGACAATGAACTCATGAGCTTGAGCTGCTCTAGCAGCGGCTTCGACTTCTTCTCGNGACGCGCCCGGTTTTCCGTAAGAAATGTTTTCGTGGACACTGGTCGAAAACAAGAACGGNTCNTCCGGNACGAGACTTATTGCCGAACGGAGACTTGTTTGTGTCACCGATCTGATGTCGTGCCCGTCTAATGAGATGCTGCCGCCCTGTAGTTCATAAAAGCGCATTAGTAGACGCGCAATTGTTGATTTTCCTGACCCTGTCCGGCCNACAATCGCGATTGTTTCTCCCGGTNATACATCNAGATTGAAATTATTTAGGACCAAAGGAGCNTTCTCATTGCCTTGNGATCCACCTACCGCCTCTGTTCCNTANGCAAAGNTCACATCTGAAAACGAAATACTCCCGCCTAAAGGAAATAGATCCACAGCATCATGTCGATCGTCTACAGCTGGGGGTTCATCCAAGATTTCGTAAATCCGTTCGGCAGAAGCTTTCGCTCGCTGACCCAAAATCAACAACATGCCGATAAACCGAAAGGGAGCTTGGAGAAGAAGAATGTAAAGATTGAAAGAGACCAGATCCCCCACGGTCAACGATCCGTCAATCGTTTGAAGGCCCCCAATAAGCAGGACTGTGGCTAAAGCAATCCTTGGCAGGTTTTCGATAAAGGGAGTATGGGAAGCCCGAGTCCAATGCTGAACTAGGTTGGCCCATCGAAGCCGTTGGGCGCCTATCGCCAGAGACTCAATCTGATGACGTTCTGCAGCGAAGGCTTTGACTACTCGAACCCCATTGACTGATTCGTCAACGACGGTAGCTATTTCGGCCTGACGNGACTGAATCACCCACGAAAGCGGGAACATGATCTTGCGTANTCGNTGACCGATAGCAAAAACGCCAGGTAACGCGACCATTGTAATTGCCGTAAGGGGAANACTTATTGCGGCCATCAACCCGATAGCCACTACGAAGCTGAAAAATTGGACGGCCATAATTGGGGCAAATGCCATAAACATTTGGACGGACCTGATNTCTGAATTAGCCCGGCTGATTATTTGTCCGCTCTGCACTCGATCGAAGAAGGAAAACGACAACTTCCCCAAGTGTTGAAAAAGCAGGGTGCGCAGTTGGTACTCAACTTTGAACGCCATGCCGTATAGCCCATACCGGTAGCCGAACGTAGCGGCTGCACGTGCTACTCCGAGGACGAGCAAAATCGCCACGAACAACCACAAGCTGCTAGTTCTAGTAATCAATGCACGGTCGATTGCTAGTCCAACCNCACGAGGTACAAGAATCTGAGCGACCATAGCGATGACCGCAGCTATAACCGACCAGAAAATTCGCCACCGGTGGGTCAACACGACAGGGCTNATGCGCTTCAGCCACCCAAGGGAGCTATCGCTCCTAATTGTTTCCTCTACAGGGGGGTACTTCGACCATTCGCGCACCGGTTCGAAGGTGGCGTTGTCCCCAGGCATTGCTTGGAGGCTACCTTGGCGTTAGCCAGGTGCGGATAGATAAAGACGTATGGAGGTGTTCACGATCGATCCGATCACGGGATTAGTAGCGGTTTTTATCCTTATAGCCCTTAACGGCATCTTTGTCGCCGGCGAGTTTTCTTTGGTTGCGGTTGATGCAGAGCGTGTCGAGGTCATGGCCGAAGAGGGTCATCGGCGCGCACGGACCGTGAAGAAGCTGCTTAGTCGCCTCAGTTTTCATCTAGGTGGCGCTCAACTGGGTATTACCGTTACTTCTTTGCTGCTCGGCTTCCTCGCCGAGGACACCATTGGTGAACTACTGGGTTACTTACCAGGGTTCAACTTGACCTCCGGACCGGCTCAAGCCGGTATAGCGATTGCGATTGCCGCCGTTGCGCAGATGGTGTTCGGAGAGTTAGCGCCGAAAAATATCGCCATATCTCGGCCACTGGGAACAGGACTTTGGCTGGGTCCGATCCTCAGGATCTACGGAGTTGTCTCAGCACCGGTAACGGCCACATTCAATGGGCTTGCGAATCGGTTACTCCGGCTATGCGGTATCGAACCTGTAGAAGAATTGCGCTCTCTGAGGTCTTTGGAAGATCTCGAACATCTGGTTAGAGCATCCAGTGCTCGAACCATTCGCGCAGACGAAGCCCGGCTAATAACTCGAACACTTCAGCTGTCGAGAAAAGATGCAGCTGACGCGCTAACGCCCCGAACTTCGATGGTGGGCATCGAACGGTCAGCGACCATTGCCGATCTAGTCAGAATAACTAAGGAAAGTGGATATTCGAGATTCCCTGTCACTGGACAAGACGCCGATGACATCGTGGGAATAGTCGAAGTAAAAGATGTTTTTACGCTTCCAGTAGAAGACCGAGAACATAGGCCACTATCGGAAATCCTGCGACCAGCGGTCATTGTTCCCGAACACCGAGAACTTGATGGTGTCCTCGTGGATCTAGAAGCGGCCGAAAGCCGACTGGCGGTAGTTATAGACGAGCACGGGGGTACAGCGGGTCTCATCACGAGAGAAGACATTCTTGAAGAGTTGGTAGGGGATATCGCTGACGAGTACGACGAACCAGTTCGAACAACGAGTGAAACAAGAGACGGCCATTACATAGTTGATGGGCGTACCTCAAGAGGCGACATCGAAGAAACAATTGGACTGCGTCTGCCTAGGGGTCCTTATGAGACCGTCGCCGGTTTCTTGCTCGAGCAGTTCGGGTCGGTGCCACTTGTTGGAGAACAGCTTGATTGGCAAGGTTGGAAATTCGAGATTGTAAGCAGAGACAATCTGCGCATCGCCGAGATATCTGTAGAGCGTCCGCCAGAGTCAGAGATGCTTCCTCCCGGTCAAGGCGAAGAATCATGACAGCGTTAGCAATTTTGGTTGGAGCCTTGTTGGTTGTTCTCAATGGAACATTTGTGGCGCTTGAATTCGGGCTACTAGGCGCGATGAAATCGGCGATTGACTCTGAGGCAGCTTCGGGAAAAAAAACGGCCAAAGCGGCGCAGCGCCTTCAAAGAGATGTTTTGAATGCCTTGGGAGGAGCTCAGCTTGGAATCACAGTCTGCTCGCTAGTGCTGGGTCGGCTAGCGGAACCGGCCGTAGCGTCGCTTCTCGAAAAACTCATTCATCGATTCATTGACATGGATAAGACGCTCTTGCATTCAGTGAGTTTCGCCATCGCCCTGAGCTTTGTCGTCGTTATCCATATGGTGCTTGGAGAAATGGTCCCGAAAAGCCTGGCGATTACAGGACCAGAACGCACGTTGTTGCTGCTTGCGCGGCCAATGACGGCATATTTGGTAGTCGCAGGACCAATAATTCGGTTGCTCAACCATCTCGTCAATAGCTTGTTGAAAGTCTTTCGGGTGGAACCGACTTCAGAACTCGATGATGCGACAACGAACGCTGAGTTATTGCTAATGGTCGACGAATCCCACCATCAGGGACTTATCGATTATCA